>WHTW01000010.1 GCA_009377525.1 Rhodospirillales bacterium
ATCACGTGCCGAGCGCTAAATCGCGGAAGGTCCTCCAGTGGTTGTCGTCGTGGTCCTCGAGAATCTGGAAGGTCCACCGCCCGTGAACGACGTCGCGTTCGACAAGCTCGCCGTCGAGCCGGTCGGCGAGCTCGCTTTCGGCGTCGCCCAGGTCGGAGATCGCCGCCTCGTCGGGCAGCGCCACCTGCTTGGCGCGGCGGCGCACGTCGTCCATCGCCGCGTTGCGGCCAACGAAGATCAGCCACGCCGCGGCATCGCGCGGCGGGCCGTTCTGCGGCCAGGTCTTGAGCGCGCGCAGGCAGGCCTCTTGGAATGCCTCCTCGGCCGTATCGAGATCGCGGAAGTAACGCAGCAGCGCCCCGATCGCCTGGGCGCGCGCGGCGGTCAGAACCGCGTCGATCCAGCCGATGTCGTTCACGCCGCCGGCTTCCTCTGCTCGGCGAGCTGATAGTCGTGAAGCTCCGCCACCGGCCGGATCTCATAGCTGCCGGTGCCGGGATTGGCCTTGGCGAGATCCTTGGCGGTCTCGATTGCCGCATCGAGCGAGGGGCAATCGACGATGTAGAAGCCGAGCAGCTGCTCCTTGGTCTCGGCGAAGGGCCCGTCGATCACCAGCTCCTCGCGGCCCTTGCGCAGGGTGGTGGCGGCGGTGGTCGGCAGCAGGCGGGCGACCGGGCCGAGCCGGCCCTGCTTGTCGAGCTTGTCCTGGACGGCCATGAGCTTGGCCATGGTTTCGTCGTGATACTCCTTGGACCACGAGCCGACCGCGTCCTCCGAGTTGTAGCAAAGGATGGCGTAGAGCATGGGAAATCCCTCGATATTGCCTAGGACGAACGAAGCAGGTCGATTCCGACAGCCGACGGCAGGAAATTCGCCGGCTATTCCTCGCTGCGGGAAACCGGGTTGGCGAAGGCCGTGCCGGCCTTGAGGATGCGGTAGCGGCCGTCCTGGATCTCGGCCGCGGTGACGATGCCGGTGCGGGCGCTGCCGCCGTCGAGGCCCAGCCGGTCGCCCTCGAACAGGTGCGGGTCTTCCATGCCGCTGATGGCGCGGTGCTTGTCGGGCGGCGTGTGGCCGTGCACCACCAGGGTGCCCTTGAAGCCCGCCTTCCAGTCGAGGAAGACGTGGTTGATCCAGGCCCAGCGCGCCTCGGTGAAGATGGTCCAGGGGCGCGTCAGGAACTCGTCGGGATCGGCGTGCGGATCGAGCCCGCCATGGACGAACAGCGTGTTGCCGAGCCGCACGTGGCTGCGCATGCCCCACAGGCGATGGACCACGGCGTCGCCCAGCGCGGCCTTGAGCAGCGCCTGGTCGGGCCGGGCATCCGGCTGGCCGGCCCGCGCCCGCATCTGGTCCAGGAGCGCGGTCCCGCCCATGCGCTTGGAAAGCCACATCGTCTCGGCCTTGTGGGCGTGCGGCCCGCCGATGACGGTGAGCAGCATCATGATCTCGTGGTTGCCCATCAACCGGTCGACATGATCGACGCCGTGGGCTTCTTCATCCCGCGCCCACTGCTCCAGCACGCCCACGCTGTCGGGCCCGCGATTGATCATGTCGCCGAGATAGATCAGCCGCCGCTTGCCCGTGGCCTCGCCGGCCAGGCGGGCGATGGCGTCGAGCAGCATGCGCAGCTCGGCGTCACAGCCATGTACGTCGCCGATCGCGAACACGGTCTCGCCGCCCAAGGCGAACGGAGCGGGCTTCCATTCGGAGATCTCGACCGGAAACTCTACGGCGGCATCCATGTCGGAATGCTAGAGCACCTTTCGATCGTATGGAACCGCTTGCGGTTCCATACGATCGAAAGTGCGTTGGCTCGAACATCATGGCCGGGCACATTCCGTCCGGCTGATTTTCAGCCGGACGGAATGTGCTTAAGCCCTAACCTGCGCGGCGCTCTACTGCCGGCCTTGTGATGTTGGTGGGGGCCGGCGCTCGAACTTCTCCTTGACCGTGCGATCGAGGTTGACGCGCACGGCGATCACGTCGCGCCGGGACACCCAGAGATGGACGGCCAGCGTGTAATTGCCGTCGCCGACGCTCTCGACGCCGATGTCGAAGACCCCAGGACGCGCTTGTCGCGCTGGATCAGCTCGCCGAGACGGGCGATGGCGGCGCCGATGTCGTCGTTGGCGGGGCGCTGGAAGCGCAGCTCGATCCACGTCGTGTCGTTGCGCTTCGGCACGCGCACGATCTCGCCCCACAGCTTGCCGTTGGGAATGATGATGCGGGTGTTGTCGTCACCGTCGATCTCGGTGAAGAACAGGTTGATCTCGCATACCGCGCCGCCGACGTTTCGGGCGCTCCTCAGAAGGTGAGGTCGTTTGACGCGCGTCAGCGCCCGTCGTTGTCGCGGATGAAGTCGCGGACGCGCGGCATGATCTGCTCGCGCCACTTGCGGCCGTTGAAGATGCCGTAGTGCCCGACCCGCGGCTGCTCCCAATGCACATGACGCGCGCCGGGAATGTTCGGCGTGAGCGCATGCGCGGCCTTGGTCTGGCCGACGCCCGAGATGTCGTCGAGCTCGCCCTCGACGGTCATCAAGGCGGTCTCGATGAAGGAGGGATCGACCTTGCGGCCGCGGCTCACCCAGACGCCGCGCGGCAACTGGTGCTCCTTGAACACGACCTGGATGGTCTGCAGATAGAACTCGGCGGTGAGGTCCATCACCGCGAGATACTCATCGTAGAAGGCGCGATGGCCGTCGGCCGAATCGTCGTCGCCTTTCACGAGATGCTCGAACTGGCGCATGTGGGCGTTGATGTGCCGGTCGAGGTTCATGCTGATGAACGAGGTGAGCTGCAGGAAGCCCGGATAGACTCGCCGCATCGCGCCCGGATAGGCGAAGGGCACCGTCGAGATGACGTTCTGGCGGAACCACATCATCGAGTTGCGCATCGCCAGGTCGTTGGGTGTGGTCGGGCTGACGCGCGTGTCGATCGGGCCGCCCATCAGGGTGATCGATTTGGGCTGGCGTGGGTCCTTGTCGGCGGCCATCAGCGCGGCCGCCGCCATGACCGGCACCGACGGCTGGCAGACCGCGATGACATGGACGTCCGGGCCGAGATAGCGGCAGAACTCCATGACGTAGTCGGCATAGTCGTCGAGATCGAAGTTGCCCTGAGAGAGCGGCACCTCGCGCGCGTCGGTCCAGTCGGTGATGTGCACGTCGTGGTCGGGCAGCAGCGCCTCGACCGTGCCGCGCAGCAGGGTGGCGTAATGGCCGCTCATCGGCGCCACCACCAGCACCTTGGGGTCGTGCCGTGTCGTGTCGCGATGAAAGCGCAGCAGCTGGCAGAACGGCTTGCGCAGCAGGATCTCTTCGTTGACCGCGACGGTCTCGTTGCCGATCTGCGTGGTCTTCAGGCCGAAGGCGGGCTTGGCGTAGTTCTGGGTGAGCCGCGCCATGATCTCGGCGCTCGCCGCCACCGACTTGCCGAACCAGGTGTCGCTGAGCGGGTTGTAGGGGCTGGAATAGACCTGCTCCAGCGCGTTCGCCCAAAGGCGGACGGGCTTGGCGAGCAGACGCTGGAACTCATACGCGGCATAGAGCATTGGGCGCGGATTGTACGCGCGGCCGGGGCCTTGTCACCCCAATAGTGCGGTGCACAAATCGTGTGAATTCAATGACTTGATTGTGGCCGTCAGAGCAATTTGCCCACAGCCGCTGCAATCTGTTCGACCTTTGCCTCATGGGTGAAGTGGGTCACGAACCGCCCGTTGCGGTCGAGCAGGTAGACGATCGAGGAGTGGTCCATCAGGTATGGCCCGCCATCCTTGCCCGGCACCTTCTGGAAGTAGACACGGTAGGCGCGGGCGGCGTCGGCGATCTGCTGCGGCGTGCCGGTGAGCCCGATGAAGGTCGGCCCGAAATTGGTGACGTAGCCCTTGAGCAGCGCCGGCGTGTCGCGCTCGGGATCGACCGTGATGAACACCAGGTTCACCTTCGCAGGTGTGTCCGGTCCCAGCTTCTCGATGGCGTTTTCCATCAGCAGCAATGAGGTCGGGCAGACGTCGGGACAGTAGGTGAAGCCGAAATAGATCAGCGTCGGCTTGCCCTTGAGGCTGTCGCTGGTGACGGTGCGGCCGTCCTGGTCGGTGAGCGCGAACGGCCCGCCGATGGCGGGCTTGCCGCCTTGATACGCATCCCAGCCGATCCACACCGCGGCGGCGGCCAGGGCGGCAATCCAGACGCCCAGCAGCGCCTTCATCGTACGTGACATGAGCGGAAGATGGGCCGGCCCGGCTGGCTCGACAAGCCGGACGGTTGGTCGCACAACAGGAGTTGATGGGGGAGTTGATGAACACCGACCTGGCCCCTGATCTGGTTCGCTTGGCGCGCGCTGCCGACTACGCCGCCCGCCAGCACATCGCACAGCGGCGCAAGGGCGAGCGCGCCGAGCCCTACGTCAACCACCTGACCGAGGTGGCCGCACTGCTCGCCGAGGCGACCGACGGCAGCGACGTCGTGCTGCTGATGGGCGGCCTGCTGCACGACACGCTCGAGGACACCGACGCGACCTACGAAGACCTCGAGCAGCGCTTCGGGCCCGAGGTGGCGGCGCTGGTGGCCGAGGTGACCGACGACAAGTCGTTGCCCAAGGAGGAGCGCAAGCGCCTGCAGATCGAGAAAACCCCGGCCAAATCGCGACGCGCCAAGCTGCTCAAGCTCGCCGACAAGACCTCCAACCTGCGCGGGCTGGTTGCAAGCCCGCCGGTGGGATGGACAGAGGCGCGGCTGCGCGATTATGTCGTGTGGGCCAACGATGTCGTGCAGTCATGCCGCGGGCTCAACCCACGGCTGGAGGCCGCCTTCGACGAGGCCCATGAAACGGCGAGCCGGCACTTCGGCTAAGAGGAAACCATGTTCTACGATGCCGCCAAGCGCGACCACGGGCTGCCGCAGGATCCTCTGAAGTCGCTGATCGTGCCGCGGCCGATCGGCTGGATCTCGACGGTCGACCGGCAGGGCCGCGTCAACCTGGCGCCCTACAGCTTTTACAACGCGGTCAGCGAATTCCCGCCGATCGTCTGCTTCGCCATCACCGGCACCTACGGCAGCACGCCGACCAAGCACAGCCGGCTGAACGCGGAGGCAACGGGCGAGTTTGTCGTCAACATGGTGAGCGAGAGCCTGAAGGAGCAGATGAACGTCACGACCACCATGGTCGAGTTCGGCGTCGACGAGCTCAGGCTCGCCGGCCTGACGCCCGAGCCCAGCACCCTGGTGAAACCGCCGCGGGTGAAGGAATCGCCGGTAGCGCTCGAGTGCAGGTACTGGCGCACCATCGAGCTGCCGGTCGAGAAGGGCCACGAGACCAAGCGCGGCTCGGTGGTGTTCGGCCAGGTGGTGGGCGTGCACATCGACGACGGCATCATCAAGGACGGCCGCATCGACACGCTGGCCTTCAAGCCGGTGGCGCGGCTGGGCTACAGCGAATACACCACGACCGACAACGTCTGGCGCATGCGACGGCCGGACGATCCGAAGTATCAGTAGTCTTGCGGACCGCCGGCATCCTGCCGGCTCATGTGGAGCGCGGACCTCCAGGTCCGCTCATGAGCATGATGCGGACCTGGAGGTCCGCGCCCCGAAGAGTATGAGCCGGCTGGAAGCCGGCGGTCCGGAAGATCATGAGCTGCGCACCACCGGCGCGACTGAGCGGGCCATCGCCAGGATGCGCCTGTCGGTCATCGCCTCGCCCATCAGCGTGAAGCCGACCGGCAGCTCGCCGGGTGCGTGGCAGGGCAGGCTGATGCTGCAGCGGTCCAGGAAGTTGCCGACCGTGGTGTTGCGCAGCAGCAGCATGTTCTTCTTGGTGAAACCGTCGGATGTCGAGACCTCGTCGAGCGTCGGCGCGACGATGGCGCAGGTCGGCATGACGACGGCGTCGTAGTTCGAGGTGATCGCCGACACCCGCCTCTGCAGGTCGGCGCGCGCCGCCAGCAGGTCGATGTAGTCGGCCGCACTCATCTCCTTGCCGCGCATGATGCGCGGGTAGACGAGCTGGTCGTAGTCCTTTCCGCGGCGCTCGATCAGCGTGCGGTGCCAGGCATAGGCCTCGGAAGCGGCGAAGGTGCCCCGGGCGTTGATCGTGTTGAGCTCGTTCAGCTCCGGCAGATCGATCTTCTCGATCTTCACGCCGACGCCCGACAATGCCTTCAGCGCCCGCTCGAAGGCCGTGGCGACCACGGGATCGAGATCGTCCATCACGAAGTGCATGGGCACGGCGAAGCGCAGGCCGGCCAGCGGCGCCGGCGCAGGGACCGATATTGGCTCGCCGGCGAACACGGCATCGACGATGGCGCAGCATTCCACCGAATTGGCCAATGGCCCTATCGAATCGAGCGAGGTCGAGAGCGGCACCACGCCGTCGATCGGCACCCGCCGCGCCGTCGGCTTGAAGCCCGTGATGCCGCAGACGGCGGCGGGAATGCGCACCGAGCCGCCGGTGTCGGTGCCGAGCGCCGCCACGGCCATGCCGTCGGCCACCGAGACTGCCGCGCCCGACGAGGAGCCGCCCGGCACGCGCTTGCGGTCGGCCGGGTTGCCCGGCGTGCCGTAGTGCGGGTTGAAGCCCACGCCTGAGAAGGCGAACTCGCTCATGTTGGTGCTGCCGACGATCACCGCGCCGGCCGCGCGCAGCCGCGCCACGACAGGCGCGTCGTGCTTCGCCGGCGGCGCATCGTCGAGCGCCTTGGAGCCGGCCAGCGTCGTCTCGCCGGCGACGTTGCACAGGTTCTTGATCGAGACCGGCAGGCCGGCGAGCGGCGAGAGCACCAGACCCGCCTTGCGCTGCAGGTCGCTGGCGTCGGCCGCGGCCAGCGCCTGGTCGCGCCAGACCTTGATGAAGGCCCGTCCGCCTTCGCCCTTGGGGTCGGCGATGCGGGCCAGCGCTTCTTCGGCGAGCTTGCGCGAGGTCGTGCGGCCGGCCGCCAGGTCGGCGCTGAGTTGCTGGATGGTCGGGTTCACTTGCTTGGGTTCACTTCGCTCGGTTCTTCACCAGGTCGTCGACCACGGCGGGATCGGCGAGGGTCGACGTGTCGCCGAGGTTGCTGAAGTCGTTCTCGGCGATCTTGCGCAGGATGCGGCGCATGATCTTGCCCGAGCGCGTCTTGGGCAGGCCGGGCGCCCACTGGATGACGTCGGGCGTGGCGATCGGGCCGATCTCCTTGCGCACCCAGGCGACCAGCTCCTTGCGCAGATCCTCGGAGGATTGCTGACCCGCCTTCAGGGTCACGTAGGCGTAGATGCCCTGGCCCTTGATGTCGTGCGGGAAGCCCACGACCGCGGCCTCGGCCACCTTCTGGTTGCCGACCAGGGCGCTCTCGACCTCGGCGGTGCCGATGCGATGGCCCGAGACGTTGATCACGTCGTCGACGCGGCCGGTGATCCAGTAGTAGCCGTCGGCGTCGCGGCGCGCCCCGTCGCCGGTGAAATACTTGCCGGGATAGGCCTTGAAGTAGGTGTCGATGAAGCGCTGGTGATCGCCATAGACCGTGCGCATCTGGCCGGGCCACGAGTTGATCAGGCAGAGATTGCCGGCGGCTGCGCCCGAAAGCTCCTTGCCCTCGGCGTCGACCATGACGGGCTCCACGCCGAAGAACGGCCGCGTGGCCGAACCGGGCTTGAGCTTGGTCGCGCCAGGCAGCGGCGTGATTAAAATGCCGCCGGTCTCGGTCTGCCACCAGGTGTCGACGATGGGGCAGCGCGAATCGCCGACCACGCGGTAGTACCACAGCCACGCCTCGGGGTTGATCGGTTCGCCGACCGTGCCGAGCAACCTGAGGCTCTTGCGCGTCGCTTTCCTCACCGGCGCTTCGCCTTCGCGCATCAGGGCGCGGATGGCGGTCGGCGCGGTGTAGAAGATGTTGACCTGATGCTTGTCGATCACCTGCCAGAAGCGGCTGGAATCGGGATAGTTCGGCACGCCCTCGAACATCAGCGTGGTGGCGCCGTTGGCCAGCGGGCCGTAGACGATGTAGCTGTGGCCGGTCACCCAGCCCACGTCGGCCGTGCACCAGAAGACGTCGCCGTCGTGATAGTCGAAGACGTACTGGTGCGTCATCGAGGCGAAGACGATGTAGCCGCCGGTCGTGTGCAGCACGCCCTTGGGCTGTCCGGTCGAGCCCGAAGTGTAGAGGATGAACAGCGGGTCCTCTGCGCCCATCGGCTCGGGCGCGCAGTCGGCCGGCACCTTGGCCGCGATCTCGTGCCACCATACGTCGCGGCCGGCATCCCAGGCCACCTTGCCGCCGGTGTGCCGGACCACCAGCACCTTGTTCACGCCCGGCGCCTTGGTCAGCGCTTCGTCGGTGTTGGCCTTGAGCGGCACCGGCTTGCCGCCGCGCAGGCCCTCGTCGGCGGTGATCACGACGTGGCTGTCGCAGTCGACGATGCGGTTGGCCAGGCTGTCGGGCGAGAAGCCGCCGAACACCACCGAGTGGATCGCCCCGATCCGCGTGCAGGCGAGCATGGCATAGGCCGCCTCGGGGATCATCGGCAGGTAGATGGTGACGCGATCGCCCTTCTTGACGCCGAGCTCTTTCAGCGCGTTGGCCATGCGGCAGACTTCGGCATGAAGCTCGCGGTAGGTGATCTTCTTCGATTTGGCCGGATCGTCGCCTTCCCAGATGATCGCCGTCTGGTCGGCCCGCCGGGCGAGGTGCCGGTCGACGCAGTTGGCCGACACGTTCAGCACGCCGTCATGGAACCAGCGGATGTGGACGTTGCCGGTGTAGTCGACGTCGCGCACCGCGCCCGGGCTGTAGGGCTTGATCCAGTCGGCGCGCTTGCCGTGCTCGCCCCAGAACGTCGCGGGATCCTTGATCGAGGCCTCGTACATCGCCTTGTACTTGGCGTCGTCGACATAGGCGCGCTTGGCCCAGTCGGCGCTGACGTCGATCAGTTCATCGGCCATGGTTCCCTCCCGTCGGCTTTTGCCGCGAATTAAGCGGGTTTTAGCCCGCGCGCGCCGGCTTCGGCAATTCGACTTTGGTGCCCCGGTTTTACTCGCTGAACCAGGTCGTGAAGTCCTTGAGCGGGGCGCGCTCGGTGATCAGGTTGTTGGGCACCTCGTCGGGATCGGCATAGCCCAGCGCCAGGCCGCAGATCACGACCTCCTCGTCGGGTACTTCCAGCTCGCGGTGCACGACGTGCTGGTAGCGGCTGAAGGCGGCCTGCGGGCAGGTATGCAGGCCCTTCTCGCGCGCCAGCAGCATGAGCTGGTCGAGAAAGATGCCGCAGTCGATCCACTGGCCGTTGCCCATGCGCCGCTCGACGCACAGGATCATGCCGACCGGCGCATCGAAGAAGTCGTAGTTCTTGCGGAACTGGTTCAGCATGCCGGCGGCATCGCCGCGCGGCACGCCGAGCAGGGTGTAGAGCTGCTTGCCGACGAGCTTGCGGCGCGCGTCGTACATGGCAGTGAATTCCTTGGGATAGACGTTGTATTCGGCGCCCGGCCCGTTGTCGCCGTCGTCCATCGCCTTGAGGATGGCGGCCGACAGGCGTTGCCGCGCCTTGCCCGTGGTGACGTAGAGCTTCCATGGCTGCAGGTTGCCGTTCGAGGCCGCGCGGCTCGCGGTGGAAATGATCCATTCGATAGCGGACTGCGGCACGGGATCGGCCTTGAACACGCGCATCGAGCGGCGGGAGTTGATGGCTTCGGACACGCGCATGAAAGATCAGCTCCGATTGAGATGGCGGCGCAGGAAGTCGAACAGCTTACGCCGGGTCTGCGCGTTCTGCTGTTCCGTGAAGAAATGCGTACCGCCTGGCACAATGAAGGTCTCGACCTCCTTGCCGTGGCTCTTCAGCGCTTCGGCCATCGCCTGCGCCTGTTCCACCGGCACGTTCTCGTCGCGATCGCCGTGGACCAGCAGTACCGGTGCGTCGATCTGCGCCACCCGCAGGATCGGCGAACGGACCGGCAGGCCTTCGGGTCCGCACAGGTCGTCGAGATAGTCGCGGATGAAGGGATTGGCCTCGCGCCAGCGTGCCAGGTCGGTCGGGCCGTAGAAGGAGGCGACGGCGCGAATCGGCGGCCTGTGGGCTGCCACCAGCAGCGCCACCTGGCCGCCCATCGAGGCGCCGACCACGGCGATGCGGTCCTTGTCGACCAGCGGCCGCTTGGCCAGCCAGTCGATCGCCGCCAGCACGTCGAGCGGCTGGCGCAGGCCCTGGTCGCTCTCGCCTTCAGAACCCAGCCAGCCGCGCAGCGACAGGGCGAGTGCGGCGTAGCCGTTGGCCGTGCAGGTCCGCGCCAGCCCGACCATGTTGTGCGCATGGCCGGCGAAGCCGTGCAGCAGGATCACCGCCGGATAGGGCGGCGTGCCGGCCTGCGGCTTGAAGAAGTAGCCGCCCAGGGTCACGCCGTGACCGGGCACCTGGACCTGCTCGGCGTCGGCCACCTCCGGCAATTCGTCCCAGCGGTGCGCCACCTCGATCGGCACGCCGTCGGGATCGCGGAAGGCGACCGAATAGTAGCCGGGTGCGAAGTAGTCGAGCTCCTTGGGCGGCTGCAGGATCTCCGCGCCGGCGTCGCGCAGCTCGGCGAACACCTGGTCGACCTGGGCGCGGCTCTCGGCCGAGACGGCAAGCCACAGCGCGCCCGGGCCGTAGGAGATCCCTTCCTTGGCCTGGCGCATGACGAAGTGGTCGTAGCCGCGCGACCACATCACGCGGTCGGGTCCGGCCCAGACGCGACGGAAGCCCAGCATCGGCAGCCACAGGCGATGGAAGGCGACCGAGCGGCCGAGGTCGCTCACTTCGATCGCCGCGCCCGCGAAGGAGGAACGTGGTCGCATCAGCGCTGGGGCAAGCCAAGCAGACGCTGCTCGTCGCTCCGCAGATGCTCTTCGCCCGCGAGGAAGAACTCGTCGAGCTGCGGCGGCTTGACCGACGTGCTGCTCAGCATCGCATGCGCCTGGCCGCGATGATGGATCTGGTGCTGGAAGAGATGTTCCAGGATCGAGGCGACGCTGGAGGGTGGCGGCGTGCGGTTGGGCCGCGGCAGGCTGAGCCCCTCGGCGAGGCTCGCGTCGGTCTGCCGTTCGCAGAAATCGACCAGCCGACGGTCACTTTGGCGCTGCACATTGTAGAGCTGGCGGGCGTCGGGAAAATCCGGCGGCGGATCGTTGTAGCGCTGCAGCACCGTCGGATCGCGATACAGCGCGTCGATGTAGTAGATGTCGACCCACAGGATGTGGTTCAGCGTAGCGCGCAGCGACGGGAAGAAGCCCGTGCGCCGCTCGGCGAACTCGGCCGGCGTCAGCGCCTTGCAGGCCGTCAGCAGCCGGTGATTGGACCAGGCATTGTTGCCGGCCATGGCGACGAAGTGACTGACCAGTCCCGTCGCCATGGCCGGTGGTTCTCAGGCCGCCTGGGCCAGGTTGCGCAGCACGTAGTGCAGCACGCCGCCGTTCTTGAAGTACTCGATCTCCTCGGCGGTATCGATGCGGCAGGTCAGGATCACCTTCTCGCTGGCGCCGTCGCGGCGATGGATGGTGAGCGGCACGTCCATGCCGGGCTTCAGCCCGCCGTCGATGCCGCCGACGTCGAAGCTCTCGTGGCCGGTGAGGTTCAAGGTCTTGCGCGTCATCCCGTCCTTGAACTGCAGCGGCAGCACGCCCATGCCCACGAGGTTCGAGCGATGGATGCGCTCGAAGGTCTCGCACACCACGGCCTTCACGCCCAACAGGTTCACGCCCTTGGCCGCCCAGTCGCGCGAGCTGCCGGTGCCGTATTCCTTGCCGGCGATCAGGATCTGCGGCGTGTGCTCCTTCTTGTAGCGCATGGCCACGTCGAAGATCGGCTCGGGCTGGTCGGTCTGGTAGTGATGCGTGAAGCCGCCCTCGATGCCCGGCACCATCTCGTTCTTGAGACGGATGTTGGCGAAGGTGCCGCGCATCATCACCTCGTGATTACCGCGCCGCGTGCCGTACTGGTTGAAGTCCTCGGCCTCGACGCCGTGCTCGCCCAGGTACTTGCCGGCCGGGCTGTCCTTCTTGATCGAGCCGGCGGGCGAGATGTGATCGGTGGTGATCGAATCGCCGAACTGGCCGAGCGGGCGCGCGCCCTCGATGTTGGCGATGCTGCCCGGCGTCTTGCCCATGCCGTCGAAATAGGGCGGGTTGCGCACGTAGGTCGACTTGTCGTCCCAGCCATAGGTCAGGGTCGGCTTGGTCTTGATGCTGCGCCAGAACTTGTCGCCGTTGAAGACGTCGGCGTAGCGCTTCTTGAAGGCCTTGGCCGTGACGTGCTTGTCGACCAGCTTCTGGACTTCCATGTTCGACGGCCAGAGGTCCTTCAGGTAGACCGGCTTGCCGCCCTTGCCGATGCCGATCGGATCCTTGGTGATGTCGATCTTCATCGAGCCGGCGAGCGCGTAGGTCACGACCAGCATGGGCGAGGCGAGGTAGTTGGCCCGGGTCAAGGGATTGACGCGGCCCTCGAAGTTGCGGTTGCCCGACAGCACGGCGCAGACCACCAGGTCGGCGTCGTTGATCGCCTTGGTTACCGGATCGGGCAGTGGGCCCGAATTTCCGATGCAGCTCGTGCAGCCGTAGCCCACGAGGTTGTAGCCGATTTTGTCGAGGTCCTTCTGCAGGCCCGAGGCCGCGAGATATTCCGTGACGACCTGCGAGCCCGGCGCCAGCGAGGTCTTGACCCACGGCTTGACCTTGAGCCCGTGCTTGACCGCGTTGCGCGCGATCAGCCCGGCGCCCAGCATGACGTAGGGGTTGGACGTGTTGGTGCACGACGTGATGGCGGCGATGACGATGTCGCCGTGGCCGAGATCGTAGTCGGTGCCCTCGCACTTGACGCGCTTGCCGTCGTCCTTGCGGTCGAACTCCTTCTCCATGTTGGCGACGAACTGCGACGCCGCCTGGGAGAGCGGCACGCGGTCCTGCGGGCGCTTCGGCCCGGCCAGGCTCGGCTCAACCTCGCTGAGGTCGAGGTGCAGCGTGTCGGTGAAGATCGGCTCGGGCGACTTCTTGGAGCGCCACAGGCCCTGCTTCTTGGCGTAGGTCTCCGCGAGCTTGGCGGCCGGGCCGCGATTGGTGGTCCTGAGATACCCCAGCGTGATCTCGTCGGTCGGGAAGAAGCCGCAGGTCGCACCGTACTCCGGCGCCATGTTGGCGATGGTGGCGCGGTTGGCGAGCGGCAGGTCGTCGAGGCCCTCGCCGTAGAATTCGACGAACTTGTTGACCACGCCCTTCTTGCGCAGCATCTGCGTGACGGTGAGCACCAGGTCGGTCGCCGTCGCGCCCTCGCGCAGCTTGCCGCTCAGCTTGAAGCCCACGACGTCGGGGATCACCATCGGCATCGCCTGGCCGAGCATGGCCGCCTCGGCCTCGATGCCGCCCACGCCCCAGCCCAGCACCGAGAGCCCGTTCACCATGGTGGTGTGGCTGTCGGTGCCGACCAGCGTGTCGGGATAGGCGATCGTCTCCTTGCCTTCCTTCCTGGTCCACACGACCTGCGCCAGGTATTCCAGGTTCACCTGGTGGCAGATGCCGGTGCCCGGCGGTACGACGCGGAAATTGTCGAACGCCATCTGGCCCCAACGCAGGAACTGATAGCGCTCGAGGTTGCGCTCGTACTCCAGCGCGACATTGGCCTTGAAGGCGCCGGTGTTGCCGAAATTGTCGACGATCACCGAATGGTCGATGACCAAGTCGACCGGCACCAGCGGATTGATCTTCTTGGCGTCGCCGCCGAGCTTGCCCATGGCGTCGCGCATGGCGGCGAGGTCGACCACGGCCGGGACGCCGGTGAAGTCCTGCATCAGCACGCGGGCGGGGCGGAAGTTGATCTCCTTGACCGACTTGCCGCCAGCCTGCAGCCAGTCGGCGAAGGCGGCGATGTCGGTCTTCTTGACGGTCGTGCCGTCCTCGTGACGGACAAGGTTTTCCAAAAGCACGCGTAGCGAGAAGGGCAGGCGGCTGAGGTCACCGACCTGCTTTTCGACGGCCTTGAGGCTGAAATAGGTATAGCTCCTGCTGCCGACCTTCAGCGTCTTGCGAGCCTTGAAGCTATTGGGATGGGCGGCGGCCATGATGATACTCCTGACGGTCGATCTCGTGCGGGCGGGTGGCAAAATAGGGGCAGGGCGAGGCACAGGCAATCGGCGGATGCAGGCGCCGGCCCATTGTGCCAGATTGCGCGAATGCAGCCGAAAATGGCCCGGATTCTTGCGGCTTTTGCACTGCTCGTGACCATCTCGGGCGAGGCCTCGGCGCAGCGTAACGCCGTCGAGGCCTGGGATCCCTCGGCGCGCGAGTTCGGCCGCCTGCCTGTCGAGCCCAGCCTGCCGTCCGATGCCCGCAATTCGACCCTCGACGCGCTGAACAAGATCCTGCGGAGCTCCAGGCTCTCGGATTTCGATCGGTCGATCTATCTCAGCATCCGCGCCTATCAGCTCAATCGCCTGGGCCGTCAGACCGACAGCCAGAAGGACATCGCCCAGATGGGCAAGGTCCTGCCCACGACCTGGCAGCTCGTGCTGTCGAGCACGCTGCCGGAGCTGGCCGGCGGCGGCGATCGCGCGGCCGCCCTGCGCACGCTCGACAGCGCCCTGCAGCAGAAGCCGGGCGATTCCTGGCTGGTGATCGCCCAGGCGCGGGTCTACATGCAGCTCGCCGACTTCCTGCGCGCGCTTGGCCTGCTCAACGAGGCGCTGGCCGGCTCGACCTCGCCCGCCGACCGGCGCACGGCGCTCTACTATCGCGGCCACGCCCATTTCGATCTCGGCCAGTACGCCCTGGCGGCCGAAGACTTCGACGCCACGCTGGCCGGCCGCACGACATTCCGGGCGCGGCTGGGACCGCTTCTGTGGCGCTACGCGGCGCAGGTCCGCGCCCGGCGCGATGCGCGCGGCCTGCTGGCCAAGGAGATCGGCAACGAGAACCTGAGCGACTGGCCCGCGCCGATCGCCAGGTTCCTGCTGGGCCACATGCCGGCCGGCGAGCTCGAGGTCGCCGCCGAGACCGACGAGGCCGCCAGCCGCACCAACGGCAAGTGCGCGGCGGCCTTCTTCATCGGCATGGATGCGCTGCGCCGCGGCGACAAGCGGCGCGCCCGCGAACAGCTCCAGCTCACCCAGGCCCGCTGCCCGACCGTGTCGGAGCTGAACTGGGCGGCGGCGAGCGAGCTGAAGCGGCTCTGATTCATGCTCCTCTCCCCCGCTAGGGGGAGAGGTTGGGTGAGGGGGTTACAGGCGATCGATCGCTCAACGCGATTTCAATCGAGGCCCAGATTCCTTCGGGATTTTGCACGACCTCGTTCGCCCAGAATCTTAGAACGCGCCAACCCTCGCGTTCCATCGCAGCCGTCCGATGCGCATCAGCTTCGACTTGAAAGGCGTGATGCTCACCGTCGATCTCGATGACGAGTTTTCTCGATACGCAGGCGAAGTCGGCGAAATACCGCCCGATCGGATGCTGTCGGCGAAACTTGACGCCGTTGATCCGTCGGTCACGGATCAGGTCCCAGCAGATCTGTTCCGCCCGACTGCCGTCGCGGCGCAGCTCGCGCGCTCTTGAGACCTTGTCCATGCCCCCTCACCCAACCTCTCCCCCTAGCGTGGGAGAGGAGCATGAAAGAAATACAAGGCTAGATTGCGGCTAGCCCACCAGCGCCAGCGGGGCGATGAAGCGGGTGATTTCGGACAACACGTACGCCGGCTGCTGCAGGTGCGGGCTGTGGCCGCAGTCGGGCACCAGGCGCGTCTCGCAGTAGCCGCCGACCTTGCCGGCGATGATGCCGAGCTGCAGCTCGCTGCCGTATTCGTCGTCCTCGCCCTGGATCGCCTGCACCGGCACGACGACGCCGGGCAGCCGGCCGTCGGCGTCCATCGGCTCGAAGTCCGCCGCCACCCAGGCGTCGGACCACAGGCGGAAGGCGCCGTCGGTGTTGGCGCCGTGATACTTCATCAGCCGCTGGCGCAGGTCGCCCGCCGCGAACGCCTCGCGCGCCTTGACGATGCTGGCCACGCACGCCGGCTCGTTGATGGCATGGGCCGCCAGCGTCACCACGGCGCGCAGCGGCTCGGGATCGCGCGCTGCGTAGTTCAGCGCAATCGTGCCGCCGTCGCTGTGTCCGACCAGCACGCAGTCTTCGATTGCGAGCTTCTGCAGCAGGCGCGGCAGCACCTCGTCGGCCTCGATCTCCATGTAGCGCTGCCCGGGATCGGCCGGCCACGGGCTCGAGCCGCCATAGCCGGTGCGGTCATAGACGACGCCGGCCGAGCGCGTGGCGTCGCACAGCCTCTGCGGGAAGTCGCGCCACATCTCGATGCAGCCCAGGCCCTCGTGCAGGAACACCAGGGTCGTGCGCTCGAGCCCGTCGGCCTGCCGCGGTACGAGGCGGCGCAGGCGCAGGCGGCGGTCGCCGAGGTCCAGAAGTTCGTCTGAAGGCGTCACACCTGCAGATGTAGCCGCCGGCAGGCGTCGTGAGAAGGCAAGTCGTGCTAGGATTTGAGGCAGGGCAACCAGGCGGAAAGGAGGACCACGCCGATGAGGGCCCTTCTTGTCGAGGACAGCGACGAACTCGTCGCTTTGCTGAAGAAGGGCCTGGCGCAGGGTGGCTTCTCCGCCGACGCCGTGCGCACGGCCGCCGACGCCGCGCACGCGCTCGCTACCATGCGCTATGCCGCGATCGTGCTCGACCGCGGGCTCCCCGACGACGATGGGCTGAACCTCCTGCGCGACATGCGCCGGCGCGGCGATTCCACGCCCGTCCTGGTGCTGACCGCGCGCGACGGCGTCAGCGACCGCGTCACCGGCCTGCGCGAGGGCGCCGACGACTACATGGCGAAGCCCTTCGCCATGGAAGAGCTTTTGGCCCGCCTGCAGGCGCTGCTGCGGCGCTCCGACAACCTGCTCGGCCGACGGCTCACCTTCGGCAACGTCGCGCTCGACGCTGAGGGCCGCCAGGTGATCATCGGCGGCGCCGTGCGCGCCTTCCCGGCGCGCGAGACCGCGGTATTGGAGATCCTGCTCAGGCGCAGCGGCAACGTCGCGCCCAAGCGGCTGTTCGAGGATCACCTGTTCGGCCTGTCGGGCGACGTCGGCTCCAACGCCGTCGAGGTCTATGTCCATCGCCTGCGCAAGATGCTGGCCGATTCCGGCGCCACGGTGAAGATCCACACGGTGCGCGGCGTCGGCTACCTGATGGCCGAGGAAAAGACCGGGTGACCGACGGGTGACGCGCTTCCGCTCGATCCTCTCGCGCGTCGTGGCACTGCACGTCGTGGCGATCGGCGTGATCTCGGTCGCGATGCCGCTGGCGCTTTACTGGTTGCTGAACGAGGCGGCCAACAGCCTGCATCGCGACGCCTTGCACAGCCAGGCGGTGACCATCAGCGGGTTCCTGAAGCCGCTCGCCAGCGGCGTGGTGCTCGACATCCCGCCCGAATTGGAGCCGCTCTATGCCGGCAGCTACGGGCTCTACGCATATGCCGTGCTCGATTCCGCGGGCCATGTCCTGTTCTCGTCGCGCAACGACGGCAGCGCGCTGTTCCCGCCCAAGGAGTCGGGCAACGGCGAGTGGGTCGTGCGCCGGCGTGGCACGGGCTCGGTGCTGTTCGGACTGAGCGTGTCGCGCACCGTCGATGGCCGCACCTATGTGATCCAGGTGGCGCAGGACCTGTCGCATCGCGACGTCATCATCGACGACATCGTCGCCTCGTTCCTCCCCAGCGTCGCCTGGATCACCTTCCCGCTGCTGCTGGCGCTGCTCTTGATCGACATCCTGATCTTCCGCCGTGCGCTCAAGCCGGTGCGCGAGGCCTCGACCACGGCGGCCACCATCGGCCCGACCAACACCGAGGTACGCCTGCCGGAGAAGGCGATGCCGACCGAGATCGTGCCGCTGGTGCAGGCCGTCAACCAGGCGCTCGATCGCCTCGAGAAGGGCTTCCGCGCCCAGCGCGAATTCACCGGCGACATGGCGCACGAGCTGCGCACGCCGCTCACCGTCATCCGCGCCCGCGTCGATTCGCTGGAGTCCGGCCCGTTGCGCGACTCGCTGCGCAAGGATCTCGAGAACATGACGCACATCGTCAACCAGGTGCTCGACATCGCCGAGCTCGAAACCTTCATCGTCGCCGGCGACGCCCGCGCCGACCTGCAGGCGGTCTGCGCCGAGGCCGTCGCCTTCATGGCGCCGCTCGCCGTGGGGCAGTCCAAGACCATCGCGCTCGGCGGCAGCGAGAAGCCGGTGTGGGTACACGGCCATGCCGAGGCGCTGTTCCGGGCCGTGCGCAACCTGATCGAGAACGCCATCCGCCATGCCCCGACCGGCGGCTCGATCGAGGTCGAAGTCTCGGCCGACGGCACGGTGCGCGTGCTCGACGACGGGCTGGGCGTGCCCGAGGCCGAGCGCGAATCGATCTTCCGGCGCTTCTGGCGGCGCGATCGCACGAAGGCCGAAAGCAGGGGTCTCGGGCTCGCCATCGTGGCCCGCGTCGCCGAGAGCCACGACGGCAGCGTCACGGTCGAGAACCGGCCGGGCGGCGGCGCGGCCTTCACCCTGCGCCTGCGGCCTGCGGCCGCTTGACCCCCGCGGCCGGCGGCCGCTTGACCCCTGCGGCCGGCGGCCGCTTGACCATCGCAAATTGACTGTGGCTATCTGCCTGTCGGAACGCCGCAAAAGCCAAGCAATCAAATCAAGGCGGTCCCAGGGAGCGAAAGCAGGGGATGACGACGGGAACGGCCGATACCGCGACCGACGCTCGGGACACGTTTCCCAAGCTTCTGGCCGAGCGCGCCCGGACCAGCCCGGACCGGCCGGCCTACCGCGAAAAGGAATACGGCATCTGGCAAAGCCACAGCTGGCGCCATGTCGCGGCCGAGGTCCGTCTGTTCGCCGCGGGCCTGGCCGATCTCGGCTTCCGCCGCGGCGACCGGCTGATCGTGGTCGGCGACAACCGTCCGCTGCTCTACTGGTCGATGTGCGCCGCGCAGTCGCTGGGCGGCCTGCCGGTGCCGGTCTACCAGGACTCGGTGGCCGACGAGCTCGCCTATGTCGTCGAACATGCCGGCGCGCGCTTCGCGCTCGCCGAGAACCAGGAGCAGGTCGACAAGCTCCTGGAGATCCAGAAGAAGGTGCCGACGCTCGAAGTCGTGATGTACCAGGACCCGCGTGGGCTGCGGCATTACGAGGGATTGTTGTCGGTCGCCGAGGTGCAGCAACGCGGCGCCAAGCGGCTCGAGGCGACGCCCGATCTCGTGTCCTCCGAGGTCGCCCGCGGCCGCGGCGCGGACGACGCCATCATGCTCTACACCTCGGGCACGACCGGTCGGCCCAAGGGCGCGGTGCTGAGCTACGACAACCTGATCTGGGCCGCCAAGGCCGGCGCCGATTTCGACGGCCTGAAGGAGGGCGACGAGCTCTTGTCCTACCTGCCGATGGCCTGGGTCGGCGATCACATCTTCTCCTACGCCCAGTGCTACGTCGTCGGGCTGGTGGTGAACTGCCCCGAATCGGCCGCCACGGTGATGATTGACCTGCGCGAGATCGGCCCGACCTACTACTTCGCGCCGCCGCGGGTGCTGGAGAACCTGATCACCCAGGTGACGATCCGCATGGAGGATGCGGGCTTCATCAAGCGCCGGCTGTTCCAGTATTTCATGGCGCTGGCGCGCAAGGTCGGCCCGGCATTGCTCGACGGCCGGCCGGTGTCGCTGCTCGACCGGCTGCTCTACGGCGTCGGCAACCTGCTGATCTACGGCCCGCTCAAGAACACCCTGGGCATGAGCCGCGTGCGCGTCGCCTACACCGCGGGCGAGGCGGTGGGGCCGGAGATCTTCAACTTCTATCGCGCGCTCGGCGTGAACATGAAGCAGCTCTACGGCCAGACCGAGGCCTCGGTGTTCGTCACCATCCATCCCAACGGCGAGGTCTTCCCCGACACGGTCGGCAAGCCGGTGGCCAATGTCGAGCTCAGGATCGCCGATTCGGGCGAGGTGCTCTATCGCAGCCCCGGCGTGTTCAAGGAGTATTACAAGAACCCGCAGGCGACCAATGACACCAAGACCGAGGACGGCTGGGTCCATACCGGCGATGCCGGCTACCTCGACGAGCGCGGGCATCTGCGCATCATCGACCGCGCCAAGGACGTCGGGAAGCTGAACGACGGCACGCTGTTCGCGCCCAAGTTCATCGAGAACAAGCTGAAGTTCTTCCCGCACATCAACGAGGCGGTGGCGTTCGGCCATGGCCGTGACTTCGTGGCGGTGTTCGTCAACATCGACATGACCGCGGTCGGCGACTGGGCGGAACGGCGCAATATCGCCTATGCGAGCTACCAGGAATTGGCCGCGCGCAGGGAGGTCTACGACCTGGTGCAAGGCGAGATCGAGCGCGTCAACCGCGACCTCGCCGGCGATCCGCGCATGGCGGGCGCCCAGATCCGCCGATTCCTGATCCTGCACAAGGCGCTCGACGCCGACGACGGCGAGCTCACGCGCACCAACAAGGTGCGCCGCGGCTTCATCGGCGAACGCTACATGCCGCTCGTCGACGCGCTCTACGGGACGGCCAAGAGCGCGCACATCAAGGTCGACGTCACCTTCGAGGACGGCCGCAAGGGCGCCATCGAGGGCGATGTCGAGATCCGCGATCTCGCGCCGCATCCCGGCGTCGGCGGTACGCTGCCGCTGCGCAAGGCAAGCTGATGCTCATCAAGCGGAGCGCGGGCCTCCGGCCCGCTCATGATGCGGGCCGGAGGCCCGCGCTCCCATGAAGCGCACCCGTTCCTTCAACGAAGTCCTGCTCGCCGTCGAGAACATCAGCCTGTCGTTCGGCGGCGTGAAGGCGCTCTCCGACATCAGCTTCGACATCGCCAAGGGCGAGATCCGCGCCATCATCGGGCCCAACGGCGCCGGCAAGTCGTCGATGCTGAACTGCATCAACGGCTTCTATCATCCGCAGCAGGGCGCCATCACCTACAAGGGCGTGCGCCGCAGCCAGATGCGCCCGCACGAGGCGGCCGAGCAGGGCATCGCGCGGACCTTCCAGAACATCGCGCTGTTCCGCGGCATGTCGACCCTCGACAACATCATGACCGGCCGCAATCTGCGCATGAAGACCGGCCTGTTCTGGCAGGCCCTGCATGTCGGCCCGGCGGCGCGCGAGGAGATCGAGCATCGCCGGGCAGTCGAGAAGATCATCGATTTCCTGGAGATCCAGCACATCCGCAAGGTGCCGGTCGGCCAGCTTCCCTACGGCCTGCAGAAGCGCGTCGAGCTCGGCCGCGCGCTGGCCGCGCAACCCGAGCTGCTGCTGCTCGACGAGCCGATGGCCGGCATGAACATCGAGGAGAAGCAGGACATGTGCCGCTTCGTGCTCGACGTGAACGACGAGTTCGGCACCACGATCTGCCTGATCGAGCACGACATGGGCGTGGTCATGGACATCTCCGACCGCGTCGTCGTCCTCGACTACGGCAAGAAGATCGGCGACGGCGCGCCCGACGAGATCAAGGGCAACCAGGCGGTGATCGACGCCTATCTCGGGGTGAGCCACTGATGTTGTCATTGCTGGGAGCGCGCCACTCCAGTGGCGCGTCAAGATCTTCCGGACCGCGCGCATCCTGCGCGCTCATGATCATGAGCGAGCGGGAAGGTCGCGTCAGACGCGACCCAGCTCGCGGTCCAGAAGAGCCTGAAAAGAGAAGAGCCTGCCCATGCTAGGCCCATTCCTCGAAACCCTGATCGGCGGGCTGCTGACCGGCGTGCTCTATTCGCTGGTGGCCCTGGGCTTCGTGCTGATCTTCAAGGCCTCGGGCGTGTTCAACTTCGCCCAGGGTGCGATGGTGTTGTTCGCCGCCCTCACGCTCGCCCGCCTGACCGGCGAGATCGACGGCCGCGAGGTGCATCTCGCCAACTTCGTGATCGCCGCCGCGATCCTCGGCACCGCGCTCGCCTTCGTCGGCTGGTACGCCTGGCGGGAATACATGGCGCGTGGCGGCGGACCGGCCGAGCGCAACCGGATGGCCGTGCTGGCCGTCGTCGGCGCCGTGATCGGCGGTGCCGTCGCCTGGTTCTATGGCAAGGGCTCGTGGCCGCTCTGGGTCGCCTTGCCGGCCACCGCGGCGATCATGGGCGTGCTGGCCTACGCCATCGAGCGGCTGGTGCTGCGCCACCTGGTGAACCAGGAAGGCATCATCCTGTTCATGGCCACCCTCGGCATCGCCTACTTCCTCGACGGCTTCGGGCAGACGCTGTGGGGCAGCGACATCTACAAGATCGATCTCGGCCTGCCCAAGGCCCCGATCTTCCTGTTCGAGGACGTCTTCCCGGGCGGCCTGCTGGTCGAGCCGGGCGACCTGGTGGCGGCCCTGATCGCCGGCCTCCTGGTCGTGGTGCTGGCGATCTTCTTCCAGAAGACGCGCATCGGCCGTGCGCTGCGCGCGGTCGCCGACGATCATGCGGCGGCCCAGTCGGTCGGCATCCCGCTCAACACCATCTGGCTGATCGTGTGGACGGTGTCGGGCTTCGTGGCGCTCGCCGCCGGCGTCATCTGGGGCGCCAAGCTCGGCGTGCAGTTCTCGATCTCGCTGATCGCGCTCAAGGCGCTGCCGGTTCTCATCCTGGGCGGCTTCACCTCGGTGCCGGGCGCCATCGTCGGCGGCCTGATCATCGGCGCCGGCGAGAAGCTCTCCGAGGTCTTTTTGGCGCCGATCCTGGTCAGGCAGTTCGATCTCGCCGGCGGCGGCATCGAGAACTGGTTCGCCTACATGCTGGCGCTGATCTTCCTGCTGTTCCGGCCGCAGGGCCTGTTCGGCGAACGCATTATCGAGCGGGTCTGACCATGCTTTACCGCGAGGCCGGCCAGTTCAAGACGACCTACGGCGCCGACCAGCAGATCTTCCCGATCCTGCAGGACCGCCTCTTCGTGCTGGCCGTGATCGCGGCGGCCGTCCTGGTCGTGCCGCTGTTCGCCACCCAGTATCTCTACACCGAGATCCTGATCCCGTTCCTGATCCTGTCGCTCGCCGCCATCGGCCTCAACATCCTGGTCGGCTATTGCGGGCAGGTGTCGCTGGGCACCGGTGGATTCATGGCCGTAGGCGCCTACGCCGCCTACAACCTCGGGCTCCGCGTGCCCGAGCTCAACAATCTGGTGATCGTGTTCCTGTTCGGCGGGTTGATGTCGGCGGCGGTCGGCATCCTGTTCGGGCTGCCGTCGCTTCGGATCAAGGGTTTCTACCTCGCCGTCGCCACGCTCGCCTCGCAGTTCTTCCTCGACTGGCTGTTCGCGCGCGTGAAGTGGCTCACCAACTACACCCCGTCGGGCTCGGTGGCGGTCGGCGAGACCAGCGCCTTCGGCTGGAAGATCGACACGCCGGCCGAGCGTTACCTGTTCATCCTGGCCTTCGTCGTGGTCGCCACCGTGGTCGCCAAGAATCTGGTGCGCGGCCATATCGGCCGCTCGTGGATGGCGATCCGCGACATGGACATCGCCGCCGAGATCATCGGCTTCCGGCCACTCCGGACCAAGCTCTCGGCCTTCGCCGTCAGCTCCTTCTTCATCGGCATCGCCGGCGCCATGTGGGGCTTCTTGCGCCTGGGCTCGTGGGAGCCGCTCGCCTTCGACATCAACCGCAGCTTCCAGATCCTGTTCATGGTGATCATCGGCGGGCTCGGCTCGCTGCTCGGCAGCTTTTTAGGGGCGGCCTTCATCGTCCTGACACCGATCCTGCTCAACCAGATGCCGGGCTGGCTCGGCGTCGGGATGTCGACTGCCCTGATCAGCCACCTCGAATTCATGGTGTTCGGCGCCATGATCATCTTCTTCCTGATCGTCGAGCCGCACGGGCTGGCGCGCCTGTGGTCGATCGCCAAGGAGAAACTGAGGCTATGGCCGTTTCCGCATTGAAGATCACGTCAGACGAGCAGCTTGTTTCCCCATGCTCCTCTCCCTTCATGCTCCTCTCCCCCGCTAGGGCCCCCACGGGGGAGAGGTTGGGTGAGGGGGCATCGACAGCTCGCGCAACCCCCTCACCTAGCCTCTCCCCCTAACGGGGCCCTAACGGGGGGAGAGGAATATGAGATCGAGAAAGATGAGATCGAACAGAGAAGTGATTTCGACGATCCGCAATATGTTCTAGGCTGCAACCAAGGACCGGCCTCAAGGAACGGTCCATCATCCGAGGAGGAAACCGATGGGACTTCGCAAGCTAGCGCTGATGGGCGCGGCCGTCGTGGCGGCCGGGATCGCCACATCGGCAACCGCCCAGGGGCCGAATGAGCAGTTCATTCCCGGCCTGATCTACCGCACCGGCGCCTACGCGCCCAACGGCATCCCGTTCGCCAACGGCGTTGCCGACTACTACGCCCTGATCAATGAGCGCGACGGCGGCATCAACGGCGTCAAGATCGTCTACGAGGAATGCGATACCGGCTATGCCACCGACCGCGGCGTCGAATGCTACGAGCGGCTGAAGAACAAAGGCCCGACCGGGGCCGCCTACGTCAACCCGCTCAGCACGGGCATCACGTTCGCGCTCACCGAGAAGGCGCCGATCGACAAGATTCCGGTGATCTCGATGGGCTACGGCCGCTCGGAGTCGCGCGACGGCAGCGTGTTCCAGTGGAACTTCCCGCTGCTCGGCACCTACTGGTCGGCGGCCGACATCATCATGCAGCACATCGCGCTGAAGGAAGGCGGCTTCGACAAGCTCAAGGGCAAGAAGATCGTGCTGGTCTATCACGATTCGCCCTACGGCAAGGAGCCGATCGCGCTCCTCGAGAAGCGCGCCAAGATGCACGGCTTCACGTTCACGCCGATGCCCGTCACCCATCCCGGCGTCGAGCAGAAGGCGACCTGGCTGCAGATCCGCCAGAACCGGCCGGACTATGTCCTGCTGTGGGGCTGGGGCGTCATGAACTCGACCTCGATCAAGGAGGCTGCCGCAGTGGGCTTCCCGCGCGAAAAGCTGTTCGGCGTGTGGTGGTCGGGTGCCGAGCCCGACGTGCGCCCGGCCGAGGGCGGCGCCAAGGGCTACCATGCCGCCATGCTGCAGCACGGCGCCGGCCAGTTCGGCGTCCATGCCGACCTCAAGAAGTACCTCTACGACAAGGGCAAGGGCGTGGCGAAGTGGGATGAGACCGACGAGGTCCTCTACAACCGCGGCCTGGTCAACGCCATGCTGGGCGTCGAATCGATTCGTACGGCGATGAAGAAGTTCGGCAACAAGCCGATGACCGGCGAGCAGGTGCGCTGGGGCATCGAGCATCTCGATCTCAGCGCCGCCCGGCTCAAGGAGCTGGGCTTCGAGGGCATGCTGCAGCCGCTCAAGGTGACCTGCAGCGACCACGAGGGCACGCGCGCCGGCCGCATCCAGCAGTGGGACGGCGCCAAGTGGGTGGTGGTCTCCGACTGGTACCAGTCGGACGACAAGGTCATCAAGCCGATGGTCGACGCCGCCGCCAAGAAGTACGCGGCAGAGAAGAAGCTTCCCGTCCGCGATTGCTCGAAGGAGAGCTGAGATCGGGGAAAACCTCGTCCTGAGGAGCGGCCCGCATACGCGCATTCACATGCGCGCTTGCCGTGTCTCGAAGGACGGCCACAGTCGTGATGTGGCCCACCCTTCGAGACGGCTGCTGCGCAGCCTCCTCAGGGTGAGGCAATTCAGGAAACGAGCATGAGCGTCACCACGCCCGCACCTGCGCCCGCCGCCAACGTCATCGACGTGGTCAACATCGAGGTGATCTACAATCACGTCATCCTCGTGCTGAAGGGCGTGTCGCTCGCGGTGGCACAGGGATCGATCGTGGCGCTGCTGGGCGCCAACGGCGCCGGCAAGTCGACGACGCTGAAGGCGATCTCCAACCTGCTGCGGACCGAGCGCGGCGAGGTCACCAAAGGCCATGTGCTGTGCCGCGGCGAGCGCGTCGATGGGCTCACACCCAACGACCTGGTGCGGCGTGGCGTCATCCAGGTCATGGAAGGCCGCCACTGCTTCGGCCATCTCACGGTCGAGGAGAACCTGCTGACCGGCGCCTTCATCCACGGCAGCAAGCGCCGCCAGATCGCCGACGACCTCGAGAAGGTCTACCACTACTTCCCGCGCCTCAGGGAACGGCGCACCAGCCAGGCCGGCTACACCTCGGGCGGCGAGCAGCAGATGACGGCGATCGGCCGCGCCCTGATGAGCCGGCCCAGCACCATCCTGCTCGACGAGCCGTCGATGGGCCTGGCGCCGCAGCTTGTCGGGGAGATCTTCGAGATCGTCAAGAACCTCAACGAGCAGGAGAAGGTCTCGATCCTGCTGGCCGAGCAGAACACCAACGTCGCCCTGCGCTACGCCCATTACGGCTACATCCTGGAGAACGGCCGCGTCGTGCTCGACGGCGACGCTGCCTCCTTGCGCGAGAACGAGGATGTGAAGGAGTTCTATCTCGGCATCGGCGGCGAGGGCCGCCGCTCGTTCCGCGACGTCAAGCACTACCGCCGGCGCAAGCGCTGGCTCTAGGGGCCTGCCAAACCTAATTTTCGTAACTACAAATAATGCCGTTCGTCTGGGATCCGCCAAGGCCGAGCGTAACCTCGCCAGGCACGGAATCTCGTTCGAAGAGGCATGGGAATTCGATTGGGCCGGCGCCGTCGTCGTCGACCGGTCTCGCCGTGTCGACGGTGAGCTTTCGCCAGGCGGCGATCGGCCTTTTGCACGGCCGTGTCTGTACGCTGATCTTTGCCGATCGTCCCGATGGCGTTCGATTGATCAGCTTCCGGCGGGCCAATCGATCGGAGGAAAAGGTCTATGAGAAAGTCCGGCCAAGGTCGGCGTAGCCGCGTCAGGGACGACAGCCCATTGAGCGCAGCCGAGCTGCGAACCGCTCGGCCTGCCCGGGATGCCGTGCCTCATGTCGTCGAAGCCGTCCGTCGACGCGGTCGTCCCCGCGGCGAAAGCAAGGCCCTGGTCACCTTGCGTCTCGACAAGGATGTCGTCGCCGCACTGCGAGCCGGCGGCGACGGTTGGCAGACGCGCATCAACGAGTTGCTGCGCGTGGCCGTCGGCTTGAGGGGCTGAGGCCACCTCGCCTCGGGCACGGCTACCTCGCAGGTAATTGCCCGTCTCCATTGCCGCGGCCGATGCTGATGGCATGTGGACCGCCCTTGCCTTTGCCGTCGTCGGCGCCATCCACCTGATGCCGGTCGCCCCGGTGTTCGTGCCCGAGACCCTGTCGCGCCTCTACGGCATCGTGCCGACCGATTCCACGCTGCTGGTGCTGATGCGCCATCGCGCCCTTCTGCTGGCGCTGGTCGGGATTCTCTGCCTCTGGGCGAGCTGGGCGCCACCGGTGCGGCCCGCCGCGCTCCTGGCGGCCGCGATCAACATCGTGGGCTTCCTCGGCTTCTATGTCCTCTACGGCAATCCCGGCGGCGCCTTGCGCACCATCGCCATCGCCGATCTGATCGCGCTGCCGCCGCTTGCCTTCGCGGCCTGGACGACGCTGGCGCGCAGCTCGGCGTCTTAGGCCGAATTGTCCGACAGCTTCATCAGGATGAGGCCGCTCACGATCAGCACGGCCGCCACGATGCGCCCGAAGCTCGCCTGCTCGCCCAGGATGACGATGCCGAAGATGAAGGCGCCGGCTGCGCCGATGCCCGTCCACACCGAGTAGGCGGTGCCGAGCGGCAGCGTCTTCATGGAGATCGACAGCAGGATCATGCTCGCGACCATTCCCACCAGGCTGATGATGGTCGGCCGGAGCTTGGTGAAGCCTTCGGAATGCTTCATTGCCGAGGCCCACACGATCTCCAGCAGGCCCGCGATCGTCAGATATATCCAAGCCATATCGGCTCTCCTTACACAGAGCCGGGCCGTCCCGGACATGTGCCCATCGATTGGGGGAGGACGTGGCCTCGCGTCGGCGATGTAGGCGGTGGACGCTGCCGTTCAACCGTGGGGCGGCCTTAGAAAAAATCAGGCCGCCTTGCTCTCCGCCGCCTTCTTCGGGATCGGCGGCGCGAAGCGGAAAGCCGCGCCCAGCCGGTTCCAGGCGTTGATGTTGGCAACCGCCACGCTGAGCGCGATCACCTCGTCCTCGCTGAAGTGACGGCGCACCGCCTCGTAGGCCTCGTCGGGCACGCTGCGGTCGGCGAGCCGCGTCAGCAGCTCGGCCCAGGCGAGCGCCGCACGTTCCTTGTCCGAAAAGATGCCGGCCTCGTGCCAGGTCGCCACCAGGTCGACCTTCTCCTGCGGCACGCCGAGCCGCCGCGATACGTTGAGATGGATTGCAGGCAGAAGGCGCAGTTGTTGATCTGCGAGACGCGCAGCTTGGCCAGCTCGACGATCGTCTTGTCGAGGCCCGACCCCTCGGTGCTCTTGCCCATGGCCAGCAGGGCAGCCTGGGCGCCGGGCGCGGTCTTCTGAAAGGTTTCATAGGAGATACGGACGTGGGACATGCCATGAATTCCAAGATATTCGAACTCTGATATAACGCCCTGGCGGGCAGTTCAAGAGCGGACCGCCGCCGGCCGTGGTACCTTGGAATGGCCATGGACAGTGAAACTATCAAGCTTGCTCTCGACCTCCTGCGCGCCATCCAGGCCGACCTGGACGCCGTGAGAGAGGACCTGCGCGAGATCAAGCGATGCCTGACGTCGCTGGAAGCCTCCGTAGCGGACTTGGCCGTGGTGCTGCAGGCATTTCGATAGGCTGCCTTGGCAAAGGGCCGTCACGGCGTCTACCGTGGTCGCCAAAGCCCGAGGAAACGCCCATGTCCAAGCACTACGACACTCTGGAGATTCGCACACCCGCCGAGCGCGAGAAGGCGCTCATGCAGGCCCTGCCGCAGCAGCTCGCCCACGCCAAGGCCAACGCGCCGTTCTTCCAGGAATGGCTGAAGGACGTCGATCCCGCGTCGGTCAGCTCGCGCGAGGCGCTCGCCAGGCTGCCCGTGCTGCGCAAGTCCATGCTGGGCGAGGTGCAGAAGAAGAACCCGCCGATGGGCGGCCTGATCGCCGTGCCCATGAGCAAGGTGCGTCATGTCTTCATGTCGCCCGGCCCGATCTTCGAGATCGACACCGACGAGCCCGACTATTTCCGCGGCGCGCGGGCGATGCATGCGGCGGGCTTCCGGCCGGGCCACGTCGTCTACAACACCTTCTCCTATCACCTGACGCCGGCCGGCATCATGATGGAATCGGCGCTGCGGGCGCTGGGCTGTGCCGTCGTGCCGGGCGGCGTCGGCAACACCGAATTGCAGCTCGATGCCATCGCCGGCATCCGGCCCGATTGCTATGTCGGCACGCCGTCGTTCCTGAAGATCCTGATCGAGAAGGCGGCCGAACTGGGCAAGGACATCTCCTCGCTGAAGCACGCCTTCGTCGGCGCCGAGGCGCTGCCGCCGTCGCTGCGCCAGATGTTCATCGACAAGGGCATGACCTGCCTGCAGAGTTACGGCACGGCCGACCTCGGCACCATCGCTTACGAATCCGAGTCGATCCAGGGCATGACGGTCGACGAGGGCGTGATCGTCGAGATCGTGCGCCCCGGCACCGGCGATCCGGTGCCCGAGGGCGATGTCGGCGAGGTCGTGGTGACGACCTTCAACCACGCCTATCCCCTGGTCCGCTTCGGCACCGGCGACATGTCGGCGGTGCTGTCCGGCCCGAGCCCCTGCGGGCGCACCAACATGCGCATCAAAGGCTGGATGGGCCGCGCCGACCAGCGCACCAAGGTGCGCGGCATGTTCGTCGATCCGGAACAAATCGCCGAGATCGCCAAGAAGCATCCGGGACTCGGCCGCCTGCGTCTGGTCATCGACTGGGTCAACCAGGCCGACACGATGACGCTCAAGGTCGAGGCGCCGCAGCCGTCGCCTGGTCTCGAGAAGGCGATGGAAGGCACCATCCGCACCGTCTGCAAGGTCGGCGGCAAGGTCGAGTTCGCCGCGCCGGGCAGCCTGCCCAACGACGGCAAGGTGATCGACGACGTCAGGAAATACACCTGACGGGTCGGATTTCCGCAAGAGCCTGTTGACCTGACCCTTGGGGCCGGCCTCATAAGGCGTCGGTCAGCAAGAACGAGGGTGAACTGTGGGCTGCTCGACCGAATTCCTGAATCCGTCCGAAGCCGCCCGGCGGCTCGGCATCTCGACCAAGGCCCTGCGGCTCTACGAGCAGCGCGGCCTCATCACGCCGATCCGCAGTGCCGCGGGCTGGCGCGCCTACGGTGCCGACGAGATGACCCGCGCCGCGGACATCGTCGCCTTGCGGGCGCTGGGCTTCAGCCTCGCCGAGGTCGCGCGGGTGCTGAAGGGCGATCTCCATGTCCTCGAGCCCGCCTTGGCCGCTCATCAGGCGGTGCTGGAAGGGCGACTCCGCGACCTCGGCCTCACGGTGGAGAAGGTTCGCGCGCTCCGAGACGATCTCGGTCGCGGCCAACCGCCGACGGTGGGCGACCTGGCGCGATTGCTGGGGCCTGCATCTGAATTCCAGGTCGCCTTCGACCTTCCGTGGCCGTGGGGCGGCGAGCGCTTCGAGCTGCGCGACATCCGTCCGCTGAACTACATCACCGGTCCGCTGGGCAGCGGCAAGACACGACTGGCGAGGCGCCTGGCCGAGGCCCTGCCGGACGCGGCGTTCCTTGGCCTCGAGCGACTGTCGGATGGCGGCGCGCCGGCTCGGTCGCGGCTCGACGCCGACCCGATCCTGAAGTCGCGTGTCGATCGCGCCCTCGCATGGCTCGTCGAGGATGGTGCCCGGGTGTCGGATGCCCTGGTCACGCTGCTGGTCGGGCTGGAAGCGGATGGCCCGTCCGTCCTGGTCATCGACATGCTGGAGCAGGGGTTGGACCAGGCCTCTCAGGAGGCCCTGATCGCCCGGTTGCGCCGGCGTGGCCCCGGCGCGCGACCGCTTTTCGTCCTGACGCGCTCGACCGCCATCCTGGATTTCGACGCCGTCGGCGCCGACGAGGCGATCATCCACTGCCCCGCCAATCACAGCGTGCCGCTTTGCGTCGCGCCCTATCCCGGCGCGCCTGGCTACGAGGCGCTTGCCTCCTGTCTGGCGTCGCCCGACGTGCGGGCGCGAACCGAGGGCGTGATCGCGTGGCGGCCGACCGCGCCGGAAAGCCATGATCATTCGTGACATCCGCCAGCGCGGCCATCGGCTCGCGCCAGCCCGCGCATGCTTGCGGACATACTCGAAGGACCGGCCGTGCCAGCTCATAACCGCCTGCTGCCGCTCCTGATATCCGCAACTTTCATGATGGAATCGCTGGACAGCACGATGATCTCGACACCGCTGCCGATGATTGCGCGCGACCTCGGCGTCGATCCCGTCCAGGCAAAGGCGGCCTTGACGTCGTATTTCCTGGCAACGGCCGCCCTGATTCCCCTCAGCAACTGGCTATCGGACCGGTTCGGTCCGCGTCGCATCTTCACGGCGGCGATCGCGGTGTTCACGCTCGGCTCGTTGCTCTGCGCGATCGCGCCCACGCTTGGCGTGCTCGTCGCGGCAAGGCTCCTTCAAGGGGTGGGCGCGGCAATGATGTTCCCGATCGGCCGCATGATCCTGCTGCGTTCGGTATCGAAGAAGGATCTCGTTCGGACGCTGTCGCTTGTCTCGATCCTTCCCGCGCTTGCCCTTGTCGTCGGCCCGCTGCTGGCGGGCTACGTGGCGACCTTTGCAGACTGGCGGCTGCTCTTCCTGATCAACGGTCCGATCGGCGTCGCCGGGATCGTGCTGGCGCTCTTTCTCGTTCCCAGGATATCCGAAACGCCTAAAACGCCGTTCGACGGGGTGGGCTTCATGCTTTCTTCCGTCGGCCTCGTGGCGCTGGGCTGTGGCCTCGGCACCATGGGAGGACCGACCATTTCTCTCGGGATCGGCATCGGGCTGTCGGTGCTCGGCGCGCTCTTCGTGTTGCTCTACGTGAAGCATGCACGGCAAACGGCCTCGGCCATTCTCGATCTCTCGCTGTTGCGGTACCGGACCTTCAGGATCGCCGTCAGCAGCAGCTTTGTCGTCCGGGCTGCCGTGGTCGGCGCCTTGCCGTTCCTCCTGCCGATGATGCTGCAGGTCGGCTTCGGTCTCACCGCTTTCGAATCCGGCTCGATCACCTTCATCGGTGCGGTCGCCACGCTGATGACCAGGTTCCTCATCAGCCCAATGCTGCGGCTGCTCGGATTCCGAAGCTTTCTGGCGGGAACGGCCCTGTTTGGGGTGTTGTCGATGCTGTTTCTCGCCTTCGTCACCGAAACGACGCCGCACGTCACCATCATGGCGATCATATTCTTGGGAACGCTGTTTCGGGTTCTGCAGATCCTCGGGCTGGAGTCCGTGATCTTCGCCGAGGTGCGGCCATCGGAGATGGGCCAGGCGTCTTGCCTGCTGAGCGTCGTCAAGCAGCTTGCCGCATCGGCAGGCGTTGCCTATGCGGCGCTGGTCTTGCAGGGCGCTGAGCTGTTCAAGGGCGGTCCAATGGCCGGCGGCGATATCCGCACGGCCATCGTCTTTGTCGCCGTTCCGCTCGTCCTGACGGTGATCATGTCCTTCCGGTTGTCCTCGGAGGATGGCGCCGAGATCGCCGGCCGCGCCGCAGCGTCGACCAAATCCTGAGCGTCCGTCGCCACCTTGCATGATCGTAGCCGAGATCTGGCGTGAGGCGCCGCGACTACAAGCCTTTCGCCGCCGCGCTCGTGACCCGCCACATCGACGAGCCAGGTCGCGTCGCGCTCCATGCCGTAGGCCTGCCACAGCTTCTCGGAGGCGTACTGCGACAGCGACCTGCCGACGGCATTGGCGACCAGGATGCTGGCAAGGTCGGTTTCGCCGGTGTTGTAGTGGAACTTCGTACCCGGCTCGTTGGCCCGCGGCAGGGCCTTCATGTAGCTCACGATCGGATTGACGCCGGGCTCCAGGATCTTGGCGCCGGCGCGGGCGACGTCGGCGTTGGGATCGGAATAGTCCTCGTTCCACTTCACGCCCGAGCTCATGGTGAGGGGTTGCGGACGGTCACGCCGTCATAGGCCGAGCCCTTGAGCTCAGGAATGTAGAGCGTGACGGCGTCGTCGACCGACTTGATCTTGCCGTCGCGGATGGCCGCGCCGACCAGCGTGGAGGTGATCGACTTGGTGACCGAGAAGGAGATCCAGCGGTCCTCGGGCTTGCGGCCGAGCCCGTAGCGCTCGAGCATCACCTTGCCGTCCTTCACGACCATCGCGCCCGAGACGTTGTAGGCCTTCATGTAGTCCAGCTCTTGTCTGCTTGGCTGTAGGTCAGGGTGTCGAGGGAGCGCTCGGCCTTGGGCAGCGGCCGCACGTAGTCGCCGCGCTTTACGGTTGCGGTGCGATAGACCATCTCGATCGCGGGATACCACTCGGTCTGCTGCTCGAGCGTCCAGCGCAGGAGGCTGGGCGTCCCGGGTCTGACGACGGTCTGAGCGTTCGCCACGCCGGCGGCCAGCACCGCCACAGCCATCAGCAACCCGATCATCTTGCGCATGGTTGCCTCCCGTGTTGCCTCGCTGGTGCGGCCGTTGTCAGATCGCCGACCGCAACTCGGGTGTGAGGATGCCATGGATTTGGGGCTTGCCGGCAAGCATGCATTGGTGACCGGCTCGACGGCCGGCATCGGCTACGCCATCGCCAAGGGGCTTGCGGCCGAGGGCGCAAGCGTGATCGTCACCGGCCGCACCAAGGCCAATGTCGATGCCGCGTTGACGCGCATCCGGCAAGCCGCGCCCGACGCGAGCGTGACCGGCATTGTCGCGGACTGCGCCACGGCTGCCGGCGCCAGGGCGGTGTTCGAGCAGGTGCCCGACCTCGACATCCTGGTGAACAATCTCGGCATCTACGGCCGCAATCCGGCGTTCGAGATCGACGACGCCGAATGGCAGCGCTTCTTCGAGGTCAACGTCATGAGCGGCGTGCGCTTCACCCGCCATTATGCGCCGGGCATGGCCCAACGCGGTTGGGGACGTGTGGTGTTCGTGTCGAGTGAATCGGCGCTCAACATCCCCAAGGAGATGATCCACTACGGCATGACCAAGACCGCCCAGCTCGCGATCTCGCGCGGCTTCGCCATGGAGTTGGCCGGCACCGGCGTCACGGTGAACGCCCTGCTGCCCGGTCCGACCCATACCGAGAACACCGACCGCCTGCGCGCCGAGCGGGCCAAGGCCGCCGGCATTACCGTCGCTGAGATCGAGGCCGCCTTCTTCCGCGACTTCCGCCCGACGTCGCTGTTGCGCCGCTTCACCTCGGCCGACGAGGTGGCCGCACTTGGCATCTATCTCTGCAGCGAGGCCGCGTCAGGCACGTCGGGTGCGGTCATGCGGGTCGATGGCGGTGTCGTCAACCAGATCATGTGAGCACTTAGGTAATTGTTACTCACCTGAGTTATTGACAATGAGCGCCGCGTTGATTATGCTGACGACAGGCGCTGCTTCGCCGGCGGTGCCGCTGAAAACTTGCGTAACCGTTCGAATTCGGCGACCCAACTGATTGGGGGTACGGCTTCTCTCCAATACTAGGCTCTCTGTCGGAAACGCCGGAAATACCGGAAAGCTTCATGGAACTGTAACAATGCCAGCAGTGACGTCAGTTCACGTCGAGCTGCAGCCCTTCCTTGTCGATGACGTCCTTCCCCATTGGGCGATCTGCGCCTTGACGAACGTGTCGAACGCCGGGCGAGTCATAGGTGGGAGTCCGCAATGGTCGAGAAGTGTTCCTTGGCCCTGGGATCGTCGCGCCAGCTCTTCATCTGGGCGTTCAACGCCTCGACGATCGGCTTGGGCCGACATTGCCCATCAGGGCGGTGTAGCTGTCGGGCGCCGCCTTCACGACCTCGTTGGAGCCGATGACGCCGCCCGCGCCCGACTTGTTGTCGACCACGCAGGACTGGCTCTTGGCCTGTTGCAGCCAAGCCGCCGGCAGGCGGCGACGATGTCGGTCATGCCGTCGGGAGCGGCCGGACGACGATCGGATGCCTTGGCTCGGCTTCCAGGGGCGGCGGCACGTCGCGGCAACAGATTGGCCACCAGCAGGGCGGCGGCGGGGGCAAGGTCAGCGCGGCGGGAAAGCAGGCATTTCACCGGTTTACGCGTCGTTCATTAAATATCGTTGAGGCTTCCCGCATCACGGGCGCACTGGCAAATCCGCCACAATTCCCGTATCAATTCGGTGTGCGGTTGCCCCCGATTCCCCTCCTTCAAATGGGGTCCGCGCCAAGGAGGATATCTTGAAGAGACGCACCTTCGTCTCCGGCAGCGCGGCGCTGGCTGCCGCCGGTTTTGCATCGACGACCGCCCAGGCGGCGAGCATCAAGCCCTACAGCTGGGATCTCAGCCCGCCGACCGACACGCGCGACAATTTCATCGCCTGGGGCAAGGCCCGCGGCGAGGATCCGGTGTTCCTCGGCCAGCGCTGGGACCGCTTCCAGGCCTTGGTCAGGAACAAGGACATCTGGGGGCAGGCGACCATCCGCGCCTTCCTGCTGACGCCGCGCGAGGAGTTCTCGGCGATCAACCCGGCGATCCACAAGCGCGCCTACGAGCACGCCTTCCTCGACATCGGCTATGGCGTCACCATGTCGGGCCCGCATCTGCAGGCGCGCATGACCAACGTGATCGACGTCAAGCGCGGCGAGAAGGTGCTGGAGATCGGCACCGGCTCGGGCGTGCAGTCGGCCTACATCGCCAACCTGACCGAGAACGCCTACACCATCGAGATCATCGCCCCGCTGGCCCAGCGCACGCGCGGTCTCTACGACAAGCTGATCGACAAGGGCTACACCGAGTACAAGCACGTCAAGTCCAAGGCGGCCGACGGCTACTACGGCTGGGAAGAGGCCGCCCCCTTCGACAAGATCATCGTGACCTGCGGCATCGACCACGTGCCGCCGCCGCTCCTGCAGCAGCTCAAGGCCGGCGGCCTGATGGTGATCCCGGTCGGCCCGCCGGGCGCGCAGCGCGTGCTCAAGGTCGCCAAGACGCAAGGCGCCGACGGCTCGATCACCACGAGCCGCGAAGACATCTACGGCGGCAAGATCGTGCCGTTCGTGCCTTTCACCAAGATGGATGGCGACAAGATCGTCGGTACGCATAACCGCTGAACGGAGCGCGGGCCTCTGGCCCGCATTCATGAGTGCGGGCCGGAGGCCCGCGCTCCCATGAAAACAACGACCGGCAGGAGTCCCCCCTTGACCGTCACGGTCGATCTCGACCATCGCCCGCCGCTTTCCTTCTATTTGTCCGTAGGGCTTGTCGCCGGCAGCATCATCGCGCTGCAGATCGGCATCATGCGCGTGTTCTCCGTCGGCAGCTGGGCGCATTTCGGCTCGCTGGTGGTGAGCCTCGCCATGTTCGGCTTCGGCCTCACCAGCGCCGTCATGTGCGTCGGCAAGGGCTGGTTCGAGCGCCACTGGCTGGGCGCGGTCAAGGGCGCGCTGCTCGCCTTCGGGCCATTGATGGTGGTGTGCAACCTCGCCGCCCAGCAGGTGCCCTTCAACGCCATCTTCCTGGTGTCCGACCCGATGCAGAAGTGGCGCCTGTTCGCCAACTTCGTGCTCTACTTCCTGCCGTTCTTGGCCGGCGCGCTCTATCTCGGCGTCGTCTTCCTGAAGGCGCAGAAGACTTTTAACCGCGTCTACTTCGCCGACCTCGTGGGTTCGGGCCTGTGCGGCCTCTCCGTGCTGCTCGCCATGTACTTCTTCCGCCCCGACGACCTGATCATGGCGCCGCTGGTCTTGTGGCTCGTTGGCGGCGTGCTGTGGTTCGTGGCGATGGGTGACCGGCGCGGCATCGGCGCCATCGTCATCGTCGCGATCCTGTCGGCCGTTGTGCACTACCTGGCGCCGTCGGTGCTCGGCATCCCCAAGCTCGCCGTGTCGGACTACAAGGGCGTCTCCTACGCCCGCAAGTTCCCCGACAACCAGCGCACCTACGAGCGGGCCTCGCCGTTCGGCTACCTGGAAATCTACTCGAGCTCGTATCTGCATTTTGCGCCGGGCCAGTCGGACAACGCCGCGTTCAACCTGCCGACCATGCCGAAGAACGCCTATCTCGGTCTCTATATCGATTCGGAAGGGCCGTCGGGCATCATCAAGGACCTGCCGGCCAGCGAGACGGCGTACTTCAAGTACCTGTCGATGTACTATCCATACGTCCTGAAGCAGCACCCCGACACCTTCGTCGTCCAGTTCGGCGGCGGGCTCTCGACCGCGGTGGCGCTGAAGGCGGGCTCGGCCCATGTCACGGTCGCCGAGGGCAATCCCGCGATCCTGACGGCGTTTCGCGAGGACAAGCACCTGCGCGATTTCACCGGCGACATCCTCAACAACCCCAAGGTCACCGTCGTCGATTATGACGGCCGCCTCTACGTCGCCCATACCAGGAACCGGTACGACGTCATCGACCTGTCGCTGGCCGATTCGGCTGGCCTGTCGAGCCCCGGCGGCTTCTCCATCGTCGAGAAGTACTCGTATACCCGCGAGGCGATGAGCGCCTACATGCGGGCGCTGAAGCCGGGCGGCATCCTCTCGGTCACGCTGTGGAACAAGGAAGAGCCGCCCAAGTCGGTGCTCAAGCTCTACGCCACCATGGTCGCCGCGGCGCGCGACGTCGCCCCTCATGAAGGTGGGGGCTCCGACATCGCCAAGGATTTTTACGTCGCCTCGTCCTATCTCTCGACGGCGACCGTCCTGTTCAAGCGCGGTGGTTTCACCCCGGAAGAGATCGCCAAGCTCAACGCCCATACCAAGGCGATGTCGTTCGACGCGATCTATTACCCGGGCATCAAGGTCGACGTGAGCGACCTCAAGCAGATCCTGCAGGACTACCACGACCAGTTCTTCTTCCAGGGCACGCCTGCCGATCCGACGGGCCCGTCGGAGACGGAACCCAACGACAAGCCGCCGCCCGGCATGACCGCGACCGGCGTCGACGGCAAGGCCGAGGCCAAGGACGAGGGGCCGGCCCCATCTATGCAAGAGGGCCCGCGCGTGCCGGCCACCGTGCTCGGCCGGCTGGCCTGGCACTACCTGATCAACGGCGGCTGGGAGAAGGTGGCGGACGAGTACGTGTTCGACACCCGCATCCTCACCAATCATCAGCCGTACTTCGCCGCCTACATCAAGGTGAAGGACCTGTTGAAGTTCACCGACCGGCTCGAGCTGGTGCAGGACGAGTGGGGCTATCTGCTGGTGTGGGCGACGCTCGGCATCGCTGCCATCTTCGCCTTCACGCTGGTGCTGTTCCCGCTGATCTTCGGCTGGCGCACGATCTTCAGCCGCTATCCCGGCAAGTTCGGCACGATGATCTATTTCCTCTGCCTCGGGCTGGGCTACATCATCGTCGAGGTGGGCATGATCTCCCACTTCATCCTGGCGCTCTCCAACGCCACGGTGTCGGCCTCGGTGCTGATCACCGGCATGCTGGTCTTCTCCGGCATCGGCAGCTTCTTCTCCGAGCGCTATCTCGATCGCGCGCGCAGCGTGATGCCCAGAATCTTCCTGGCGATCTTTTTGATCCTGACGCTCTACGCCTTCACCATCGACTACGCGCTCGACTGGATCGGCACGCTGCCCTATGCGCTGCGCATCGTGCTCTGCCTGCTGCTGCTGTTGCCGCCGGCCTTCCTGATGGGCTTCCCCATGCCGACGGCGATGACCACGCTCGGCCGCCTGGGCAAGGGCCACATGTTCCTGTGGGCCTGGGGCATAAACGGCTGCTTCTCGGTGATCGGCGCGGCGCTGGTGCCGATCGTCGCCACCAGCTTCGGCCTGCCGGCCGTCGTGCTGGTGGGCGCCATCGCCTATCTCGTGGCCCTGCCTGCCTTCTTCTCCGTGCTGATGCCGCTGCGTCCCCAGGCAACGGGGGCAGCGTGGCCTGCGGCGGCGTGAAGCGGCGGGCGCTGCTGCTGGGGGCTCTGCTGATGCCGACCGCCGCGCATGCCCGCACGACAAGGAAGCCGGCGAAGAGGCCGGTCAAGCAGCCGGCCAAGAAAGCGGCGACAACGACCAAGCCGCTCGGTCCGCAGCCCCTCAAGGACGGCAGGACCCAGCTCGTCGCCTTCAACGCCTCGGCCTTCCCCTATCGCAGCGTCGTTCCCGGCAGCAACAAGCCATTCCTCGACGTGCGCAACGGCAAGCAGCGCGGCCATACCAGCCCGCGCGGCAACGTCTACTGGGAGCACCCGACCTACAGCGACCGTCGCTCTCTGCTTTACTTGCCGGTGGGCTTCGATCCGCGGCGGCCCGTGCTGATGGTGTTCTATTTCCACGGCCAGGGCGCCACGCTCGAGCGCGACGTGATGGTGCGCCAGGCCGTGCCGCGCCAGATTGCCGAATCCGGCCAGAATATCGCCCTGGTGGCGCCGCAGCTCGCCGTCGACGCCGCCGATTCCAGCGCCGGCAATTTCTGGAAGCCCGGCCATTTCGCCGCCTATGTCGACGAGGCCGCCGAGCGGCTGATGCGGCTCTACGGCAACCGCGCCGCCGGGCGGCAGCTCAACCTCGCGCCGGTGGTGATCGTGGCCTACAGCGGCGGCTATCTCTCGGCGGCCTATGCGCTCGACCGCGGCGGCGCCAACCATCGCATCAAGGGCGTGATCCTGATGGACGCGCTCTATGGCGACGAGGACAAGTACGCGGCGTGGATGGCGGCGCGCCGGCGGCAGGCCTTCCTGCTCAGTGCCTACACCGATTCGACCAGGAACGAGAACGCGGCCTTGCAGGGCCTTTTGGGCAAGAAGCGCGTGCCTTACGCCAAAAACCTGCCGTCGGCCCTCAATCCCGGCACCATGGCCTTCGTGTCCTGCGGCGGGCTCAACATGCATGGCGATTTTGTTACGCGCGCGTGGCGGCCCGATCCCCTGAAAGCCGCCCTGGCGATGATTCCCGGTTATGCGCTGGTTCGTGATAAGAAGAGCGTATGAGCGATCCCCTGTGCCAGGAACTCTTGGACATCTTCGTCGGCCGCGCCACCAAGCGCTACGGCTTGAGCGCCATCAACCAGCTCCAGCACGCGCTGCAGGCGGCGGCTCATGCCGAGACCGATGACGCGCCGCCCGCCACCGTGCTCGCCTCGCTGCTGCACGATGTCGGCCACATGGTCCATCAGCTCGGCGAGGACCCGGCCGCGCGCGGCGTCGACGACGTGCACGAGGAGCTCGGCGCCAAGTGGCTGGCCGAGCGCTTCGGACCGGAAGTCAGCGAGCCGGTCCGCCTGCATGTCACGGCCAAGCGCTACCTCTGCACCGTCGAGTCCGATTATTTCGGCAAGCTCTCGCCCGATTCGGTGCGCAGCCTGAAGCTGCAGGGCCGGCTGATGTCGCCCGATGAGGTCGAGCAGTTCCGCGCCAATCCCTATCACGCCGAGGCCGTCCGCCTGCGCCGCTACGACGAGGCCGCCAAGGACCCGCGCGCCACCACGCCGGACTTCGACCACTACCTGCGCCACGTCGCAGCCTGCCGTCTCTGATCATGATCGGCCGCAAAGACGTCGAGGCCGCCTGGAGCCTCATCCGATCGCACGTCCGCCGCACGCCCACGCTCGAGCTGCCCCCGGGATTCGTTCGGCCTACGCTGCGCCAGCCAGTGGCGCTGAAGCTCGAATCGCTGCAGGTCAGCGGCTCGTTCAAGGGACGCGGCGCCTTCCACAAGCTGCTCGCGTCGAAGGTGCCGCCGGCGGGCATCATCGCTGCCTCGGGCGGCAATCACGGCGCCGCTGCCGCCTACGCCGCGCGAGCACTCGGCCACAAGGCCGAGATCTTCGTGCCGACCATCGCCTCGCCGACGAAGGTCGCGCGCCTGGAGAGCTATCACGCCATCGTGCACCAGGTTGGCGCTGTCTATGCCGAGGCACGCGCGGCCTCGGAGAAGCGTGCGGTCGAGACCGGTGCGCTCACCGTCCCTGCCTACGAGGATGAGGTCGTGTTCGTCGGCGCGGGCAGCGTCGCGCTGGAGTTCGCCGAGCAGGCTCAGTTCGACACCTTGCTGGTGGCGGTGGGCGGCGGCGGATTGATCGCGGGCTGCGCGGCGGCGATCGGCGAGGGCGTCAGGATCGTGGCCGTCGAGACCGAGGGCACGCCGACGCTGCACGAGGCGTTGCGCGCGGGTCGTCCGGTCGACGTGAAGATCTCCGGCATCGCCGCCGATGCGCTGGGCGCGAGCCGCATCGGCGTGCCCAACTTCGAGGTGGCGCAGAAGCTGGTCGCCGAATCGGTGCTGGTTACGGACGACGCCGTGCGCAGGGCACAGCGCTTCTTGTGGGAAGAGCTTCGCGTGGTCGCCGAGCCGGCCGGCGCGACCGGCCTGGCCGCGCTGATGTCGGGCGCCTATCGCCGCGCCGCCGGCGAGCGCATCGCCACGCTGGTCTGCGGCGCCAACACCGATCCAGGCTCGGTGGCCTAGCCCGCCATGCGCCGGCGACTGTCCGCGCGGCTGCTGATCCTCGACGAGGCGAACCGGGTCCTGCTGTTCCGCTTCGTCTACAGGCGCGGGCCGCTCGCCGGTCAGGACTTCTGGGGAACGCCGGGCGGCGGCGTCGAGGACGGCGAGACGCTGGAGCAGGCCGCCTTGCGCGAGCTGGTCGAGGAAACCGGCTTGCGGCGCGAGAGCGTCGGCTCGGAGGTAGCCTGCCGCGAAGTCGCGCTGCAGCTGCCCGACGGCGAGCGCGTCGTGCAAGACGAGCGCTACTTCGTGGTCTGCGTCGCCGACAACGCCCTATCGAGAGACGATTGGACCGACCTGGAACGGGAGGTCATGGTCGAGCATCGCTGGTGGTCGCTCGAGGAACTGTCGCGGACCGAAGCGACGGTGTGGCCCGAGAACCTTCGGAAAATGATAGAGGCGGCGCTCTCTAGAGCACATTCCGTTCGGCTAGAATCAGCCGAACGGAATGTGCCTGTTGCAACAACTAACCCCAGTGCGCGCGATTCCGACCAGATGGAACCGCTCGCGGTTCCATCTGATCGGAATCCGCTCTAGCGCGTGACGCTGGTCACCACGGCGCGGTTTGCCTTTCCGGCGCCATCGCTGAAATCGAAGCGGATGGCATACTTGTCGGCGGGCGAGATCCACCAGCGCGAGACGGCGCGATGGCCGTTGGCGCCCTGTTCCTGCATCTCGATCAGGAAGGTGTCGATCATGGCATTGCCCGGACCGGCGCGCTTGTCGTAGCGCACCACGGTCAGGATGTAGTTCCAGGTCTGGCCGCCGGTGCTGTAGCGCGCCTCGATCTTCCTGCCGACTTCGAGAGGCCACAGCCGCTCCGGCTTCAGCGCATTGATGAAGGCCGACATGTCGCGGCCGTCCGGCGCGGGATTGTCGAACAGCAGCGCGCGCAGCTTGTAAGGCTTGCCGCCGACGATTTCCATGGTGCAGTCCATGCCATCCTTGCCGCGCGCCACGACCTTGGTGCCGCTGTCGTAGGTGAAGGTCGTGCCGGGATCGGGGCAGGCGAAGTCCATGGTCTGGGCATTGGCCGTGGCCGAAGAGAGCAAGGCGACTGCAAGAGCCGCGGCGAATCGCGTCGTCATCGGGCCGATCATAGCCGACGGCCGTCAGCTTGCCAGCCAGACCTCGTGCCAGCTCGCGGCGAGGAAGTTGGGATCGTTGGAATGGTTCTGCACCCGGGTGCTGGCCACCGTGATCGAGTCGAGCTCGACCAGCGGCAAGAGCGGGGCCTCGACCGTGGCGATCTTCTGGAACTCGACGACCAGCGCCTTGCGCTTGGCGGGATCGGTCTCGACCTTGATCTTCTCGACCAGGGCATCGACCTCATCGGTGTGGAAACCCGAGGCATTGCGGAAGGGCACGCCTTTCCGGATGCCGTCGGAGGTGTAGTACTGCGTCGTCGACGGCACGGGTTCCGACGGGCTGGCCGCGTTGGAGACCGCGAGGTCGAAGTCGTAGTCGGTGTAGAGGCGCCTGATCGAGGTCGTCCGGTCGGGGACCGTGAGATTGATGCCCACGCCGACATCCTCCAGCCCCTGCTTGACGATGGCGCCGACCTTGCCGTTCTCGGCAAACCAGCCGGCCGCCAGCAGGTTCAGCGTGAAGCGCTTGCCGCCGGCCTTCTTTGGATGGCCCGCCGTGTCGAGCAGGGCTGCCGCCTTCTTGGGATCGAAGGCGGTGCTGAAGGTATCCGACGTGAAGAATGTGCTGTTGGCCGTGGGGATCGGGCTCGTCCCGGGTCGTGCATAGCCATAGTAGACGGTCTTGGCGATCAGGTTGCGGTCGACCGCGAAGAACATCGCCTGCCGCACCTCGCGCTTGGCGAAGACCAGGTTGCGCATGTTGCATTCCAGTGTGGCCGACCACACGGCTTCCTCGTAGCCCTTGGTCGGGGCGACGAACTTGCCGGTTGTGGTCAGCCGCTTCACGTCGGGCAGCTCCATGGGATTGAGCACGCCGATATGGATGTCGCCCGCCTCGATGGCGGCGGCGCGGCCGGCCGGATCGCGCACGTAGCGGATGATCAGCCGATCGAGGTAGGGCGTGTCCTCGCGCCAGTAGGCGTCGTTCCTGACGTACTCGAAATGGCTGCCGCGCAGCCATTGCTTGAACTTCCAGGGGCCGGTGCCGACCGGTGCGTTGTTGGCCGGGTTGGTGACGGGATCGCTGCCGGCATAGACGTGGCGGGGCACGATGTAGTTCACCGGGCCGCAGAGCAGGGAGGAGAAGTAGAACTCGGGCACGGGCTTGCCGAAGCTGACCATCACGGTGTCGGCGTCGGCAGCGGCAACGCCGGCGAAGTCGGCGAGCGCCGCGGCCGCCGCGTACTTCTTCCAGATCTCATCGATCGAGTAGACGACGTCGCCCGGGGTCATGTCCTTGCCGTCGTGGAACTTCACGCCCTTGCGGATCTTGATGGCGTAGGACTTGAAGTCGGCGGCCGGCTTCCAGGCCTCGGCCAGCTCGCCCTGGAACTCGCCGTCCATCCGGCGGCTGGCCAGGCGTTCCAACAGCTTGGACGAGGAGAAGGTGGGCGACGGGCCGCCTCCCGAGGGGACGTAGCAGGCCTGTGGCTCGCCGCCGCCCCAGGTCGCGACCAGCGTGCCACCCCGTCTGGGCGTCTCCTCGGCAAGTGCCGCCTTGCCGGCAAGCGTGGCCGCCAAGACGCCGGCGCCGAACGCGCGCCGCGAACCTCTGATCACCGGGCCTTCTCCGTTCTTTCGCTCCCCCGCTCTATGATTCAGACCTCACGCCTGTGGCATTATGCGGGCAGCGTCGAATAGGTCGCACGGCCCACCGCCAGCAGGGACTTCTGCTCGTTGAACACGTCGACATCGACCACGCCCACGCTCTTGCCGGCGCGGCGCACCTTGGCGGTGATGACCAGACCGGTCTTGATGGCGGGCCTGAGATAGTCGACGCGGAAGTTGATGGTCGGCAGCCCGCGGCGTAGCGCCATGATCAGCGCATAGTCGCCGACCGTGTCGATGATCGCCGCCAGCGGACCGCCATGCCATTGACTGGTGCCCTTGCCACGCTCGAACTCCAGCTTCATGGCGCAGGTCATGGTGATCTGCTCGTTGGCCGGATCCGCCTCGGTCACCCTGAGGCCGAGGAAGGCGATGAAGGGCGAGTTGTCGAGCATCTTCTGCAGCTCGTCCTTGGTCAGCGGCACGATCTTGTCGCTCCCCTTGTCGCTCATGGGGCCACCACGACCTTGCCGAACACCTCGCGGTCCTCGATCACACGCAGCGCCTCGCGCGCGTCCGTCAACGGGAAGACCTTGTCGATCAGCACTTTCAGCGCGCCCTCCTGGACGAGCTTCAGGAGCTGCTCGATGTCCGTGCGCATCCAGCCGTTGGAGCCCAGCACCTTCAGCTCGAACGTCCAGATGAAGCGGATGTCTTCCGTCGGTGCGTAGCCCGCGGTGGCGCCGCAGGTCAGCAGGCGGCCGCCGACCTTCAGCACCTTCAGTGATTTCACCCAGGTGTCGCCGCCGGTGTAGTTCACCACCACGTCGACGCCGCGATCCGTACCGCCGCCACGCCGCGTCGGCTTGCCGTAGAGCTCGTAGACTTCCTTTTGGAAGTCGTGGGTGACGTAGTTGATGGTCTTGTCGGCGCCGAGCTCCATGAGCCGCTTGGCCTTGGCGTCGGTGCCGGCGCAGGCGATCACCTCGGCGCCGGCGAGCTTGGCAAGCTGCAGGCAGCATACGCCGACGCCACCTGAGGCGCCCAGGATCAGCACCCTCTCGCCTTTCGCGACATGGCCGTTGGTCGTCATCATGCGCAGCGCCGTGCCGTAAGCGACGGGCAGCGCCGCGGCATCGGCGAAGCTGACGCCGTCGGGGATCTTGATGAGCTGGTGCTCGCGCGCCTTGCAGAGCTCGGCTAGGCCACCATGCACCGTCTCGCCCATCAGGCCGCCCTCGACGCGGTTGATGGGATCGACCAGCACGCGGTCGCCCTTCTTCCAGCCCGTGACTCCCGGGCCGACCTCGGCGATCTCGCCGGCGACGTCGAGGCCCATGATGGCCGGCATCGGCACCTTGATGCCGGGCATGCCGCGCCGCGTGAACACGTCGTGGTAGTTCAGCGACGAGGCCTTGACCGCCACGATCACGTCGCCCTCGCCGGGCGTGGGATCGGGGAAGCCGGTCTCGAAGGCGAGGCGATCGGGCCCGCCATGCTCGCGGACGACTGCGGTTTTCATTTTTAGGATTCTCCTCCGGTTGGAATCTGCTTGGCGAGTACGCGCTTGTCGATCTTGTTGGTGCCGGCAAGCGGCATCTCGTCGATGAAGATGACCTGGCGCGGATGCTGGTAGGCCGGCGCGTTGGCGAGCGCGTAGCTCTTGACCGCCTGCTCGTCGAGATCGGCGCCGTTGGCGCGCACGACGAAGGCGATGGGCTTGTGGCCTTTCAGCTCGTCGGGGATCGGGATGACGGCCGCCTGGTGGATGCCGGGATGACGCTCCAGCATCTTCTCGACCTCGCCGGGATAGATGTTCTCACCGCCGCACACGAACATGTCGTCGGCGCGGCCGACGAAGAAGAAGAAACCGTTGTCGTCGCGGCGGAACACGTCGCCGGTGCGGTAGTAGCCGTCCGGCGTCATCGCCTTGGCCGTGACCTCGGGCAGCTTGTGATAGTGCGTCATCAGCGCGCCGCACTTCATCTCCAGCACACCCCCCTCGGCGTCATTCCCCTCGACCTCGCGGCCGTCACGCACCAGCCGCAGCTGCACCTCGGGATGCGGATAGCCGGTCGACAGCTCCGGCTGCGGGATGCCGTCGGGGTGTGGGCCGAACACGACGGGCCCGGCCTCGGTGGTGCCGTAGCCGTTGCTGATCGCGGCCTTGGGAAACACCGCCCGCACCTGATCGATCAGCGACTGGGTGATGGGTGCGGAGCCCATGCGCACGGCCTCGACGGCCGAGAGGTCGTTGGCGGCCAAAAGCTCCTTCTCGCGCAGCATCATGGCGATCATGGTCGGCACGGAAGTGAGGAACGCGACGCGATGGCGCGCGGCGGCCTCGATGTAGCCCTTGGTCGTGAACTGCGGCAGGAGCGCGATGGTGTCGCCGTGACTGAGCGTGGTCTGGCACATGGCGAGACCGTTCATGTGATAGAGCGGCGCCGCTACCAGCGAGCGCTGGCTCTCCGGCACCGGCCGGCGCGGGCGCTGGGCGATCGCCCAAAGGTGCGAGTAGTGCGACAGCACCACGCCTTTGGGCCGGCCCGTCGAGCCCGAGGTGTAGAGGAACATCGCCGGTTCCTCGGGCTGCATTTCCAGCGGCGTGAACGGACCTTCGTCGAGCAAGGACGCAAAGTCCGAATCGAAGGAGATCTTGGGCACGTTGTCGGGCGCGAGCTTGAGCCGTGTGTCGTCGCCGATCACCAGCTTGGCGTCGCAGTCGGCCACGATGTAGGCCACGGTCTCGGCCGGCAGCTTGTAGTTCACCGGTACCGACACAAGGCCGGCCTGCATGGTGCCGAAGAAGGTGAGCAAGAACTCGGCGCGGTTGGCCGACAGGATGGCGACGCGGTCGCCACGCTTCAGCCCGCGCTTCAGGAGGCCGCGCGCGACGGCGCCGCTCAGGCGGAAGATGTCGTCATAGGTGTAGAAGCGCTCGCTGCCGTCGCCGCCGGCATCGATCAACGCTAGCGCCTCGCGCGGTACGTCGCGCGAGATCGCGTTGCCCTGGTTGTCGTGCTTGTTGCTCACCATGCGATTCCCCACCATCGCCCCCGACGAGGGCTGATGGCTATTCGACAAACTCCAACACGGCGTTCACCGCCTGCTGGGCCGGCACGACCAGCCGGCCGGATGTCTGGACCACGCCCGCGATCTTGCCCTCCTGCAACGCGCGGGCCGCCTTCTGGACCGAGACCGTGCGGAACGTAAGGCCGGCCATGTAGGCCTTGCGCCCTTCGGGGTCGGGCACGGCGTCGCCGAACTGCGCCTTGAGCTCGGCCTCGGTGACGATGTCGAAGCGCGAATTGCCTATGGCCACGCTCTTGCCGCCCTTGATGTCGCGCACTGCTTCCACGCCGAACATGTCGGCATAGAGCTTGGCGCCGGCCGCCGGATCGGGCTCGACGATCAGGGCGCGCACGACGGCCACGGTGCCGTTGGCGTGATGACGCCACTCGTCGCGCCACACCAGGTCGCGCGTGAAGTGATGACAATAGTAGACGCGGCCGTAGGGTACGACGCCCGCCTTCATGCGCACCGTGCGGAAGCGCGCATCGTGCTCCTTGCCGGCGATCTTCACGGGCCGGGTGAACTCGACCGGCGGATCGACCGGCACGCCGACCTTGGCGAGCGATTCGTAGGTGACGGTGGAGTCCTCCGAACCGAACACTAGGCCGTTCAGACCGAATGGGAAGGTCAGCAGGTCCATGCGGCCGGTCGTGGCGCCCTTCGGCACGGCTATGAGTTCGAGATAGTCGGTGCCGAACATGGCGAGGTGGTTGATCGAGCCCAGCGAATGATAGCCGCGCTCGGTGAGCGTGAAACCCAGCCGCCGATAGATGTCCGCCGCGCGATCCATGTCGTCGCGCGTGTTGATGACCACGTGGTCGAGCGTTGCCGCCGGCAGTGTCATGCTGAACCCCCTCTCGCTATCCAAACGTGGCGCATCTTGGCACGCCGGGCACGTCAGTATTTTTTATTCCGTCGCGATCGTGTCGTACGCGGAAATGATTTCCAAGACCCGACCTGCGGAAGGAACGAAATCCCATCGCTTACCCGGGCCTAATGCGGCGCGGGGACGCCTACTTGTCGTCATTGAGCTCGGCAACGCGCGCCAGCATGAATTCACCGGCACGTTCCGCAAAATCGAGCAGCGTCTTCAGCTCGTCGCGGCTGTAGCCGGCGAGCAGTCCCTGCATGGACTTCTCCATCGGTGCAAACAGCGCGCCGATGGGGGCGATCTTGTCCTCGCGCACTCGCACCAGCACCTTGCGCCGGTCCTGGGCGTCGGCCATGCGCTCGACCAGGCCCAGCCGCTCCAGCCGGTCGATCAGGCCGGTGACGGCGCCGCTGGTGAGGCCGGTGCGGCGTGCGATGTCGCCCGCCGTCGACGGTCCATTCAACAGGATGAGATCGAGGCATTCGAGGTCGCTCGAATTGACGCCGACCCGGCGGGCGATCGCCTGGCCATGCAGGACACCCGCCGCCGACGAGCGGCGCATCGCCAGCATGAGGCGACCGATCAGCGCCTCCTTGTTGTCCTGGTTGGGGTTGCGGTTGGCCATGTCTCTTTGCCGCCAAGATAATGGTCCTGGCGGCAAAGGGAAGCGCCAGGCGCCGTCAGGTGCTCTCGTTCGCCAGCACGTCGCCGAACAGGCGCCAGGTCTCGCCGTCGAAGCGGGCGAGCCGGACCGCCTGGATGGGATAGAAGTCCGTCGGGCTGGTATTGATCTTGATGCCGGGCAGCAGCAGCGGCACCATAAGGTTCTTCATGCTGGCGGCCTGCTTCATCAGGTTCTCGCGGGTGAGCAAGTCGCCGCACTGCGTCAGCACATGGCGCATCGTGGCCGACACGGCATAGGCATAGACGTAGCTCGCGTCGGACAGGTTGGCGCCCGGCATGTACTTGCCCATCCACGCCTTCCATTCGATGAAGTCGGGTGCGGATTCCCATTGCGGGTCGGTCGGGTCCTTGAGGTATGCCGCCGTGATGATGTCCTTGCTGTTCTCGAGCCCCGCGGGCTTCAAGGTCGAGGCCACCGAGGCCGAGACGTTGGCGAGGTAGTGCCTGGGTTTCCAGCCAAGGTCGGCCACCTTGCGGATCGCCTGGGCCGCAGCCTTGGGGGCCGCGTCGTTGAAGAAGACGTCGGCGCCGGAATCCTTCAGTTGAATGACCTGGCTGTCGACCGTGGGATCGGTGACCTCGTAGCTCGCCGTCTTGATCAGGAACTTGTCCTTGTCCTTGCCGAAGCCGGCCTGGAAGCCGTGCAGGTAGTCTTTGCCGGAATCGTCGTTCTGGTAGAGCATGGCCACCTTGGCATTGGGATGGTTGGCCATGATGTGCTTGGCGTAGATCGCCGCCTCGGTGGCGTAGTCGGGCTGCCAGCCCATGGTCCAGGGAAATTCCTTGGGCATGCCCCATTTCGACGCTCCGGTGGCGACGAAGAGCTGCGGCACCTTCTTCTGGTTCAGGTACTTCTGCACCACCGTGTTGGTCGGCGTGCCGAGCAGCTGGTAGATCGCGAAGACTTGGTCATCCTCGACGAGCTTGCGCACCATCTCGACGGTCTTCGGCGGCTGGAAGCCGTCGTCGTAGGTGATGAAGTTGATCTTGCGGCCGTTCACGCCACCCTGGTCGTTGACCATGTTCCAGTAGGCGGTGATGCCCTTGCCGATCACGCCATAGGCCGAGAGCGGTCCGGAGTAGGGGTTGGTGTGGCCGAGCTTGATCTCCTTGTCGCTGACGCCCGGGTCGTACTTCTTCTGCGCCCGCACGATGGTTGGCGTCGCGAGAGCGAACGCCACCCCGGACGCGACAAGCGTCCGACGATTGATCCTCGTCATGTGTTTCCTCCTCGACCGCCCCGTTCCTCGGAGTCGCAGCCGGGAGTGTAGCGGCTTAGAGCGCCTCGGGCGACGTGTAGGGCAGGGCCAGCGCCTCGGAGACCGGCCGGCAGGTCACCTTGCCCTCATGCACGTTCAGCCCGTTGCGCAGGTGCGGATCCTCGGCGATCGCCTTGCGCCAGCCCTTGTCCGCCAGAGCCAGCGCGAAGGGCAGAGTGGCGTTGTTCAACGCGAATGTAGAAGTGCGCGCCGCCGCGCCCGGCATGTTGGTGACGCAGTAGTGGATCACGCCTTCCTCGACATAGGTCGGATGCGAATGCGAGGTGGGCTTGGATGTCTCCACGCAGCCGCCCTGGTCGATGGCGATGTCGACGATGACGCTGTTGGGTTTCATCGACGCCACCATCTCGCGCGCGACCAGTTTTGGCGCGGCAGCCCCTGGTACAAGCACCGCGCCGACTAAAAGGTCGGCACGGCGCAGGATGGTGCCGAGCGCATCGCGGGTGGAGAAGATGGTGCGCAGGCCGGGGAACTGTGCCGCCAGCCGGCGCAGCACATCGGCTGATCGATCGACCACAAAGACGGTGGCGCCCATGCCGAGCGCGATGGTGGCGGCATGCGTGCCCGACACGCCGCCGCCCAGCACCACGACCTCGGCTGGCGGCACGCCCGGTACGCCGCCTAAAAGCACGCCACGGCCGCCGGCGGTGCGCTCGAGATAGTGGGCGCCGACCTGCGGTGCGAGCCGTCCGGCGATCTCCGACATCGGCGTGAGAAGAGGCAGGGTGCCGGTGGGCGAAGTGACGGTCTCGTAGGCGATTGCCGTGACACCGCTCTTCAGCAGGTCCTCGGTCTGGGCGCGATCGGGCGCGAGATGCAGATAGGTGAACAGCACCTGGCCGCGGCGCAGCCGCTTGCGTTCGGCCGCCAGCGGCTCCTTCACCTTCACGATCATCTCGCTCTGGGCAAAGACATCCTCGGCGCTGTCGACGATGCGCGCGCCGGCGGCGACGTATTGCTCGTCGCCCAACCCTGCACCCAGCCCGGCGCCGCGCTCGACCAAGACCTCGTGGCCGTGGTGTACCAGCTCGGCGACCGACGAGGGCACAAGCCCGACGCGGTCTTCGTGATCCTTGATTTCCTTGGGAACGCCGACGCGCATTCTTTGCACTCAGAGCATATGGCCCGCACGCTCGGCCTTGGTGCGCAGGTAGTTTTCGTTGTGCCCGTTGGCCGGGAAGGAGTGGGCCACTCGCTCGGCCACCTCGATGCCATAGCGCTCGAGCTGGCTGATCTTCTGCGGATTGTTGGTCATCAGGCGCACGCGCTTGATGCCCATGCGCGACAGCATGGTCGCGGCCGGCGCGTAGATGCGCTCGTCGGCGTCGAAACCCAGCTGCTCGTTGGCGTCGATCGTGTCGAAGCCGTCGTCCTGCAGTTCATAGGCGCGCAGCTTGTTCACCAGGCCGATGCCGCGGCCTTCCTGTGCAAGATAGAGCAGCACGCCCGAGCCCCGCTTGGCGATCTCGGCGATGGCGCCGCGCAACTGCACGCCACAGTCGCAGCGCAGCGAGCCCAGAAGGTCGCCGGTGAAGCATTCGGAGTGGAGTCGGATCAGCACCGGCTCGGTGGGATCGATCTCGCCGACGACGATGGCGAGATGCTCCTTGCCGCCGTCGCTCGGACGCCAGGCGAGGATGCGGGCGTTCTCCGCGCCCTCGAGCGGCACGTGCGCCTGGGCCACCTGCTGGAGGTTGCGCGCCGAGATCTCCTCGTAGGCCAGCACGTCGGCGGCATCGACGTAGACCAGGTCCTGGTCGCGCGCCCAGTCGCGGCGCTTGTTCTTGGCATCACGCGTCAGCGGTCCCAGCACGACGGCGGGCAACAGCCGGGCGAGCTTGGCGAGCTCGATCGCGGTCGCGGCGATCACCGGCGCGTGGCTGGCGACCGGCCGCGAGAGGTAGCGAAGGGCGGCATGGCGGCCGGCCTCCTCGGTCTCGTGCGGCTGCAGGATGACGTCGGCCGGCACGCCCTCGGGGAGGTCGAGCGTGATCGGCTTGTTGGTCTCGCCCATGCCGCCCGCGATATGCGGCGGGATCTCCATGCCGATCGCCTCGGCCCGGCGGCGCGTCGTGACCAGCACGGGCGCCTGCTGGGCCAGGCCCTGCAGGCGCTGCAGGGCGCGCGGGCCGCAGGCTTCGGCCGCGATCACCAGCCCGCCGGCGCCGTCATCGTCGCGCAACACCACGATGCCGCCGCGGCGCAGCTCCGCCAGGGCGCGTTCGACGGCGGCCAAGGCCGTGGCAGTACGGGAATGAACCTGGCCCGGAATCATGCTTTACCTGGGGACATCCTTAGCACGGCGCGGGGCCTTTTTGCCGGAGTGAACCGCTTTTGCCATCTTTTCGTACCAGTTAGTGTATTTAGGGTGCGCCAGCAGGTAGCAACAGCATGTCTGTAAACAATCGCGGCAAGAAAATTCTGCTGGTCGACGACGACCATGGCTTGCGCACCGTGCTCGCCGAGCAGCTCGACCTCTACGATGGCTTCACTACCATCCAAGTCGGCACTGCGGCGGAGGGCATGGAGAAGGCGAAGCTCGCTCATTATGACGCCATCCTGCTCGATATCGGGCTGCCCGACATGGATGGCCGCGAGCTCTGCAAGTTGATGCGTCGCCAGGGCGTGCGTGCGCCGGTGATCATGCTGACGGCGGCCGATTCCGATGCCGACACCATCCTGGGCCTGGAATCGGGCGCCAACGACTACGTCACCAAGCCCTTCCGCATCAACGTCCTGCTCGCCCGGCTTCGCGCCCATCTGCGCCAGCACGAGCGCAGCGAGGACGCGGTGATGACCATCGGCCCTTACGAATTCCATCCCGCCGCCAAGATGCTGATGGAGAAGGCGGGCAAGAAGAAGATCCGCCTGACCGACAAGGAAGCCTCGATCCTGAAATACCTGTTCCGCGCCGGCGACCGGCCGGTGGCGCGCGATGTCCTGCTGAACGAGGTGTGGGGCTACAACGCCGGCGTCACCACCCACACGCTGGAGACCCACATCTACCGCCTGCGCCAGAAAATCGAGCGCGATCCGGCCAGCGCCGCCATCCTGCTCACCGACCGCGGCGGCTATCGCCTGCAGCCTTAGTTTCGGCGGGTGGTCGACTTGCCAAAAGGTGACCAAAGCGTCATCTTTTGATCAGCCTGAGAAAGCTATCACCCGGGAGGGCCCCTCATGAGCACCCAGCGCATTTACGCCCTGCCCGTCGAGACCACCGAGTGGAAGTTCGACGGCGCCACCGAGATCCAGTTCAACTGGGAATACGACGACGGCTCGGACTCGCTGCTGGAACTCTACGACAAGGGCAAGAAGCAGCAGTGGGACGCCAGCAGCCGGCTCGACTGGTCGCTTGAGCTTGACCCGCAAAATCCGATGCAGCTCAAAGACGAGGCGCTGTCGATCCACGACACCGACTACTGGCGCAAGATGACCGACAAGGAGAAGGCTTGGCTGCGCCGGAACCTGCAGGCCAACCAGATCTCGCAGTTCATGCACGGCGAGCAGGGCGCCTTGATCGCCACCGCCAAGATCGTCGGCACCGTGCCCGACATGAACGCCAAGTTCTACGCCGCCACGCAGGTCATGGACGAGGCGCGCCACGTCGAGGCTTACAAGCGCCTGCTGCACGAGAAGTTCGACCTCGCCTATCCCATCAATCCGTCGCTCAAGACGCTGCTCGAACAGACGCTGACCGACCGGCGCTGGGACATGACCTATCTCGGCATGCAGGTGCTGATCGAGGGCCTGGCACTGGCCGCCTTCCAGTCGATCCGCGACAAGGCCGGCAACACGCTGGCCAGCGCGGTCAACGCCTACGTCATGCAGGACGAGGCGCGGCACGTCTCGTTCGGCCGCTTGGCGCTGCGCGAATACTATCCGCGCCTGTCGGACGCCGAGCGCGACGAGCGCGAGCAGTTCGTGGTCGAGGCGCTCTACTTCATGCGCGACCGCTTCAACCAGTCGGAAGTGTGGGAGCGTCTCGGCCTGCCGGCCGACCTCCTTAACGAGCTCCACTACAACTCCAAGCAGATGGCGTCGTTCCGCGGCCGCCTGTTCAGCCGCGTCGTGCCCACGGTCAAGGATATCGGTCTGTGGGGCGAGCGCGTGCAGAAGGCCTTCGCCGACATGGGCGTGATGGACTACGCCAACATCGACGTCGCCGAGCAGCTCGCCAACGACGGCAAGGTCGCCGAGGACTTCGACAAGAAGATGTTCGTCGAGAAGGCGATCGCGGCCGAATAGCACGCGCTCATAGTCTTCCGGACCGCCGGCTTCCAGCCGGCCTCATGAGCATGAGCCGGCAAGATGCCGGCGGTCCGGAAGACGTCAGAGAAGCACGACGATCACCAGCAGGACGGCCGGCACCAGCAGCGGCCAGGCCACGACGTGCAGCAGCAGGCCGCCCGCGACCGCGCCCACCAGATAGCCGAGCCAGGTCAGCAGCAGCAGGCGCGGCGTGGCGACGACCGGCAACTTCTCCGCTTCGGCCGGCCATAGATGGTCGAGCGCGGCATCGGCGGTGCGGGCGAGCGTGCTGGTCACGACCACGGTGCTGACGGAAACGCCGCCGAACTGGGTGATGGCCGAGGCCTGCAGGCCCATCGCAAACGCCAGGACCAGGACGGCAGTCTCCTCCATGGCGATCGGCAGGAAGCCCATGGCGCCGATGATCGCCGCCTCCAGCAGGATCGGGATCATCGGCCTGCTCCACAAACGCAGAAGCAGGCGCGCCAGCATGGCGCCGATGAAGAAGGCGACCAGCGGTACGAGATGCCGCCCGGCGTCCGGGTAGCGGCCTTCGGCGCCGGCGATGCCGGCCAGCACGGTGTTGCCGGTCATGTTGGCGGCGAACACGCCGCCCATGGTGACGTAGCCCACCGCGTCGGCGATGCCGGCGATGATGGTGAGCAGCGTCGCCTGTATCTGCGGCCGGACGATCGCTACACCACGTCGTAGGTGATCTCGACCTCGGCGCCGAAGCAATGGCCCTGGCAGGTCAGGATCCAGTTATTGGCGAGGTCGTCGGGCGTGTAGATGTCGTTCTTGGCCAGAAGCACCTTGCCCTTGATGCGCTTGGCCGCGCACGAGGCGCAGAAGCCTTCCTCGCACGACGACAACGGATTGAGCCCGGCTTCGCGCGCCGCCTCGAGGATGGTCTGGCCCTTCTTGTAGGCGACCTTGTGCGCCTTGCCTTCGAAATGAATGACGATGTGATCGGGGATGACGTCGCCCTCTTCGCTGGGCTCGATCGGGATGGCGTCGTTGCCCGAGGCCTCGAAGCGCTCGATCCGCACGCGGTCGTGGCTCATGCCGTGCTCGAACAGCGTCTCCTCGACGAGCGACATGAACGGCCCGGGTCCGCAGAGATAGGCGTCGCCCGCCTCGAAGCCCCTCGTCGCCGCCACGATCTCCTCGGGCTTGGTGATGCCCTGTTCGGCATCGAGATGATGGACGATCTCCAGCCGGCCGGGATGGGCCTTCACCAGCGCCTCGAACTCGGCGTCGAAGATCACCGATTGCTTGTCGCGGTTGGCATAGAACAGGCGGATCTGTCGCTTGCCGGTTTTGAGTGCCGACTTGATCAGCGACATCATGGGCGTGATGCCGCTGCCGCCGCCGAACAGCAGCAGCGTGGCGTCGCTGTCGCCCAGCACGAAGCGGCCGGCCGGCGGCAGCACTTCCAGCGTGCCGCCTTCCTTCAGCGCGTCGTGGAACCAGTTGGAGCCCTTGCCGCCCGCGACACGCTTCACCGTGACCTTGGGCAGGCCGTCGGTCTCGGGCGCGCTCGACAGCGAATAGCAGCGGTTGAAGACGCCGTCGGGGTGACCCACCTTGAAGGTCAGGAACTGCCCGGCGCGATAGCGGTACTTGTCGGCAAGGTCGGCGGGGACATCTAGGACGAAGGAGCGCGCATCGGGCGTCTCTTGGATGATCTTGGCGATGCGCAGCTTGTTGTAGGACATTCGATAAACCAGCGTTCAGGGCCCGTGCAATTTCCAGGGGGCGACTCTCCTAGCAGACTGTGCTAGCTTCCGCCGAGAAAATGAACGGAGCGTCATATTTGTCGCTCCGCTGTGGGATGGGACAGCGTTCAGAGCCAGGAGGCAAGAGCCAATGACGACGCAGAAGATCTATCAGCTCCCGGTCGAGGTCACGAACTGGAAGTTCGACGGCGCCACCGAGATCGCCTTCAACTGGGAATACGATGCCGGTTCGTCCGACCTGCTGAACCTCTACGAGAAGGGCAAGCAGCAACAGTGGGACACCAGCACCCGGCTCGATTGGAGCCAGGAGCTCTTCGAGGGCAACCCGATGGGCATGGATGACCAGACCATCCCGATCTACGGCTCGCCCTTCTGGGACAAGATGACCGACAAGGAGAAGGACTGGCTGCGCTTCAACCTGCAGTGCCATTCCATCTGCCAGTTCATGCACGGCGAGCAGGGCGCGCTGATCGCGACGGCCAAGATCGTCAACACCGTGCCCGACACGAATGCCAAGTTCTATGCCGCCACCCAGGTGATGGACGAGGCACGCCACGTCGAGACCTACAAGCGGCTGATCCACGAGAAGTTCAAGTCGGCCTATCCCATCACCGACTCGCTCAAGAACCTGCTCGAGCAGACGCTGTCTGACCGGCGCTGGGACATGACCTATCTCGGCATGCAGGTGCTGATCGAGGGCCTGGCGCTGGCGGCCTTCCAGCGCATCCGCGACAGCGCCAAGAACAACCTGGCCGCCGCCGTGAACGCCTACGTCATGCAGGACGAGGCGCGCCACGTCACCTTCGGCCGCATGGCGCTGCGTGAGTACTACCCGCACCTTTCCGATCACGAGCGCGCTGAGCGCGAGGAGTTCACGGTCGAGGCGCTCTACTTCATGCGCGACCGCTTCAACCAGGCCGAGGTCTGGATGCGCTCGGGCCTGCCGGTCGACAAGCTCATGGAGTATGCCTACCACTCGGGCGCCATGCAGCAGTTCCGCACGCGCCTGTTCACCCGCATCGTGCCGATCCTCAAGGAGATCGGCCTGTTCGGGCCCAAGGTGCAGAAGGCGCTAGGCGACATGGGCGTGATGGGCTACGCCGAGATCGACGTCGAGCAGCTGATCGCCAACGACCTCAAGGTCGCCGACGACTTCGACGCCAAGAAGTTCGTCAAGGAAGCGATCGCGGCGGAATAGCCGGGATCGGACGACCGAATCAAAAAGGGGGCCGCGAGGCCCCTTTTCATTCGGCACATGGCCTCGGTGCGTCTGAGGATCTGGTCATTCGACTGATCGAGGACGTCCTGCCCTTCAGGAGGCGCTCTCATTCTTGTCAACGATCACTAGCATGTTGTCTCTCATGTCAACGAACTTTTGACCGTCCGTTCCGAGCATGTCGTCAGGTACGTCTTGAAAGATCTCAACGTCTCGTCCGTCGCATTCCATGACACGCGAACGCTCAACGACATCACGTTTTCCAAAAGCCAGCGTGAGTTGTGGAACAAAATGAGGATTTGAGGTGTTCCCCACCTGCCACACGATCACGGGCACATATCCAGGTCCTTGTTCCGTTTCGAACCACTTCGCGTATTGCTCGACAAGGCTTTCCGCGCGGGCCGTGATCGTCACCTTCTTCATGCAGCCCTCTCACTCGACGCCGGAAATCTCCGCGCCGATCGCTGGCGTGAGCTTGCGGATAGCGATGGTTTCGTAGGCGATGGCGCGATGATCCACGGTTCACCGTGCCTTGCCAAGTCGCGGCGCAACCGCAAAAGCACGTTCCGTCTAGCTGGACACGCCTGTCATGTGTTCCTTCGGCTGGACCGGCAGTGGCTGGAAAAGCCACCGGATGGCCCCCAGGGCGACGATCAATATGAGGGTCAGCGACAGCAAGCCGATGGCCGTGCGGGCAGCACCTGGATGGTTCAGCAACTGCACCACGTATTGGACCGGGGCTATGGCGGCCAGTTCTCCTGCGAGCCACCTGCCGGTGCTGACGAAACAAGCCTTGACGTGTCCGAGGGCGGCCCCGATCCACGGCGAGGTCTTCCAGAGCAATGCACCGGCGACACCGATCGTCAGCCATCGCAGCCATCGCGGCGTGTCGCCATCATGTTTCCGGTTCACCAACCAGCCGATCAGGTTCAACACGGCGGCAACGGCGATGACGGAGACCGCGGTGACAGGCCATTCGCCCCGTCGTAGCCACGCAAGCCACTTGTGCGGAAGAATATACCAGAGCAGGGCGGCCGTACCGAGCCAGACGGCAAGACCGATGAGAAGAACTTCCGCCACGCGCAGCGCCGCGCGGGGCCATACTGCCGGCGCCGCGCTTTGAAGGCCGTCAGCATCGAAGCTGTCGTTGATCAGCCATGACGAGACCTTGGACACCAACAGGTGCCTGGGGCGTTCGAAGCCCGGCGATGGCCGCTTGAGGTAGCCGAGATGGCTCAACAGCCATATCGGCCCCGCCTTGTACGCGATGCTCTTCTTGATCTTCGCCGCACTCCTGTGGTCGACAGTTTCCGGCGCATTGATGTTCTGGTCTGTGCCATCCCATCGGCCTCGCGTGCCGAGGAACGCGAGCAGCGGACCGGATACCGGATCGGTCGGCTCGTGGACGTTGAACCATTCGAATTTTTCCGGGAACACGTATTCGTCCCGATTTGCCGGGACGATCACCGGCCAGATCGCTCGGAATTTGCCGATGGCAGACCCGTAGGTCAGCAGGCCGCGCAGCCTGCCGAACAGCACCCGGCGGTCGATGCCGTCGGTCGGTTTGAGCCACACCGGCCGACGCGGCAGCATGACGTCGATCACGGGCTCCACGATCGAGTGAATCCGCTCGCCACCCGCCGTCCTGAAGGCTTTCACCTGCTGCCATCGTGTCGGGCCGAGATAGTTCGGCAGTGCGGCTTCGGTTTCCATCAGGCCGTTGTAGGCGACGACGCTGCCCAGGCTGTGGGCAAGGATGAACCACTGATCGTACTCGCGCATGGCGAACTCGACCAAGGCGTCGACCATGCGGGCGCGAATTGCGACGCGCGGCGGCTCGCCCAGTTCCGAGACGATCGGGTTTTGATCCCGCGCCGGTTGGCTGTACAGCATGACATCGCCCACGTAGGCGGTCAGCAGGTCGGAAATCGGCACCCGCGGCAGTTTCAGGCGGTCCAGGATCACATTGAGCAGACCGACCGTCGCCGCACCCAGGAGGAAGAGGGCTCCATAGAAGCCAAGCACGAACCGCCCCAGGTACTTGAAGCGGCCGTCTCTCGGCACGTACATGTCCTTGAAGCCGACGAGCTTGGTATGCTCGCGTCCGGCAACCGTCCACATCGACAGCGCCCAAAACCAGAACTTGACCTGTCGCGGCAGCGTCGCTTCCTCGCCGAGGTCCGCCCAATAGACCTCGTTGAATTCGATGCGAAGTTCGCGCGCCGGGGTGCTTGCGGTGGTGACGTCCACGCGGACAATGTTCTTGGCAAAATCGGCGTTGAACCTGTCGGGCACCTCTCCGGGATGGATGGCTCGGTGGGGACCGATATCGCCGCAACCTCTTCGCCTAGCGCGGCGACGATGTTGCGGGCTTCACCGACGAGATGCTGGTTCGGCAGCTGCATGCCGATGCCGTGCACCAGCAGAACTCCGATTCGATCTGCCATGGTAACTCCCCCGATGGACCTGGCGGAGGGCACAATGCCGGACGAATCGGAATCAGGCAATCCTGATGATTGAAAGACTTTCCATTCCTGCTACGATCAGTGGCAGTTGGTGATCCTGGGCGGCGCACCGATCACCGCGGCCACCTTGGAGATGTCGAGGCAGCGGTTGCCGATCCAGGCCTTGTCCTGCACGAAAATGGCGAACTTGGCGAAAGTGTCGGCCTGCTCCTGTGGCGTCGGCCGCGCCTGCGCCAGCAGCCAGTAGAGGGCATAGAGATTGCTGGTGGCGAAATCCGCCGCCGCCACGTCGAGATCCTTGTTCCACATCGCGGCGTTCTTGGCCGCGGCGCCCGTCGGATCGGGCAGCGCCGCCAGCCAGGCGTCGGCGTTGGAGGCGACGCCGTAGGGGCCCCCATTCTGCGCCTTCAGGTTCTTCACCTGCTCGGCCATGGCGACGTAGCCCTTGCCCTCGATGGTGTTGCCGGCGCAGCCACTGCGGCACAGCGCCACGAAGGTCAGGTACTCGGCCAGGGTGATCTCGATATTGCCGTTGTTGTGCTTGCGCCAGGCGCGCGCCATGTGCCAGCCCTGAGTCAGTTTGCTGCCGGTCCAGGGCTTGGCGCCAAGCGGCGTGTCGCGTTCCAGGTCGCCGATCACCGCCTGCGCGGCGGCCTGCCATTCGGCCGGAATCTGCGCGAACACCCGGCCGGTGGCAGCGAAGGTGATCAGCACGAACATGGTCAGGATTTTCATGAAGCCCCCTCAGTAACGACGCGCCCGTTTTCGGTCGGCGCTGTCGTATTGCACCAGGTCGTCCGCGCGCAGCTCGGTGGCGTCGCGCGGCCTCAGGTTGCGCGCCTGCACGGGCGTGATCAACCGGTGATGCGGCGTGTCCTCGAGCGAAGCGCCGACGTCCCAGCAATCCTCTTCGTTTGTCACCCAGTCCTCGACGGCGAATTGGCGTAGGTCGATGGGCTGCGAATAGGTCCGCAACGTCTTGCGATGCTTGTTGCTGTACTCGTGGAAGTACGACATCGCGAGCTCGCGCGGGGAGCGATAGACCGGGTCGCGCCAGCGCAGCCAGACGTGGTTGCTCTTGGAAATGGCGCCCCAGCAGCCATTGCGCCGGAAGAGGGCGATGACGTGGTCCGAATCGCCCTTGGCGACGAGGTCCATGAGCAATGGCGGATCGCCGTGCAGCCACAGCGCGCAGGCCGCCGTGAAGGCCGCCTCGATGCAATGGGCGCAGCCGTGCCGCAGCACGCCGCGCACCGAACGCAACGTGTCGCCTTCCTCCTCGAAGTTGGCGCCGAGGCCGATCACGAACTCCTGGATGCGCCAGGGCGTCGTCAGGGGACGCAGGATACGTCCTTCCTCGACGGTGAGACCGAAATCGGCGGCTGTGGGACGGCGCTTGCGGACCAGCATGGCCCGCGAGTGTGGGGGACCTTTGGGGCCCCGAACAGTTCCCTCGGCCCGCGGCCTCGGGATAAACCGGTTGGTGGAGCTGAGGGGGATCGAACCCCTGACCTCCTCATTGCGAACGAGGCGCTCTCCCAGCTGAGCTACAGCCCCCATCAACCGAACCTGGGCAAGCAAAAAGGCCCAGGGAAGGCGCGGATAATGCTTGGCGGGTCCCCTGTCAAGCAAACCGGCCCAAAGCACATTCCGTCCGGCTGGAATCAGCCGGACGGAATGTGCCTGTGAACGAGGCGCCTGGAACAACGCGTTTCCAATCAGCTGGAACCGCAAGCGGTTCCAGCTGATTGGAAGCCGCTCTAGTGTTAGCGTTCCCGTCAATTCTTGGCCTCATTCAAAACGGAGCTTTGGAAGTGCCCACAAGCAGCAAGAAGGTTGTCCAGTCCGACGCCGCCCCCAAGGCGCTCGGCCCCTATTCGCAGGCCATCGTCGCCAACGGCCTGGTGTTCTGCGCCGGCCAGATCCCGCTCGATCCCAAGACCGGCGATCTCGTGCCGGGCGGCATCGCCGAGCAGACGCACCAGGTGCTGAAAAACCTGCGCGCCGTCCTGCAAGCGGCGGGCAGCGATCTCGACCGCGCGGTCAAGACCACGGTGTTCCTGAAGAGCATGGACAGCTTCGTGGCCATGAACGAGGTCTATGGCCGGCCGGAGTATTTCGGCGCAGGTGCGCCGGCGCGCTCGACCGTCGAGGTGGCGCGCCTGCCACGCGACGTGCTGGTCGAGATCGAAGTCACCGCGCTCGCCTGAGCTTTTGCCCGTGGACCCGATCGCCTGGCTGCTCGGCCTCGGCTCGCTGCTGATGTTCGGCATTGTCGTCGTGCATCTGCTGACGGCGCTGGTGCTGATCATCCCGACCTGGCGCATCTGCATGCGGGCCGGCTTCTCGGGTGCGCTGTCGCTGTTCCATCTCGTGCCGTTGATCGGCCCCTTCATCGTCATGGCCGTGCTGGCCTTCAGCGACTGGCCCGGCGGCGAAGCCTCGCCGGGAAAGCGCTGACATGGGCGTGGAGATCCTCAGCCTGCTGGGGCTGTCGAGCGTCTTCGGCCTGATCGGGCTGGTGTTGGCAGGCTGGATGGCTTGGCGCATCGTCGAGAAGACGGGCCTGCCGGGCTGGGCGGGGCTTAGCGCCATCCTGCTGACGCTGACCGGTGTCGGCACGATCGTGCCCCTGATCCTGCTGTGGGTCTTCGCCTTCATGCGCTGGCCGCGCGACGAGATGGCGGGTGTGGCGCTTGGCACGTCATCGCCGGCCCGGCCAGCATCACCTTCGGCTTTGCCACCGCCGCCGGCCGCCGTGGCCGATCGCCGGGCCTGGCGATTGAGCGGCAGCCTATCGTCCGGCGGCACCGTGACCCTGACGGTCGATGGATCGGTCCCGGCCTATCTCCTGACGGGCGCAGCGGCGGCGCAGGCCAACGAGCTCTCGGTGCCCGACCCCTCGGTCGGCCAGCCGCATGCCCGGCTGCTGAGCGCCGCCGGCCGGCTCGGGCTGGAGGATCTCGGCACCGCCGGTAGCACCTTCATCGACGGCGCGCGGCTCCTGCCCGAGCACGGCCCGCGCGATATCAGTGCGGCCCGCGCAATCCGGCTGGGCAGCGTCGAACTGGCCCTGTCGCGGGCGTGAGTAGAGCGGTTTCCGATCAGGTGGAACCGCGAGCGGTTCCACCTGATCGGAAACGCGCGCACGGGAGATGCTTGTGTCACCGGGCACATTCCGTCCGGCTGATTCCAGCCGGACGGAATGTGCTTCTAGGGGCGGGAAATTGCCTTGTGATCGGCAATCCCTGCCGAGTAGGGTGCCCGGTCGGCGGCCTGCCGGCGCTTGTGAGTCAGAGGGGCGATGATGGCGGTGGGGAAGCTCGTCTACGACGTTCTCGGCATCTACTCCGGCATCATCATCGCCAGCGCGATCATGAGCTGGCTGGTCGCTTTTGGTGTCATCAATGTGCGCAACCAGGTCATCCGCGTGATCGTCGACCTGCTCTATCGCGTCACCGAGCCGGTGTTGCGGCCGATCCGCCGCTTCCTGCCCAACCTGGGCGGCATCGACATCTCGCCGGTCGTCGCCCTGCTGCTGATCATCGTCATCCAGCACGTCATCGCGAACTACATCGGATTCTAGCCTTGTGGCAGGCGATCCGGCGTTCCTGCGTCGCACCGGCACGGGTGTGACGATCGAAGTGCGCGCCCAGCCGCGGGCACGACGCACCGCACTCGCGTGCAGCGGTGGCGTGCTCAAGGCCCAGGTGACGGCACCCGCCGAGGATGGCAGGGCCAACGCCGCCGTGATCGAGCTGCTGGCGGCGACCTGGCGGGTGCCTAAGTCGGCGTTCTCGGTGACGCGTGGCGCCACGTCACGCGACAAGGTCATAAGCATTGCCGGCGAGCCCGCGTTGCTTGCGGCAAAGACGGACTGGGCAAGGGAGTCCGCGGGGAGAGATGGCTGAAGCGAAACTCATCGACGGCAAGGCCTACGCGGCCGGCCTGCGCAAGCGCGTGGCCGCGGGCGTCGAGGCGCTGATCGCCGAGGGCGGGCCCAAGCCTGGCCTGGCGACAGTGCTGATCGGCGAGGATCCGGCGAGCCAGGTCTATGTCCGCAGCAAGAGCAAGCTCGCGGCCGAGCTCGGCATGGCGAGCTTCGATCACCGCCTGCCCGTGAGCACGACCGAAGCCGAGCTGCTGGCGCTGATCGCCCGGCTCAATGCCGACAAGACCGTGCACGGCATCCTGGTTCAGCTGCCGCTGCCCAAGCACATCGACACCGCGCAGGTGCTGCTGGCCGTCGATCCGGCCAAGGACGTCGACGGTTTCCATCCGCTCAATGTCGGTCGGCTGGGCACGGTCGAATCGGGCGCGCCGCTCGACTTCCCGGTGCCGTGCACGCCGCTTGGCGTGTCGATGCTGCTGCAGGACACGCTTGCCTCGCTCACCGGCCAGCATGCCGTGGTGATCGGCCGTTCGAATCTGGTCGGTCGCCCAGTGGCGCGGTTGCTGCTGCGCGCCGATTGCACGGTGACGATCGCCCATTCGCGCACCCGCGACCTGCCGGCGCTGAGCCGCCAGGCCGACATTCTGGTGGTCGCCATCGGCCGCCCCGAGTTCGTGCGTGGCGACTGGATCAAGCCCGGGGCGGCGGTGATCGATGTCGGCATCAACCGCGTGCCCGCCGCCGACGGCAAGACCCGCCTGGTCGGCGACGTCGCCTTCGCCGAGGCCCTGCCGGTCGCCGGCCACATCACGCCGGTGCCGGGCGGCGTCGGGCCGATGACGGTGGCATGCCTGATGTTCAACACGCTGCAGGAAGCACGAAAGTCGGCGGGGCTGCCGTTCGTGGCAATCTAGCCGTCATGACGGGAAGGTCAGTTCTTCATCATCCCCGCGACCAGCGCCGTCACGTTGTGGCGCATCATCGCCTCGTAGGTCGGCGCAGGCCCGCCCGGCCCCGACAGCGCGTCGCTGTACAGCCGCGGCCCGACTACCGCGGCCGATTCGCGCGCGATCTGCTCGACCAGGCCGGGGTTGCTCATGTTCTCGACGAACAGCGCCTTGATCTTCTGCTCACGCACCTGGCGGATCAGCGCCGCCACGTCCTTGGCCGATGGCTCGCTTTCGGTGGTGAAGCCGCGCGGGGCGGAGAACTGCACGCCATAGGCCGCCGTGAAATAGCGGAACGAGTCGTGCGCGGTGATGGCGCGCCGTTGGGTCGCCGGCACCTTGGCGATCTCGGCCTTGATCCATTGATCGAGGGCGGCGAGCCGCTTGTCGTAGGCTTGCCCGCGCTCGCGATAGAACGCTGCATTCGCCGCATCGGCCGCGGCCAGTCCTTCGACGATGTTGCCGACATAGCGCCGCACGCGCCCGGCATCCTGCCAGCAATGCGGATCGGGGCCATGGGCGTGGCTGTGGCCGGGCGTCGGCGCGCCCTGCAGCGTGGCCACGCCTTTCGTTGCCACGATGGCCCGTCCCTTGAAGGGCGCGGCCTTGGCCAGGCGATCGATCCAGCCCTCGAAGCCCAGGCCGTTGCTCACCAGCGTCCGCGCCTCGGCGAGCGCGCGCGCGTCGGTGGGCTTGGGTTGATAGGTATGGGCGTCGGTATCGGCGCCGACCAGCACGGCAAGCTCGATGCGATCCGAGCCGACCTCGTTGACCAGGTCGGCCAGGATCGAGAAGGTCGCCACGACCTTGAGCTTGGCCTGGGCGAGGGCGGGCAGTACCGCGAACGGCGGCGCGGCCGCCAGAAAATAGCGTCTGAGCATCATCCAAGAATGTTATACTATAACGGGAAGTCGAGCCAGCGCGGCGTGTGGCTGGTAGCCTCGAAGAAACGCAGCAGGTCGGCCGGCGCCAGCGCCGTGGTCATGGTGTTGACCAGGGGATGGGCGTTGACCGGGCCGCCGTCGGCGATGCCGCGATCGAGCACCAGCCGCACGGCGTTGGCCTCGTCGTTGACCAGGGACAGCGGCGTCACCGATCCCGGCTCGACACCCAGAGTGCGTTTCAGCCGATCGGCGCTGCCGAAGGAGAGGCGGCCGGCGCCCAGGACTTCGCCCAGGCGCTTGAGGTCGATGGCGCGATCCTCCAGCGCCACGACCAGCCACATCTCCTCCTTCCTGTTGCGCAGGAAGAGGTTCTTGATGTGATGGCCGGGCAGGTTGCCGCGCAATGCCTTGGCTTCCTCGACGGTGAAGACCGGCGGATGCTCGACGGTGCGATGGGCGATGCCCAGTTGGTCGAGGCGGGCGAAGAGTTGTTGCGGGTCGAGCATCGGGCTACATCGGTCTCATGAAAGGCATCGTTTTGTCGGGCGGCAGCGGCACGCGGCTTTACCCGATGACCCGGGCGGCCAACAAACAGCTCCTGCCGGTCTACAACAAGCCGATGGTCTATTACCCGCTGACCACGCTGATGCTGGCGGGTTGCCGCGAGATCCTGCTGGTCGTCAATCCGCACGACGAGGAGTCCTATCGCCGCCTGTTCGGCGACGGCAGGCAGTGGGGCCTGGAGATCCGCTTCGCCGTACAGCCCAAGCCGGGCGGCATTGCCGAGGTTTTCCTCGTGGGCCGCGACTTCGTGGGCAAGGACCGCGTTGGCCTGATCCTGGGCGACAACCTGTTCTATGGCGATTCGCTGCCGGCGGTGGCCGAACGCGGTGCCATGGCCAGCGGCGCGGTGATCTATGCCTACTGGGTGAGCGACCCGTCGGCCTATGGCGTGGTCGAGTTCGACCAAGTGGACCGACCGATCTCGATCGTCGAGAAGCCCAAGGAGCCCAGGTCGAACTGGGCCGTGACCGGGCTCTATTTCTACGACGCCGATGTTTGCGACGTCGCCGCGCACATTCCGCGCTCGGCGCGCGGCGAGCTCGAGATCACCGACGTCAACGCGCACTACCTCAAGCAGGGGCGGCTCACCGTCGAGAAGCTGGGCCGCGGCTATGCCTGGCTCGACACCGGCACGCCGTCGAGCCTGCTGCGCGCCGCCCAGTTCGTCGAAACCGTCGAGGACCGCCAGGGCCTGCAGATCGGCAGCCCCGAGGAGGTCGCCTGGCGCAAGGGCTATATCGACGATGCCGGCATGGAGAGGCTGATCCAGCCCATCCGCGACGGCGAATACGGCAAGTATCTGCAGCGGCTTCTGGCTAGGGGTTAGCATTGTCGTCCCGAGTGAAGCCGAGGGACCTTCTCTCGACGATTTGCGGCTTGTGGAGGACAAAAGGTCTCTCCATTCGGCCCTTCAGGCCTCGGTCGGGACGACGGAAAAGCCCGATCTCCGCCGCTTGCAAAGGCGCTCGAAAACCCGTATCAACGCCGCCTTCCGGCACCTACCGGCCGGACATGGAGCGCGGGCGTAGCTCAGGGGTAGAGCACGACCTTGCCAAGGTCGGGGTCGAGGGTTCGAATCCCTTCGCCCGCTCCAATTTTCTTCAGGCCAGGCGTTCAGCTTGAACACCCGCCGGGCGTCCGTCGCGTAGATCTGCCTGCGTTCGTCCTCGGCCACGGCCGCGCCGTCCATGAAGCGCACGGCCTCGGCGTCGTCCTCGTAAGGATAGTCGGCCGCGAACAGGATGCGCTCGACGGCGCCGATCTTCACCTCGAGCAGATAGCGGTTGTCGATGCACTGAAGCCAGAACGGCAGGCCCTCGCCCATGTGACCGAGCACGATCCTGAGCTCGGGAAAACGATCGAACGTGCCCGACATGATCCGGCGCATGGCATGCAGCCCGGTCTCGGCGGCGAAGCCCCAGCCGGCGAAATAGAGGCCGTAGTCGAGGTAAGGCGCCACCATCGATGGTGCAGGCTCGCGCGGATGGAGATAGATCGGCATGTCTTGCGCCTGCGCCGCCTCGAAGATGGGCCGGTACTTGGGGGCGTCGAGATATTCGCCCATCGTATGGGAATTGATGATCACGCCGTTGAGGCCGAGCTTTCCGGCCGCCCGCTCGATTTCCCGCGCCGCGGCCGGCGGATCCTGTGGGGCGACCGCAGCCAATCCGGCGAACCGCGTCGGATGGGCCTGCACGGCCGCCGCGAGCGCGTCATTCGATTCAGCCGCAAGCCTTGTCGCGAGCGGCCCGTCGAACACCTGCACGCCTGGAGAAGTGAGCGACAGGACATGCATGTCGACGCCGATCGAATCCATGTGAGCGATGCGGCCGGGGCCGATGTCGAGCAGGCGATCATCCATCGGTTTGTTCGCGGGCCCATCTTGGCGAAGCCGGGCTCGACGTCGCGGCTTGCCAGCACGACGTGCCATTGCGTCATGATCTCAGGCGTCACGAAGGCTTCTTCCACCGCGATGCGCCGTATGGCCATGATCATGCTCCCTGGGTGGTCCAGTCCGGACCGCCGCAGATAGCGCAGGCCGAAGCTGATATCGATGAGTGGCGGCATAGAGCCGCTCAAACCATTTGCGGTCCCGCGTCACCGCGAAGTTGTCAATTGACAGTAGAGTCACTTCGCGAATCTTTCAACGAGCGATGGAGGCGAACATCGAATGCCGGCGCCGGCCGGGGAAATGTTGCCGACCAATCCGACCCCAGGATGAAGTAGAAAGCCTGGCTGCCTGCGCCGAGAGCGTCCGCCACGCCACGCTCTCAGGGCTTGGCCGGTCCGCTCTTGAGGAGACTTCGTCCCAAGAAGATCGCGCCAAAAGCGACCGCTGCTCCGATAGCAGCTTCTGTAAGGCGGTCGACAAGCAGGGGCTGCCAGGGCAGGCCGCGACTGATGTTGCTCATGCCGATGGCGAGCGGCGACAAGAAGAGGAGGGCGACGCCGAAGTTCCGTGCCACGACCAGCTCGGCGGCCGCCTGGCAGGCGACGATGATCGCGATCAGCGCGAGATGGCCGGGATCGAATGAGAAGAGGATGGCCGAGAATGCGACTCCGGCCAAGGTGCCCAAGACGAGGTGCAGCGTACGGCGCCACACATCGGGCGACGCCAACGCCGGGATCACGGCGGCGACGGCAAGCGGCGCCCAGAAAGGATGGCCCACGCCCAGCGCGAGGGCCAGCAGCCAGGAAGCGACAGTCCCGAGCATCGCCGCGACGATCAGGACAATGTGCTGCGGACCGTCGAGGGCGGCGTAGCCCTCGGTCAGGCGCCGGCGCAATCTGACGCTGCCCAGCCGGGCGTCGCGCGTGTCGCGCCCCGTGAGCGCGGCCAGCAGCACCGAGAGCGCCACGCTGCCCGCTCCAACGACAAGCGCGAGGGGAAGGCGATCCCAATTCGCCGGTATCGCGGCCAGCACCATCAGGACCAGCACGAAGAAGAAGTCTCCGCGCGGAATCCAGCGCATGGTCGCGCCCAACGTTCCCGTGGCGAGCACGATAGCGGCGAGTAGTACGCCGAGCAGCCAGGTCGGACCCTGCGCCGCTGACGAGGCGACGCCAGCCGCGATGGTCGCGAGCAGGCCGATGCCGGCGACAATCTGGGTCTGCAAGCGGAGCCGCCAGGGTTCACCGTTGCCGTAGAGCGACGCCAGCGCGCCGAACGAGGCATAGATGGCGAGATCGAGACGTCCCACCGCCTCGAGGGCCAGCAGCGGCACGCCGACGGCCAGAGACGTGCGGATGGCGGCCTCAACATCCTGCCGGCGGATGCCGGCGAGCACGCGGGTCATCTAGCGGGTTCGGGAACGCTTTACGACACCCCGAGTAGCTTCACCACGTCGTCGGTCGAGACGACGTCGGCGAAGGTGAGCATCATGGCGTTGAGTGTGCTGTTGTGCTCGTAGTCGGTATGCGTCGCCGTGCCGTCCGAAACGAAGAGCACCCTGTAGTTCATCATCATGGCATCGCGTGCCGTCGACTCGCAGCAGATGTTGGTGGCGCAGCCCGTGATAATCACGGTGTCGATGCCCTTCGCCTGTAGCTTGGGGTGCAGGTCGGAGGAGCCCTCGACGAAGGTGCCGAAGCGAAACTTGTTGATGTGCATGTCGCCGCGCTCGACCTGGATGTCGCGATGCAGGGCGTGACCCGGCTTGCCCACCATAAAGGTTGCGTACATGCCCTCGCGCTTGTCGGCCGTCCAGAAGGCGTCGAACCAATTGGACCAGCTCTGCTTGCTCTCCTCGCTGATCGAGTTCTGGATGAAGACGTTGAGCGCGCCGGCCTTGCGGCAGGCGGCGCTGATTCGATTGATGTTGGGAATAGCCGAGGCGGCGGGCGCGATCTCCGCCGGTGCACCTGGCGTCATGAATCCCGTCTGCATATCGATCACGAGATGCGCGGTCTTCTTCGGCTCGATGGTCTCGAAGAGCCGCAGTCGCCCCCGCCGTTGCAGCGCGATCTTCACGATATCGTCGTCAAGCTTCACCTGGTGCATGGCTTCCTTCTTTGACCTAAGCAAAAGAGCATCGCGGGAAGCTATTGCAAATTTTTGATCGTCGCTAGACTTGCACGATCGGCCGCAATCAGTTGTAATTCGTCGTTTACATTCACCGACGGTGTCGATTGGGTACGTGATCGCAAGCTCGACCGGACATCTTGAGGCTCTCTTTGTCATCCGATTCGCATACCGATCCGCCTTCAGCCCCCGCCCTCAGAATCAAGGCCATCCAGCAACTTCTGACGGAGAAGGGCCTCCTGCCAACGGGAGCCGTCGACACGATCGTCGATGCTTTCGAGCACAGGTTCGGCCCGAGAACGGGCGCCAGGATCGTAGCCCGCGCTTGGACCAATGCCTCCTATAGGAAGCGGCTGCTCGCGGATGCACCTGAAGCCATGGGCGAGTTCGGCCATTCCGAAGACCCTCATATCGCGATGATCGAGCGCACACCCACGATCGTCCTTGAGAACACCTTGAAGGTTCACAACGTGATCGTGTGCACCTTGTGCTCCTGCTATCCGTGGCACGTCCTCGGATTGCCGCCCAACTGGTACAAGGCGGCGCCCTACCGCAGCCGCGTTGTCATCGAGCCCCGCGCGGTGCTCGCGGAGTTCGGGCTTCACGTCCCCGACGATGTCGAGGTCCGGGTCTGGGATTCGAACAACGAGCTTCGGTATTTCGTTCTGCCGTTGCGGCCGGCGGGAACCGAGGGTTGGAGCGAGGAACGGCTGGCATCGATCGTAACGCGCGATTCGATGATCGGGACCGCCCTCTGCAAGGCCGCCTGACGAGGCCATGAGACGGGAAGGAGCCTCTCTCGATGAACGGCATTCACGACATGGGCGGGCTACAGAACATGGGACCTATCGTCGTCGAGGCGAACGAGCCGATCTTTCACGCGGACTGGGAGCGCGACGTTCTCGGTGTGAACTTCGCCCTTAACATGAGCGGCGTCTACACTGTCCACGAACTCCGTTATGCGATCGAGCAACTGCCGCCGGTGCATTATCTCGAGTCGCCATACTATCTTCATTGGCTGGACGGCTTCGAGAGGCTACTCCAGGAGAAGGGCTATCTCACCGCGCAGGAGCTGGCGACAGGCCAGGTCGGTAGTGCCGTTGCCGCCCCCTCGCATCGCCCCGTGCCGGCGCCCCCGCGGGAGGTGCCGCAGTTCAAGGCCGGCGACCGTGTGCGGGCGAGGAACATCAATCCGCGAACGCACACGAGGCTGCCGCGCTACGTTCGCGGACGCGCCGGCACTGTCGCCGCCGGCCTCGGTGCCTTAGCCTTCGCCGACGGGATCGCCCAGGGCAAGAGTCCCGAGCTGCAGCACGTCTACAGCGTCCGCTTCGAGGCGTCGGAACTTTGGGGTCCGGATAGCGGGTCCCGTGACGCCGTCTATATCGATCTCTACGAAAGCTACGTCGAGGCGGCATGAGCGGCCTCGGCGACCTGTTGCGGCTCGATCCTGCCCAGGGCGGCCTCGCGGCGGACCTCGCCGTCGACAGCGGCGTGCCAGGCTTCGGCCAACCCTGGCATGCCGAGGCATTCGGAACGACGTTGGCGCTTTCGCAGGCGGGGGTCGTCTCCTGGGCCGAGTGGTTCGAAATCTTCACAGGGGAGATTCGTGCCCGTCCGCAGCGGCCCGGCGAGACAAGCGAGGCTGCCTACTACCGGCAGTGGCTCGTCGCTCTCGAAGCCATCCTCGTCAAGCATTCGACACTCGCACCGGAGGAGATTGCCGATGCGGTGGAGCATTGGCGGCGTTCGTATCTTAACACGCCGCACGGCGGCCCGGTCGTCTTCAGTCGTGAGTGGGGGGACCTGCCGGAATCCGAGGATGATGGTCATGACCACCATCGGCATGATGGACGCCAGCATCGGAGCCATGCCGGAGGTTCTCGGCCCATCGCGGTAAGTCCCGCCACAGTAGTGAAGGATTGAGCTTCGACATCACACGGTTGGTGCCGCTCCTCGAAGCCGCAGGTAGCGCAGGCTGCGCGATGAACATAAGCTGTGAATCGACCGCCCGCGACGCCATGATGCTGAACTACAAGGTCTTGTTCGTCTCCGATGCGACCGCGACGCATACGGATTTCGAGCACAACATTACCCTGAACAACATGATGCTGACATTTGCAGATGTGGTTTCAACGGCCGACGTCACTTCGCTGCTGAAAGCTTGAACTCCGTCCGCTTGCCGCAGTGGCTTTTCATTTCTCTGCAATCAGAGCCACTGTTTGTTGTCCAACGCAAGATTCTTCCAGCGGACCATTGAGCCTGCAAGTTTGCACTGTTATCGTTCGTATCTGGATCAGGTTCAGCTTGGTGCGTACCCGATGCTGAGCGTGAGTAAGGGGGAGGTGCGTCCGTGCCAAGTCATGCTCTTCGTCATGCCGTCAACATCACCGGTGACCCAGCCAAGGTGCATGGCGCGCTCACGACCCTCGAGGGACTGAAGGGCTGGATGATGGCCGAAGTCTCAGGCAGCGGCGGCATCGGCTCGAAGTGGACTCTCAGATATCCGAACGGTCCGACCTTCGTCTGGGAGGTCACCACGCAGGACGATCACAAGGTGGCATGGAAGTGCGCCTCGGGGCCGGGCGACTCGGCCGGCACGACCGTCACCTTCGATCTCGGCAGGACGCCGCACGGCCGCGTGCAGATCGCCTTCGCCCATGCCGGCTGGCCTCACCAGCAGGGCAACTTCGACAAGTGCAACGCGCTCTGGGGCATGATGCTGCATCATCTCCGGTCCTACGTGGAGAAAGGAAAGGTCGCACCCGCCTACTCCTGACGTGTTTCTCCAGACGGGGGTGCAGACCATGCAGCAGTCACTTGTCGATTTCGTCGCCGCCCTGGACAAGGCGGGCTTCCTCGTGCGCATCAAGGGTGAGGTCCGCGTCGACCAGATCCCCAAGCTCATGGAGGCCAACCCGACCAAGGCCATCCTGATCGAGAAGGTGAAGGACACCGAATTCTCGGTGCTGGCCAATGCCTATTCCAACCAGGAGATGTTCGCGTGGGCCATGGGCTGCGACAAGACGCGGACCGGGCTCGAGATGGTCGCGCGCTCCAAGGGGCGCATCAAGTGGGAGACGGTGACGACGGCGCCCTGCAAGGAAGTGATCCTGAAGGGCGATGACGTCGACCTGACGCGCCTGCCGCTGTTCCTGCATCACGACCGCGACGGCCACGCCTACACCAACGACAATCTCTTCATCAGCAAGCATCCCGACACCGGTGTCTACGACTGGGGCATCTACCGCTCGATGTTCCGCACCAAGAACGAGAAGTCGGTCGACATGACCTGCACCTCGCATCGCCAGCGCATTCACGCGATGGCGGCGGCGGCGAAGGGCCAGAATCTCGAGGTCGCGATCGTGCTGGGCGGCCCGACCATCGACAAGATCGCGGCCCTGGCCGGCGTCACCGCCGACACGGACGACTTCGAGGTACTCGGCGCCTTCTACGGCGCGCCGGCCAAGATGATCAAATGCGAGACCATCGACGTGATGGTGCCGGCGAACGCGGAGATCGTGCTCGAGTGCGAGCTGATGGCGCTTGAGGGTCTCGTCTATGACGAAGGGCCGTACGGCGAGTTCACCGGCATGTACGGCGGCGGCATCAAGCACAATTATCGCCTCAAGGTCAGGGCGATGACCTACCGCAAGGGCGGCATCTTCCAGCATTGCACGATCGGCGGCCTGCACCCCTGGTACACCGACAACATGCTGCAGCTGCCGGCGATCGAGGCCGACCTGTTCAACGGGCTGAAGCAGGGCGGCATCGACGTGCGCGAAGTGCGCTGCCCGCTGGGCGGCCTGTCCAACATCGCCTATGCGAAGATCCACCCGCTTGGCGCGGGCGATTCCAAGCAGGCGCTGGGCATCATGCTGACCTGCTCCAAGCAGGGGCTGCCCAAGGTTGCCATGGTGTTCGACACCGACGTCGATATCTGGGACGACCAGGCGGTGCTGGCCGCCATGGCCTACCGCTACATGCCGGACAGGGATACGGTGCGGCTCGACGGGCTCAACACCATGACCGTCGACCCCAAGAGCACGACCCTGGGCATCTCCTCCAAGATCGGCCTGGACTGCACCGTGCCGCTGGGGCCGGAATGGAACCCCAACGAGTTCGTGCGCAGCACCGTCACCGACCTCGGCGATCCGCCGGCCGGGCTCAAGATCATGACGGAAGAGGCGCTGACCAAGGATATGGAGGCGTTCATCGGCGCCCAGCCGCGCGCCTGGCACGAGATCCTGAAGCAGTATCACGGCCAGCCCTATCCGGTGCTCTACCGCGCGTTCGGCAACCTGCGCCACAGGCTTGGTCGCACCAACGACCCGCCCTGGTACCGCTACACGCTCTCCGCCACGCCGTTCTCGTGGGAGGCCAAGCCGCAGCCCATGAACCATTCAGATCCGCGCCACATCAAGACCGCGGGCTGAGGCGGCCGGTGGCAGCGAGCCCGCCCGTCCGGCGCATGGTCGTCGGCATCACCGGCGCCTCGGGTACGGTCTACGGCATCCGTGTGCTGGAGATGCTGCGGGCCATGAAGATCGAGAGCCACCTCGTGATCTCCAAGGCCGGCGACCAGACGCGGTCGCTCGAGACCGAGCTGTCGGCGGCCGCGCTGCGCGCGCTGGCCGACAAGGTCTATGCACCGGGCGACATCGCCGCGGCCATTTCGAGCGGTTCGTTCCAGACGATGGGCATGATCGTGGCGCCGTGCTCGGTGCGCACCTTGAGCGAGATCGCGACCGGTGTGACGTCGAGCCTCGTCGCGCGTGCGGCCGATGTCTGCCTGAAGGAACGCCGGCGGGTTGTCCTGATGTTCCGCGAGACGCCGCTGCATGCCGGGCACATCAAGAGCATGCTGGCCGTCACGGAAATGGGCGCCATCGTCGCCGTGCCGGTCCCCGCGTTCTATACGCGCCCGCGCACGGTCGACGAGATCGTCACCCATTCCGCTGCGCGCGTGCTCGACCTGTTCGGCCTCGACACCAAGGCCTTCCCACGATGGACCGGCCCGTCCGGCGTGGCCGGGCGCAGGAGCGGCAAGTGATGCCGCAACGCCTGACGATCACGGCCCTGCTCGTGCTGCTGATGACGACCGCCAACCTCATCCCGGCCGTGCGCGCCCAGCAGACGGCGGATCAGGTCCACGTCATGGAGTCGACGCCGGCGGCCAATGCCATTATCGGCCGCAAGAGCAGCGCCTTCTTCGTGCGCTTCGACCGACCGGTCGACCACCTCAAGTCGACCCTGGTCATCAAGCAGGGGGACAAGGTGATCGAGCGCCTGCATCCGCGACTGGAATCGGCGCCGGAGGTGCTGTTCGCGGCCGCGCCGACCTTGCCGCCGGGCGATTACAAGCTGCACTGGGCGGTGATCACCCTGCAGGGCACGAAGGCCATCGAGGGCGACATCCCCTTCAAGGTCTCTGACCAGCCGTCGCAATAGGCACAGCGTGCGGCCCGCTCGCTCAAGACACTTTGAGGATCCTGCGGCCCACGAGAATCGTCAGGAAGGCGACTGCCGTGCCGAGCGCCGCCTCGGCCAGTCGGTCGACCAGCAGCGGCTGCCAGGGCTGGCCACGGCCAAGGTTGCTCATGCCGATGGCGAGCGGCGAGAAGAAGAGCAGCGCGACACCGTAGTTGCGCGCCACCGCGATCTGCGCTGCCGCCTGGCAGACGATGATGATCGCGATCAGCGCGAGATGGCCGGGATTGAAGGAGAACAGGAAGGTGGCCACACTCACGCCGCCCAGCGTGCCCAGCATGAGGTGCATCGTGCGGCGCCAGACGTCGGCGGCGGCGAGCGCCGGCATCAGGGCAGCAACAGTGACCGCTGCCCAGAAGGGATTGCCAATGCCGAGAACGAGGGCGAGCACCCACGCCGTCAGCACGCCGAGCGTGGCGGCCACGATCAGGACCAGATGCTGCCGGCGGTCGAGATCTACGTAGCCCGAGGCGAGGCGGCGACGCCATCCGTCGGATTTCGGTTCCCTCCCCGGCTCGTTTCCGCGTGCGCCGATGCCGTTCAGCCAGGCGAGCAATACGGAGAGAGCGGCACCGCCCGCGCCAAGGGCGATGCCGAGCGGCAGGCGGTCCCAGCTCGTGGGGATGCTGGCGATGATCAGCAGCACCAGCACGAAGAACATCTCGCCGCGCGGCACCCATCGCATGGCCGCACCCAGCGTCGCTGTGGCGATCACAGTGACGGCAAGCAGGACGCCCAGCACCGTGACCGGCGCCTGCGCGGCCGCATAGGCCATGGCAACTGCGATCGTGACGACCAGGCCTATGCCGGCGACGATCTGCGTCTGCACACGCCGCTTTGCGGGTTCAGCGTTGCCGTAGAGCATCGCCAGCCCCCCGAACGCGGCATAGACGGCGAGGTCGAGACGGCCCACGGCATCGAGTGCCAGCAGCGGCAGGCCGACCGCCAGGGCGACGCGTATGGCGGCCTCGATGTCGTGGCGGCAGATATCGGCAATCAAGCGATGCATCAACTATTGTACTCGCGAAACGCAAGGACGGACTGACCATGCCCTATCAAGATCTGCGTGCCTTCCTGACCGCCTTGAGAAACGCGGGTGAGCTCGTCGACATCGCACGGCCGATCTCCCTCAAGTACGACATCGCCAAAGCCCTTGCCAAGACCAGTTCAGTCCAGGGCCCGGCGCTCATGTTCACTGAGACGGGCACGGAGTTTCCGCTGGTCGCAGGCGTCTACGGCAACCGCAGGCTGGCGCTGCTGGCCTTCGAGGCGACGGAGCAGACGATCCACGACAAGGTGCTCAAGGGGATCAACAACCAGATCGGCCCCGTGGATTTCAGGGGAACACCGCCCTGCCAGGCGGTCGTGCTGACGGGCGACGCGATCGACGTCACGAAGCTGCCGGTGCCGACCTACAGCCCGAAGGACGGCGGCGCCTACATCACCGCCGGCATCGTCGTGTCGGAGAATCCCGAGACCGGCATTCCCGATATCGGCAACTACCGCTTCCAGATCCTGGGGCCCAAGGAGATGGGCGTGTTCTCGGCGCCGAATCATCGCTTCGGCAAGAACATCGCCCACGCGACGGCGATGGGGAAGGAGCTGCACGGCGCGGTCGTGATCGGCGTCGATCCGATGACGATGTTCTCCTGCCAGGTCCAGTCGAGTGACGCGACCAACGACTGGTTCGTCGCCGGCGGGCTTCGCGGCGCAGCGGTCGAGCTCAACCGGGCCGTCAGCAACGACCTGAAGGTGCCGGCGCGCGCCGAGATCGTGATCGAGTTCACGGTCGACACCAAGACCCAGAAAATGGAAGGCCCGCTCGGCGAGTACACCGGCTACTACACGGCGGCCTCGCCCAAGCCGGTCGCGCGGATCACCGCGATCACGCACCGCAAGGATGCGATCTTCCAGGGTTTGCTGACCGGAAAGCCAATCACCGAGAATCACGTGCTCAAGCAGATTCCATTCGAGACCTCGATCCTGCGGCAGCTCCAGGCGCAGTTCCCGACCATCTCGGATCTCTCGATCAACAGCTCGGGCGGCGTGCAGGTCTATGTCGTGATCGCCATGAAGCCGCGCTACGAGGGCGAGGCCAGGCAGGCGATCCTCGCCGCCATGGCGTCCAACCTGCATCCCAAGTGGGTCATCGCCGTCGAACCCGACATCGACATCCGCAGTTCGGCCGAGGTCGAGTGGGCGCAGTCGTTCCGCGTCAAGCCTCGCGAAGACGTCTTCGTCGTCGATCGCACCGCCACTGCGCCGCTCGATCCCCATACCGATGGCGGCTACTCCTCCGCGGTCGGCATCGATGCCACGCGACCTTTCGGCGTCGAGTTTCCCGAGGTTTCGGAAGTCCCCGGCTGGCGCGACTTCGACCTGCCGGAGATCGACAGGGGTTAGGCATTTCATGTCGAACGAGGACACCCCATCCAATACCTCGCGCCGGCTGGCGATGACGTCGGGAGCAGCGCTGCTCGGCACGACGATCATTGGAAACATGTCGGCCAATGCCCAGCCGGCCGGAACGCCGGCTTCGGCGCCGCCGGCAGGCGCGATGCCGCAGCGCTACAACATCCTGTTCGTGCTGGTCGACCAGGAGCACTTCCTTTCGAAGTGGCCGTTCCCGGCCGGCGCGCGAGGCCATCAAGAAGAAGTCCGCTACCTTCCTCAATCACCGGGCGGCCTCGTGCGTCTGCTCCTCGGCCCGGTCCGTCGTCTACACGGGCCGGCACATCCAGCGACAGGCATTGCCGACAAATTTGAACCACGTCTGACAGCGTGATCTGTCGACCAGCATCAAGACCGCTTCAAGGATTACTTCGGCGTCGGCGACCCGATCGACGGGTCGGGAAGGACAATGGCCACTTCCTGCCGATCCGCGGCGGCAAGTGGCATTTTCCCCTGCCAGCGAGAGATAGGTGGCGAAAGGCGGTCGTCGTTCATTGACGTCGCTTCAGGCTGCGCATGTCCAGAATCTCGGCGAGACAGCGCGGGTCTGTGCCCTTCGGGTAGATCGTGTGCTTCTGGATCTTCTGCGTGCCTGTCGTCGGGATGTCGGGCACGAAATGGATCCACCCGGGCGCCTTGTAGTAGGCGATCCGCTGCAAACAGAACTGGACCAGAGCCTCTGCCTTCTCCTTGCCCGGCAGGGCGTTGCGCAGCACGACGCAGGCCAGCACTTCCTCCTCGCGCAACTCGTCCTTCACCGGCATCACCGCCACTTGGTGCACCTCGGGATGCGTCAGCAGCAGCGCCTCGACTTCGGCCGCAGCGATGTTCTCGCCCGAGCGGCGGATGATGTTCTTCTTGCGGTCGACGAAATGCAGCATGCCGTCGGGCCCGCGCCACACGACGTCGCCGGTATGGAACCAGCCGTCGCGCCAGGCGAGCTCCGTCGCCTCCTCGTCCTTGAGATAGCCCGAGAAAAAACCGCGCCTCGGCGTCGCCACGGAGTGGCGGATGGTCAGCTCGCCAGGCTGGGCATCGGCGACATCACGCCCGTCGTCGTCGACGACGCGGGCCTCCACGCCGTCGATGGCGCGGCCGAAGGCGCGCGTGCCGACATGGCGCGGCTCGATGCAGTCGGCCAGCACGCGCACCATCTCGGTCATTCCCCAGACCTCGATCAGCGGGAAGCCGAAGCGCTTTTCGGCGGCGCTGTGCAGCTCGGGCTCGACACCGGCGCCGATGGCGAAGCGCACCTGATGGGATCGCTCGTCATCGCTCGGCGTCTGTCCCAGCAGAAGGGGCACGATGATGCCGAGGTAGTGCACGACGGTGGCCCGCGTCTCGGCGAGCTCGCGCCACCAGCGCTGCGGGCGGAAACGGTCGGATTGGATCTGGCAGTTGCCGGTGACGATGGCGGCCATCAGCGAGAGGATGCCGGCGTTGGCGTGATAGAGCGGCAGCGGATTGTAGATGCGGTCCTGCGCCGGACGCAGCGCGGCCAGACCGCCCAGCGCTGCATAGCGCGCTCCCGCCGCCACCTCGTAACCCTGCGACAGGACGCAGCCTTTTGGCCGCCCGGTGGTGCCCGAGGTGTATAGAATGGATGCCGGCGTCCCGGATGTCGGCTGTCCCGGTGATGCCGGACGCAGCGGCTTGGGCAATGCCGACGAAAACTCCTCCAGGGCAACGATGGCCGGCCGATGGGTGCTTTCCGCGAACCCGCCGAGGAGCTGTTCGCGGCGCGCGGCCAGGGCAATCACCAGCTCGGGCTCGCTGTGCTCCAGGAGATAGGCGATCTCTCCCGCGCGATACTCCGGGTTCACCGGCACGCAGCAGACGCCGAGGCTGTTGAGGGCGAGCTTGTGCAGCACGTACTCGGGCCGGTTCTCCAGCAGCGTCGCCACTCGATGGCCGAGGCCGTAACCTGCGGCGCGATAGATTGCGGTGAGCGCTTCGACCTGCCGGGCCGCTTCGCCGTAGGAGATCTCGAAACCCGCTTCCAGATAGCCGCGTCCCTCGCTCGTCGGCACGGCAAGAAAAGGCTTGTCGCCATAAGTCGCGACGGCGGCGGCAAACGCGGCGCCGACCGTCGTTTCGTCCATGATCTCGGTCATGCGCGGGAGACGTCGTTGTCGGGATGGTGGAACAGCGGCACGATGACCACCGATCATAGGCCAACACCGCCGTCAGCAGGAAGCCGTCGGTGAACGAGCCGGCATGGCTCAGGGGGCGAGCACGACCTGGGTCTCGAATCCCTTCGCCCGCTCCATTTCTTCTTCAGGACTTTCCAGCCCTTTCGCGGCGCGACTGCAGCCGCCGGCCTCGCGGGCTCTCACATGCGAAAAGTCAGTTTGAGCCTGCATTGGCCGTCTTTCACGGACGACTCGATGCGGTCGGCATGGATGCCGGACAGGTAGCCAGACAATCCGCTGACGAATGCCTGTTCCTCGACGTAACTCTTCTTCGGCCGCGCATCAGCGATGTGGGGAAGCTCGCCCCGATATTGAATTGAGATGGTGACGTCGTACTCATCCCATCCGGCGCGAATGGAAACGGAGCCTTCTGCCAACCCGTCTGCGGCGATCTGGTCGAGCAGATCTCCGACGACGGCCCCGATGCGGGCGGTGTCGGCGGCGGGCAGTTTCCAGGCCCTGCCCTCGGACGCGAGGAACTGTTCGAGCTGCGAACGGCTGACCTCGCGGTCATGGATCTCGATCTGCACGCCGCCGTAGCGCCAGCGGCCAAGCAGAAAGAGGAGGTTCAGAAGAAAGGCGATCGATGTCGCCATGGATATGGCGGATTGCGTGATCGAATGAGTCCAACTGGGAAGCTGGCGGAAGAATTCCGGATGGAGCTGAACGCCGACAGCGCAGAGCACGCTCAGGCCGATAAGAAACGTGCCGCGCAGGCCCAACGGTCGACTGAGAGCGACCTGTATGCCGCCGACGAACATGAACGCACCATTGAAGAACAGCGCGCCGGCCATCACGGGCTTTGGCATGTGGACGATGAGCGACGCGATCTTCGGCATGCAGGCGAGCACGACGAGCCACAGCGCTATCGACCACGCGATATGGCGGCTCGTGACCCCGGTAGCTTTCTGGATGCCGATAAGGCTGGGGCTGGCGCTCAGTCCGGGAGCGGACAACAATCCGCCGAGCGCACAGCCGATGCCGTCCGCGGTCACACCACCGGAAATCGACTTCATGTCGGGCCGCGTCCATCTGGCGTCGTTGATCTGCTGGCAAGTCGTGAGCGTGCCCACTGTTCGTAGACCGGAAGCAACAGCCGCGATGACGAAGGGCAGGATGAGACCGGCGTCGACCGTGATGGCCTGCGGAAAAGTGTGCGGAAGCGCGAAGATGGGACTTTCGTGCAATCCGTTGAAGAACGCAGGTTCCAGCTGGCCCGACGATGCCGCGACGAGATAACCGGCGACAATTCCGATAAGCGCGCAGAAGACGCGAAGCCACCCACGACCCCAGACGCTGAGCGCGACCATCGTCACGAGCGTGACGCCGAACGTGATTTCCACGCCGCCAAATTGGGCGCTGCCGGGGAGGTCCGGGCTCCAGGCAATGGCCATGCCGATGCGCGCGAGCTCGAGCCCGACCGCCATGAGAATGATGCCGGAGACGACCGCAGGGAAGATCTTGCGAAGCTTGCCGACGATCCTGGCGAGGCCGCATTCCGCCAGGCCGGCAACAAGGATCATTCCCGCGACCAGGGGCATGCCGCCTTGCGACGCAGCGACGAGACATGCCGGCAGGTAGATGGCCGACACGACCGGCGGGGCCAGATAGCCCGATCCGATGGGCCCGCGGCCGATTGCCTGCAGGAGCGTGTAGATCGCAATGCCGAGCATCGCCATCGACATGAAGCCGACCGCGCGGTCCGCCGGCAGTCGGGCCGCCTCGACGACAAGCGCCACGAGAACGAGATACGGGCAAATGACGGCGACGTTCTGGAAGCCGAGGCCAATCCAGCTCGCGAGTGGCGGGCGCTCATCGAGACCGAAAACGAGATCCGCAGGCTTTTCCATCGCGACGGCGAGTATAGGGAGCGCGCCCATGATGACAACAAGCCGACGCGCATAGCCGGGTCGGGCGAGCCCTGCTTGTCGATCGGCGAAGGCAGAACAGGGAAACAGCCGAAGACGAAGAAGGCCCGGTAGTCGGCGAGCAGCGTGCGGTTGGAGAGCAGGGTTGCGATCACGTCGCGGCCGGGCCAGGATTTCAGGACGGCATGCGGCACAGGCACTTGAAGATTCCCCAATGTCGTTCGCCAGGTTCCGCACGAAAGGCGTAGGTCAGGACATTGACATCTGGAAGGATCACTTGGTCTTCTTCGTCCGCCGAATCGCCTCCAGGTCATCCATCTCCTGCAGGCCGGCGAAGCCGGTCAGATCGATACCGGGCATCAGGCCACCAGTAGCCTTGCTCACCCGTGGGATGATGCGGGCTCGCTTCGTTGCTCGTCGATTGGCACTCGTAACCAACTGCAGCCCGTCGGCAATCAAGGAGATCAGCGTGCGTCCTTCGGCGGCGGCCTTGCGCTTTGCCCGATTGAGCAGCCCTTGCGGCAGCCGGACGGTAGCTCGTCCTGTCATATGTCTAGGCATGTCCGTGAAGCGTCCATGTGTCAAAGAAGGGTCACCGATCGGCGAGAGCGAGCTTGGCGCCCAGCGCGGCAAAGGCGCCGGCGAAAGCCCGGCGCATCCAGGTCATCACGGCCGGGCGGGAGATCACGTGCCGGCGCACCGCCGCCGCGAACAGGCCGTAGCCCACGAACACCACGAAGGTCATCAGCATGAACACGGCCGACAGCTCGGACATGCGCAGCACCGGCTCGGCCTCGTCGGCGCTGACGAACTGCGGCAGGAAGGCGAAGAAGAAGATCGAGAGCTTGGGGTTCAGGATGTTGATCAGGATGGCGCGCACGATCACCTGCATCGACGACTTCTGGTCGACCTGGTTCTCGACCTTGAGCGCGCCGTGCTCCTTGAGCGTCATCCACGCCATGTAGAGCAGGTAGGCGACGCCGAGATATTTCATCGTCTGGAAGGCGATGGCGCTGGTGTGCAGCAGCGCGGCGAGGCCCATGATGGCCGCCGCCATGTGCGGCACGATGCCGAGCGTGCAGCCGAAGGCGGCGACGATGCTGGCGTGCGCGCCGCGCGACAGGCCGGTGGCGATCGTATAGAGCACGCCGATGCCTGGCGAGACGACGATGATCAGGGTGGTGATCAGGAAATCGATGCTCATCATGCCGCCTCCAATAGCAACACACTGCCCTGGCCGCCGTCGGCGCAGATGCTGACGATGCCACGGCTTCCCTTGGCCATGGCGGCCAGCTCCTTCACCGCCTGGCCGATGATGCGCGCGCCGGTGGCGCCGAAGGGATGGCCGAGCGCCGTGCTGCCGCCGTTGGGGTTCATGCGCTCCTTGGGGAACGTGCCGAAATCGCGCGGCACCTTGGCCTTGTCGCGCAGGAACGCGGGGTCCTGCAGCGCCTTCAGATGGAACGCCACCTGCGCGGCGAAGGCCTCGTGGATCTCCCAGAGATGGATATCGCCATAGGTGAGGTCGTGACGCGCCAGCAGGCGCGGGATGGCGAAGGCCGGCGCCATCAGCAGGCCCTCGACGCGGAAATCGACCGAGCCGATCTCCCAGTCGACCAGCTTCACGCGTGGTGTGCCCGGCGGAAGCCGCTCGAGCCCCTTCGACGAGGCGACCCAGATCGCCGCCGCGCCGTCGGTGAGCGGCGAGGAGTTGCCGGCGGTCAGGCTGCCCTTGCCGCTGGTGCGGTCGAACGACGGCGGCAGGCGCGCCAGCTTCTCCAGCGACGTGTCCTTGCGCGGGATGGTGTCGCGTTTGACGTCGCCCAGCGGGATCACGAGGTCGTCGAAGAAGCCCTTGTCCCAGCCGGCCATCGCATGCTGGTGGCTCCGCAGGGCGATTTCGTCCTGCTCCTGGCGGCCGATCTGCCATTCCTTGGCGGTGATCTCGGTGTGCTCGCCTATGCTGAGGCCGGTCGTGCGGTTGGCGATCGCCGGGATGTAGAGCGTGATGTCCTTGAGATGGACGTGCGTGACATGGTTGAGCTTCTGGCCCAGCGAGCGCGCCTGCTGGAACTTGCGCAGCCAGTCGGACAGGCGCTGGCCCAGCCCGATCTGCACGCGGCTCAGGCTGTCGACGCCGCCCACCAGGGCGAGGTTGTTGGTATCGCCGTCGATCATGCCGGCCGCCTCGATCGCGCCCATCATGCTGGTCGAGCAGGCCATGACGGTCGAGAAGGCGGGGACGGTGGCGTCGATGCCGGCATCCATCAACACCTCGCGGCCGATGTTGCTGAAGGTGAGCGAGGGCACCACGACGCCCCACACCGCGAAGTCGGGCCTGCCGCCCTTCAGCAGGTCGACCATGTGGCGCGCCACCGGCACCGAGAGCTCGATGGCGTCGTAGGCGGCGAGCGGGCCGTCGACCTTGGCGAAGGGCGTGCGCACGCCCGCGGCCAGCCAGATATCCGGTGGACGAGGCATTTACGCTTCCTACACAGCCAAGCAGCAGCGCTTGGCCTTCTTGCCGCTGCCGCAAGGGCATGGGTCGTTGCGCCCGACGTGCCGCCACGGATTGACCGCAGGTTGCGGCGAGGAGTCCTCGTCGATGTGAGGGCGGTCCAAGCTGCTCTCCTCGCTTTCATCGTCGTCGTCGGCAAAGAACCGCAAGGCCTCGAGGGCATCGTCCAGGTACCCCAGCTTGGAAGCGGCGAACCGCGACGCATCCGAAGGCTCGCGCTCCGCGTGGTCGAGGCAGGCGTAGAACGCGTCGCGTTCGAACATGAACTCGTCAATGATGCCCCTTGCCCGCGCTTGTTCCACGAGCGGCACGAAATGACGCAGGCCCAGCAAGGCGATCGCGTCAACCCACGCATGCCAGACGAACTCGCCCTCGACCGCCAGCTCACCGGACGCGAACTTCTCCAGGAACGCCACCATGCGAGCGCGATCGATGCGTCCTTCCCACGCAAGGAAAGTCGCGGCGCGAAGGAGGGAATCGCGGACGAGTGCGTCGAGCTTCTGGTCGCCGATTGAATCGAACAACGCATCGGCGTTGCCGTCGAAGGTGCCGATGAGGATACGCGGCAGCGTCTCAGTGGTGGCGTCGCCCAGCAGGTAACCCAGATCGTCGGGACGGTTGCGCAGGAATCGCAATAAGGGTGCGAACGCCTGTGTGTCGCGCACGGCGCCGATGATGTGTAGCACCCGGAACAACCCCTCCGAGATCTCGTCATCATCCTCTTTGCTGTCTGCGGCATACCGCAGAACACTGAGAAGATGAGGTCGGGCTTCCTCGTAGCGCTGGACGCAGGTCGTGATGGCCTCTTCGGGCAGGTCGCGCAGGAAGGCAATATCGAGGACGTAGCGCTCGATCGAATTCTCGAATTCCGGATCTGCAGGCAGGGGAGTCACCACTGCAGCCTCCCCTACGCCGCCTGTTCGACGGTCGAGGCGACGTCGCGTGTGGTGACACGGCGCAGGTCGCGCACCTCGGTTGTGTCGAACGGCCGCGCGCGATGCATGGTGCAGCGATTGTCCCAGATCACCAGGTCGCCCTGCTTCCAGGTGTGGCTATGGACAAACTGCCGCTGAGTCGCATGCTCGATCAAGTCCATCAGCAGCAGCCGGCCGTCGGCGATCGGCATGCCGATGATGTGCGAGGCGTGGCTCGCGACATAGAGGGTCTTGCGGCCCGAGCCGGGATGGCGGCGCACCACGCGCTGCGGCACCGGCGGCAGGCTTTTGAGCTCTTCCTCGGTGTACTTGGTGACGGCAAGCTGGCCGCGCGAATGCCAGATCGAATGCTCGGCGATCAGCGGCTCGATCTGGTCCTTCGTCGTCTGCGGCAGGGCGTCATAGGCCGCGCGCAGGTCGGCGAACTCGGTGTCGCCGCCCTCGTCGGGCACGGCATGGGCATAGAGCATGCTGAGCGCCCCCGGCACGGCGCGGAACGAGGCGTCGGTGTGCCAGAGGCGATTGGCCAGCCAGTCGAGCCGGCGCTTGCTGTCGGGTGCCAGGACGTTGGAATCGCCGTCGAGGTTGGAGATGTCGGCGATCTCGTTGGAGGGCAGCCGATGTTTTATGCCGGTGTGCCGCGCCCGCTGCGCCGACGAATGGATCGGCCCGAAATGGCGGGCGAAGTCGATCTGCTGGTCGTCGGTCAGTTTCTGGTCGTGAAAGACCACGATCGCATACCGGTTGATCGCCGCCTCGATCGCGTCGCGGTCGGCGGGCTTCAGCGGCTGGGCCAGGTCGAGACCGGAAATCTCGGCCACGAAGTCGGGCGTCACCGGCTTCACGGTGATGCTCATGACCGTCTCCTGCGGCTATAGTGGTTCTGACCAACCCATATTCCCCCAGGAAACGCCATGCCGCAAACCTGCAAGCTCGCCCTGCTCGACGATTATCAGAAGGTCGCGCTGAAGATGGCCGACTGGGACCGCCTCAGGAAACGCGGCGTGGAGATCACGGTGTTTCACGAGCCGTTCTCCTCGGTCGAGGACGCCGCCCAGAAGCTCGCGCCCTTCGACATGCTGGGTCTGCTGCGCGAGCGGACGGCCTTTCCGCGGGCCCTGATCGAGAAGCTGCCCAACCTCAAGTTCATGGTCCTGACCGGCGCGCGGGCCTCGAGCCTGGACGACAAGGCCGCGACCGACCGTGGCATCCCCATCAGCAACACGCCGGGCGGCGGCTCCAATGCGTCGACCGCCGAGCTCAGTTGGGCGCTGCTGATGATGTGCGCCCGCGACCTCGCCAAGGGCGAGCGCCTGATGCGCTCGGGCGGCTGGCATGACGGCATCCAGCAGATGGTCGTCCTCGAAGGCAAGCGGCTGGGCGTCATCGGGCTCGGCCGCCTGGGGAGCCGCGTCGCGGGCTACGCCAAGGCCTTCGGCATGGATGTCGTGGCCTGGAGCCAGAACCTCACCGAGGAGACGGCGGCCAAGGGCGCCGCCAAGCTCGTTACCAAGGACGAACTCTTGAAGACGTCTGACTTCGTCAGCATCCATCTCGTGCTGTCCGACCGGACCCGCGGTCTTTTGGGCGCGGCCGACCTCGCCAAGATGAAGAAGACGGCCGTCCTGGTGAACACCTCGCGCGGGCCGATCGTCGACGAGGCCGCCCTGATCGCCGCGTTGAAGAACGGCACCATCGCCCATGCCGGTCTCGACGTGTACGACGAGGAGCCGGTGCCCAAGGACTATCCGCTGACCAAGCTCGAGAATGTCACCTTGATCCCGCACCTGGGCTATGTCGTCGAGGACAGCTACCGGCATTTCTACGCCGGCACGATCGAGGACATCGAGGCCTGGCTGGACGGCAAGCCGATCAATGTCATCAATCCGGAGGCGCTGAAGAAGGCGGCGTGACACCGTCATGACGGGAAAATAAATGTCGATTCCCGCCAGCTCCGAACGTCGATGAGGTGACGGGCAAGGCGTTTTGGCCGCTTGCGGCCAAAAGCGCCCCCGTCACCACCAGAGGAGATCGACAATGGCTCAATACATGTTGTTGCTGCACCAGGTCCCGAACTACAACGCCGACCTGCCGCGCGAGAAGATGCTGGAAGTGACCAAGCGCTACATGGCCTGGGCCGATGCCTTGCGCCAAAAGGGCTGCATGGTCGGCGGCGAGAAGCTGGCCGCCGGCGGTGTGCGTCACATCCGCGTCAAGGACGGCAGGCCGGTGGTGAGCGATGGTCCCTATGCCGAGGTCAAGGACGTGATCGGCGGCTATTTCGTGATCGAGGCCAGGGACACTGCCGAAGCCGAGACCATCGCCCGGGACTGCCCGCATCTGGCGATCTCCAGCACCAACTGGGTCGAGATCTGCCCGATCGACGACATGAGCCAGGCGCGGGCAGCGGCAAGCTGAATACGTCGGTCCAGCGGCTCGTCGATTCACTGGCGTGCGATTCGACGAGCCGCCTGGTCGCCGCCCTGGCGCGGCGGCTGGGTACCGGCCGCATCGCCATCGCCGAGGATGCCGTCCAGCACGCGCTCCTGCAGGCGCTGTCGTCCTGGCCGTTCAAGGGCGTGCCCGACAAGCCCGCGGCGTGGCTGGCCGTTGTGGCCAGGAACCGTGCGCTCGATCTCTTGCGCCACGAAGCGCGCAGCGTCGCCCTCGACGACGAGGCGTTCCCCGTCGAGCCGCAGCAGCCGGCAACCGACGGCCACTTCGATCGCGAGCTGAATGACGACGAGCTCGCCCTGCTGTTCGCCGTCTGCCATCCCGCCCTGTCGCCCGAGATGCGCGTCACCTTTGCGCTGAAGACGGTGTGCGGCCTCACCGTGTTGCAGATCGCCTCGGGCCTGCTGAGCGAGCCGACCGCCATTGCCCAGCGCCTGGTGCGGGCGCGCAAGCAACTGGAGACCGCCGGCGTCGCCATCGAAGCGCCGCCGCCCGAAGCCCTGCCCGAGCGCGCCGAATCAGTGCGCACCGCGCTCTACCTGATGTTCAACGAGGGCTACTCGGCGTCGTCGGGCGAGGCGCTGGTGCAGCCCGAGTTCTGCGTCGAAGCGGTGCGGCTCGCCCGCGCCCTGGCGCAGCATCCGGTGACGGCGGGCCCGGCGAGCGATGCGCTGGCCGCGTTGTTGGCGCTCACCGCCGCGCGCCTGCCGACGCGCGTCGGCCCCGACGGCGTGGCGCAACTCCTGGAAGATCAGCCGCGCAACCAATGGGATCGCGGGTTGATCGCCCTGGGCCTTGCCCATCTCGAACGCTCGGCCGGCGGCGAGGAGCTGACGGTGTGGCATCTGCGCGCCGAGATCGCCTCGCTGCATGCAACGGCCGCGACATCGGCCGACACCGACTGGCCGCGCATCGCCGCCATCTACGATCACCTGCGCGCGCTCGATCCCTCGCCGGTCGTCGAGCTGGCGCGCGCCGTCGCGATCGGCCGGGCGACAGGTGCTGCCGTGGGCCTCGCCGCGCTGCCCGCGATCGACGACAGTCCTTATGCCGAAGCGGCGCGCGGCGTGTTCCTGGCCGAGCTCGGCCGGCACGACGAAGCACAAACCCACCTCCGTCGCGCTCTCAGCCTCGCCCGCACGACGCCTGAACGCCGCCTCATGGAGCGGCGGCTGCTTTCAGTCGGACGACGATGAGCCAGGTCGACGCCACCAGGATGACGATAGCAGCGATCCATTCGGCGGCGGACAGGTTGGGTGGGGCGACCCAGCCGAGATGCGCGGCGGTCGCCTCGAGCGCGATGGCGAAGAACGGCATCGCGGTCAGCGCGATCAGATAGGTCTGCACGCCGGTGCGGTTGATGGTCCAGAAGCCGAGCCAGGTGCCGGGCGCGCGGAACAAGAGGCCGGCGAGCGCCGCATAGAGCCAGAGCTCGATGCGGCCGAAGGCGTCGCCGGCGCCGGCCCACGGCGAGGTGACGGCGCCCACGAGCCCAAGCGCCGACCAGACGAGAATGAGCGCGAGCGAGGCCGCCACCAGGATCTCGCCGGTGAAGCGGCTGCGCGCGGCGAGGTCGTTCGACCGGTTGCGCGGATGGTAGGCGATCATCCACGAGCCCGCGACCGCCATGGCCTCGGAAGCGACCAGCCAGCCCAGGCCGCGCCATGCCTGGGGCGCCAGTGCCAGCGCAAAGGCCACGATGCCGATTGCCAGCAGGGCAAGACCCGGCCAGTCGCGCCGCGGCGGCGCCTGGCGCGTCAGCCACCAACCCGAGCCGGCGCCGATCAGCACGCTCACCGTCGCCAGCAGCGTGCTCTCGGTGATGGCGAGCCAGACGATCGCCGCCGCGGTCGCGCCGTTGATGGCCACGCGCAGGAAGGCGTAGCCGACGGTCCAGGGCGCCAGGAGCTCGTACCAGCTGCCGGCCGCCCGCCGGCCGAGCCACAGCATGATCAGGCCCGCCGCCAGGAGCTGCACCAGGGTGTAGGCCCAGGCATCGAGCGCCGCGCCGCTCACGACGTGGCGCGTCAGCAGGAGATAGAGCGACCACAGCAGCGAGTTGCAAAGACCGAGCGCCAGGAGAGAGCCGCTCATGGCGATGCCGGCAGCGGTTCAGGTCCTGAAGCGCAGCAGCAGGTGGTTCACGCCGTTCAGCTTGACGTAGAGGTCCTCGAACTGCGCGTAAAAATCCTCCCACTGCGGCAGACCGCCCTGGGCACCGAGCGAGGTATAGATCTCGGCCACGGTCTTGCGGCCGTCGATCTGCGACACGATGCGCGGAGCGAGCGACGGCAGCCGCGCGCGCCACGGGAAGCCGTCGAGATTGGCGACCAGCGGCGTGCCGGGCTGCAGGCCGGCCGCGAGCTTCTGGGCATCCATCTCGCGCAGCACCGGGATGGCCGAGGTGTCCTCGGGGCGCGCCACCGTGTCGAAGCCCGCGCGCGTGGCATAGAAGATATGGGTGCGCAGGTTGCCCGCCAGCCGCTCGGCGAAGGCCGCGCGCTCGACCAGCGGCAGCGAGCTCGACTGGCGCGCGATGATGGGATCGCTCATGTAGGTCGCGGGCTCGTAGCGCACCGGCTCGAGGAAGGCGATGAGGCGCAGCCCGGACTCTCGCGCCATGGCGCCGATCTGCGGCACGGTGAACGCTCGGTCGCAACTGTGCAGCAGCAGGTCGTAGAGGCCCGCGTCGCCGCCGGTGACGTGGTCGTTGAGATAGGGATTGCGGCGGAACAAGTTGGTGGTCGGCAGGAAGCGGATCAGCCGCTTGGTCATGGCGATCCGGTCCTCCAGCGCCATCGACCGCGGCGCCAGGGTCTGCAGCAGCTCCTGCAGGGGATAGACGCCGCTGCGGCCATACTCGCCATAGAGCATCACGCCCATGCCGCCATCGGGATTGAGCACGCTCGCCAGCGCGCGCATGCCGGCGGCGGGATCGGGCAGGTGATGCAGCACGCCCGTGCAATCGACGTAGTCGAACTGGCCGATCGGCATCGACGGCAGGTCGAGGAGCGAGCCGGTGAGGAAGTTGATGTTGCGCAGGCCGCGGGCCTTGGCGCGGGCCTCGCAGATCTGGCGCGAGGCGGTCGAGATGTCGAGATAGACGACCTCGCCCGGGCAGCGCCGGTCGGCGAGCTGCTGGGCGAGCATGATGCAGGCGTCGCCCGTGCCGCCGCCGGCGACCAGCGCCCGGAACGGCCGCATGAAGTTCAGCCGGCCGGAGAACAGGTAGTGGTTGATCTCGAGGATGTGGCTCGGGGTGCCGGTGATCAGGCGGTTCGCCTCATCGAGCGGGTCGCGCGGCGGATAGGGCAGCGCCTCGTACTGGGCGCGGACATCATCCATCGGCGAAGGAACGGTCATTCTGGCCTTGTTTCAGGGCGGGTGCGGCGCTACCCGGGGGGAAGCAGCGCCTGCAAGGGATTAGTGCAACAAAACGCCCAGTGACGAAAGAGGGGCATGAAAGGCTATTTCGGCATCGGTGTGGAAGGCATCAGCAAGGCCGTGAACGTGGGCACCTTGTTCCGCACCGCCCATGCCTTCGGCGCCTCCTTCGTGTTCACGCTGCGGGCCCAGTACAACCGCCGCGAGGGGGCGCTGAGCGATACCTCGGACACGCCGCGCTCGGTGCCGACCTACAACTTCGCCGACCTCGAGGCCTTCCGCCTGCCGCAGGGTTGCCGGCTGGTGGGCATCGAGATCACCGACCAGGCGATCGACCTGCCGAGCTTCCGCCATCCCCGCCAGGCCGCCTACATCCTGGGCGCCGAGCGCGAGGGCCTGTCGGCCGACGTGCAGTCGATCTGCGACTACGTCGTGAGGATCCCGACCCGGTTCTCGGTCAACCTGGGCGTTGCCGGGGCGCTGATCATGTACGACCGCCAGCTCAGCCTCGGCCGCCACGCCGCCCGGCCGGTGGCCGAGGGCGGCCCGACCGAGCCGCTGGTGGTGCCCCCGTTCGGCGAGCCGATCTACAAGCGCAAGCAGCGGAACCGGCAAAAAGCGCAGTGGAAACAATGACTCAACATGTTCCTCTCCCCCGCTGGTAGCTTGTCACAGAGGTTTTGACGGGTTGGAGCGTGAGTCACGCAAGGATT
>WHTW01000110.1 GCA_009377525.1 Rhodospirillales bacterium
CGCCAGCGAATCACAAAATCGAACTCTCTTCAAACTGGGTGAAGCGGGCGACTAGGTAAAGTTAACGACCGGTCGAGCCGCGTCCTCGTCAAACTGCGCTATAAGAACTGCCGCAGAGCCGCCAGCACGATCAGCGCGCCGACCGCCATCACTACGCTGCCCAGCGAGATCACGTAGAGCGCGCGTCCCGGCGACAGCCGCGCCATGGCGGCGGCGATCCAGAAGAACGGATCGTTGACGTGGCAGATCGCCATCGAACCCGCGCCCACCGCGGCGGCGGCCAGCGTTCGGCCCATGGCGCTGTCGAGGCCGAGCGCCGGCAGCATCGGCTCGACCATGCCCGAGGCGGTGAGGACGGCGGTGAGTGAATTGCCCTGCATGGTCTTGACGATGGCCGCGGCCAGGAAGGGCGTGAGGATGCCGTAACGCGGATGGAGCGCGTGCTCGGCCAGAAGCTCGGCCATGCCGGTCTCGTCGAACACGCGGCTCAGACCGCCGGCGGCGCCGACGGCCAGCAATAACGGCGCCCAGCCGCGGCCGGCCAGCGCCGACGGCTGCCAGCGGCCGGCGAACAGGACTCCCAGCGTGATGGCGATGGCCGCCAGCATCAGCGGCTTGGAGATGCCGATATAGAATTCACGCGAGCCGCCCTTGCCCAGCGGCTCGCTCGGCATCTGCGCCACCGCCTGCACGATCAGGAGTCCGATCGGGACTGCAACGGCCAGCCATGCCCAGCCGACATGGCCCGGTATCTTGCTTGCCGGCACCTGGCGCGACACGTGCCACCAGCCCAGCAGGGCGGCGATCACGGCGAGCGGCAGGCCGACCATGGCCAGGCCCCGCGGCGGGATCTTCATCACCGACGCCGCGGCGACGGCGAGCGGCGAGGGTGTCGCCAGGGCGGCGAAGGCAAGCAGGGTGAGCGCGAGGCCAAGCGCACGGCGCGGCGCGTCCTGGCCGGCCGGTTGAAGCAGCGCCAGGCCACCCGCCGCCGAGGCGCCGAGCCCCGCCAGCGCGCCGGCGGCGGCGGCCGTGCCGGTGCCGAGCGGCTGGCGCAGCACCAGGGCAGTGACGAGCGCGCCTGCAACCACCAGCAGGCCCGTCTGTTCGATGGCTGCCGTGAAACCCAGGCCGAACGCTTTGCCGACCGACATGAAGGTCATGTCGGCTGCGATGCCGTAGACCACGACCGTCGCCATGATGGCGAGGAAGACAGGAAGGTGCAGGCGCTGGACCAGCAGCACGATCGCGACCACGGCGATCGGCAGGAGAAGAGAAGCAAGGAGCATGACGCGCAGACATTAGCGGGGTTTGAAATGTTGTCACTCTTGCCGGACCGCGGGCCTCCAGGCCCGCTCAACCAGGTCCGCCTCATGAGCGGACCTGGAGGCCCGCTGTCCCGGAAGATCCTTCGCTCAGGATGATTGACTGTGGGCTATAGTCCTACCGTGCGCCTCATCCTCGCCCTGCTGCTGATCCTCGGCCTCGCCGCCTCGGCACGCGCAGATACCCTCGTCCGTATCTCAGGCAAGAACTTCATCGCGCCCGACGGCGGCACACTGCTGATCAAGGGCATCAGCCTCGGCAACTGGCTGATGCCTGAGGGCTACATGTTCAAGTTCGAGGTCGCGAAGTCGCCGCGCCAGATTTACGGCGCCTTCGATCGCCTGCTGGGGCCCGAGCGCGCACAGGCCTTCTGGCGGCAGTTCCGCGACACCTACATCACGCAGGACGACATCGCCTTCATCAAGTCGGCCGGCTTCAACACCGTTCGTATCCCGCTGCACTACCGGCTGTTCATGGACGCCGACGGCGAGATCACGGGCGAGGGCTGGTTCCTGCTCGACCGCGTGCTGGGCTGGGTGCGCGAGGCCGGGCTTCTAGCCATCGTCGATCTGCACGCGGCACCCGGCGGCCAGACCGGCATCAACCATGATGACGGGCCGGGCTATCCGCTGATGTTCTACGTGCCGCGCGACCGGCAGCTCACGGTGAAGCTCTGGCAGGCCATCGCCCGGCGCTATGCCGGCAATCCGGCGATCCTGGGCTACGACATCCTGAACGAGCCGATCGCGCCCTATCACGACGTGGCGACTCTCAATCCGCGGCTCGAACCTTTCTATAAGGAAGTGACGGCGGCGATCCGTGAGGTCGATCCCGGCCGCGTAGTGATCCTGGCGGCCGGTCAATGGAGCTCGAGCTTCGACATGTTCGGGCCGCCTTTTGCCGACAACCTCGCCTACACGTATCACTCGTTCTGGGCGAGCACGAAGCGTGATTCGATCCAGCGACATCTCAACTTCGCGAGCCGCTACGACGTGCCGCTGTTTCTGGGCGAGACCGGCGAGCTCACCGACGAGTGGAACGCCCGCTTCCGAAAGCTGCACGAAACGCACGGCATCGGCTGGGCGTTCTGGACCTACAAGAATCTCGACACGCCCTCGACCGTCGTCTCCATCCCGCGCCCCGACGGCTGGAACGAGATCGTGGCCTTCGCCGACGGCAAGCGGACGGACAAGCCCGACGAGGCGCTGATCGACCGCGCGATCGCCGAGTATCTCGACGGCATCCGGTTCAGGAACGGCGTGGTGCGGTGGAGTTATCTGGAGTCGCTGGGGTTGAAGGAGTCTCCGTAGCCCCCTCACCCAGCCTCTCCCCCTAGCGGAGGAGAGGAGGAGCCCGATCCCTCATGTTCCTCTCCCCCTTGGGGGCCCGCTAGGGGGAGAGGCCGGGTGAGGGGGCTACGAATGCAGCCGCTTCCCGTAATGATCCGCCAGCGCCGTCAACGCCGCGGCGCCGTCGCCCTTGAACGCCGGGCCGTGCATCAGCGCGATGGTGGTGGGCCTGAGCGCCGCCAGGCGGCGCAGCGTCGGCTCGAGCATGGCCGTGGGCGGCATGTAGGGCAGGCGGTCGCTGACGGCGATGGCGGGTTCGACGATGTCACTCTCGGTGGTCGGCGTGGCCGGCCCCATCTGGGTGAACAGATCGCTGCAGAACAGCGCGCCGGTGGTCTCCTCGTAGATCACGCCGGCGTCCCAGTTGTGCGGCACATGCGGCGTGTCGAGCCAGCGCACCTTCTTCCCGCCGAGGTCCAGCACCTCGTCGTTCTTCAGCGCGCGCGGCGGGCGATCGGCCATGTCGGTCAGCCAGATGTTGCAGCCGACCTGGCCGTGCGCCGGCGTGGCGTTGGGTGCGGCGGCCAGCCACTGGTTGAGCGCGCCGCTTTCGTCGGCCTCGACATGGCTGCAGGTCGTCCAGCAGAGCTTGTCGAGCGGGATCACGCGCTTCACCGCGTCGGAGATCAACGGGAACAGCGAGCGCTGGCCGTAGTGGAACAGCAATGGCTGGTCGGCATCGATCAGGAACTGGTTGAAGGTGAAGCCGGTCGGCCCGATCTGCGGCACGAAGGTCGACAGGCGGTAGATCTTGTCGGCGATCTCGGAGACTTCGGTTTTCATGGGTGCTCCATCTTCTTCGTCCGGACCGCCGGCTTCCAGCCGGCTCATGAATCATGAGGCCGGCTGGAAGCCGGCGGTCCGGAAGAGCATGAGGCGTCCGTTATGAGATTAAGGACCTCGATCAGCTTGGCATTGAACGCCTCGGCCGCCTCGTAGGCAACCCAATGCCCGGCGTCCTCGATCACGTTCATCTGGAAGTCCGGCTGCACTGCGCGGAACAGGTCGATTCGTTCCTGGATGTGCGGATAGGTGGTCGAATCGAACTCGCCCCAGATGCCGCTGAGCGGCGTCTTCACCCGCGGCAGCACGTCGCTGAGCTTGTAGGCCCGACCCATGTCGCGGCTGCGCGTCTTGGCGCGCGTGGTGTTCATGATCTGCATGTGGATGGCCACGCCGTCGACCTTGGCGGGATCGTGCAGCATCAGGATCTCGAGATTGCGCCGCGCCTCGGCGGCCAGCGTCTCGGCCGGTATCTCGGCCAGAAGCTTGCGCAGCTTGAGGCCGGGCTTGCGCGTGGCCCTGAGCCCGCCGGCGCCAACCATGACGATGCGGCGGATGCGCGGCTCGAACAGCGTGGCGATATGGCCCGCCACCATGCCGCCGAAGGAGAAACCGGTGATGGCGAAGCTCTTATCGGCCGGCAGCAGCTCCTTCATCGCCGTCTCGACACAGTGCGTCACCGACCAGACGTCGCGCACGTCGTCGGGCGGATCGCTGTCGCCCAGGCCGGGCAGGTCGGCGGCGTAGATCGTGAAGTGCTGCGACAAGGGCTGGACGTTGCGGATCCAATGGATCCACGAGCCCGAGCCGCCGTGGAACAGCAGCAGGATCGGCTTGCCGGAGTCCTCGCCCCAGATGTGCCACATCATCTTGCCGCCGTTGCCACCCCCCTTAGGGAACATGGGCACGCGCACCTTGCGTGAGGCGGTGGCCTCGACGGCGGCGATGTGTTCGGCGGCAGTGCGGCCGTCCGGCATGCGCGGCACGGCCGAGTAGTCCAGACTCATTTGGCCAGCGCCCCCAGCAGGCGCTCGACGAAGCCCGGCGCGCGGCTGCGGTCGATCCAGCGCAGCACCGTGACCAGATCGTTGTCCGGATCGATCCAGACGATGTGGCCGCCCCAGCCCAGCGCGAAGTAGCTGCGTTCCGACGCCGCCGCGAACTGCCGCTTGTTGGTGTTGAGCCACCACATCAGCCCGTAGAACGGCGCCACCGGGCAGGGTTTCACCAGCTCCTCGGTCCAGCCCTTGGGCAGGAGCTGCTTGCCGTCCCAAACGCCGCCTTGCGCCACCAGCAGGCCCATCAGCGCCAAGTCACGCGCCGAGATCACGATGCCGCCGCCCCAGTGGCCGCCGCCTGGCACCGAGACCATCGGCTTGCCGTCGATGGTGACGGTCGAGTTGCGGTAGCCGTCCCACTTCCAGTCCTGCGAGACGCCGATCGGATCCATGATGCGCCGCTTCAGCACCGACGGCAGCGGCTCCTTGAAGAGCTGCAGCAACGACAGCGACAGCCGGTTCACGCGCACGTCGTTGTACTCATAAAAACTGCCGGGCTTTCTCAGTGGGCGCCGTGTGCCCCTCTTCCCGAGCAGAACCGGCGCTTCGGCGACGGCGAGCCCGACCACGCGGTTGTGGTCGATGCGGTCCTCCTTGTCGAACAGCGTGCCCTGCCATTCGCTGGTCTGGGTCAGCAGGTGCCGCCAGGTGATGTCCTTGTTCTGCTCGCTCGTAAAGCCGTCATCGAGGGCGGAGGGGCCGGCCTTGTCGTCGAGGTCCTTGATCAGCCCGTCGCTGACGGCGAGGCCCGCCAGCAGCGCGAGGAAGCTTTTGGCGACACTGAAGGTCATGTCGGGGCGCGCCACGTCGCCCCATTCGGCCAAGACCTTGCCGCCGCGATAGACGATGCCGCTGTGGCCGCCGCGCGGCGTCACCGGTCCCAGCACCTCGTTGTCGGGGGCCTTCTCGCCCGAATCGAAAGTCATCACGAACTGGCCGTCCGGCATCTTCATGCTTTGGGGCCACTTGGACTCGGCGGCCTTGGCGAAGGCGATCGCCTCTTGAAGGTCTTTCATGCCCGCAATCAACATTGGAGCCCGCCCGGGAGCAAGCGTAGAAAACGGAACCATGTCGCTCCCAAGCTCGATCACGCTGCGCCGTCCCGACGACTGGCATGTCCATCTGCGCGACGGGCCGATGCTGCAGGCCTGCGCGGTTCATACGGCGCGCCAGTTCGCCCGCGCCATCATCATGCCCAACCTGGTGCCGCCGGTGACCCGGATCTCCGAGGCGTCGGCCTATCGCGAGCGAATCCGCAGAGCGGTTCCGGCCGACCTGACGTTCGAGCCGCTGATGACCTGCTACCTGACCGACGATGCCGATCCGGTCGAGCTGGCCAACGGCAAGCAGCAGGGCGTGTGGGTGGCGGCCAAGCTCTATCCAGCCCATGCGACGACCAACTCGGCGCACGGCGTCACCTCGATGGACCGCATCGCCAAAGGACTCGATGCGATGGAGAAGGCGGGCATGCCGCTGCTCGTCCATGGCGAAGTGACCGATCCCGACGTCGACATCTTCGATCGCGAAGCGGTGTTTCTGGACAAGGTGCTGGCGCCGCTGCTCAGTCGCCATCAGGGGCTGAAGGTCGTGCTGGAGCACATCACGACCAGGGAAGGCGTGGCCTTCGTCGAAGCCAACGGCGCGCGCATGGGCGGCACCATCACGCCGCATCATCTCAGCTACAACCGCAACGCCCTCTTCAAGGGCGGCATCCGTCCGCATCTATACTGTCTGCCGATTGCCAAGAGCGAGGAGCACCGCCTGGCGCTGCGGCGCGCCGTGACCTCGGGCAGTCCGCAATTCTTCCTCGGCACCGACACCGCACCGCATACCGCCGACACCAAGGAATGCGCCTGCGGCTGCGCCGGCATCTTCAACGCGCCGGTCGCCATGCAGGTCTATGCCCAGGTCTTCGCCGAGGAGGGCGCGCTCGACCGCCTGGAGGCCTTCGCCTCGCTGAACGGCCCACGCTTCTATGGCCTGCTGCCCAACGAGGACCGCATCACGTTGCGCGCAGCGGCTCTCGACGCGCCGGAACGCATCGACGTTCCGGGAGGCGACAAGAGCGTCGTCGTCTTCCGCCCCGATACGCCGGTCGAGTGGTCTTTCTCATAGGAGCGCGGTCCTCCGGCCCGCATTCATGAGCGGGCCGGAGGCCCGCGCTCCAATGAAGACGCGCCACTGGAGTGGCGCGCCCCCAGCGTTTATCGTCGTGTCATGAGCAAAAGAGGCATTCCCGCCCGCGCAGTCGTGCGCGGTACCGACAAAGGCTACGACCATTCGCCGTCCACGCCCGTGCTGAAGCCGGGCAGCGAGCGGCCGGTCGAGAAGTTCGACCAGAAATATCCCTACCTGCGGCCGCGCGATGCCGCGACGCTGATCCTGGTGCGCCAGCGCGGCAAGATCCCCGAGGTGCTGCTGGGCTGCCGCGATGCCAAGCACGCCTTCATGCCCAACCGCTACGTCTTCCCCGGCGGCCGCGTCGATCCGGCCGATGCCCGCGTGCCGGTGGCCACGCCGCTCGACCGCTTCGTCGACGAGCGCCTGCGCAAGGCCGCGACCGCGCAGCGCGCGCGGGCCCTCGCGGTCGCGGCGGTGCGCGAGACCTTCGAGGAGACCGGCCTGATGCTGGCGAAGCCCCTCGAGGGCGGTGCGCCCGAGGAGGATTTCGGCGAGCACTGGCGCGGCTTTTTGGACAACGGCATGGGCCCCGCCCTCGACTGCCTCGACCTGATCGCCCGCGCCGTCACCCCGCCCGGCCGGCCGCGCCGCTTCAATGCCCGCTTCTTCATGGCGCGCGCCGAGGATGCGACTGGCGACATCCGCCATTCCAGCGAGCTGGGTGATATCCGCTGGGTCAAGCTCGACGAGGCGCGCGAACTGCCGCTGCCGACCATCACCGGCTTGATCCTGGGCGAGATCGGCCGGCTGGCGAAGGAGCCGCCCAACCGCAAGCGGCAGCGCAAGATCCCCCTGTTCACCACGGTGCATCGCAAGCACCTGATGCTCGAGGAGTAGAGACATGGCGGGGCGCGCCGAGATCGCCTCGCCCGGCACCGGGCCGATGACCCAGGGTGCTGCCGCCACCGGCCTGCCGCCGCGCGGCGGCGTGCGTCTGCGCACGCTGGTGCTGATCCGCTGGGCCGCCGTCGCCGGCCAGCTCTTCACCGCCGCCGTCGTCCATTGGGGTCTCGGCTTCAGTCTGCCGGTTCTGGCGGTCGGCGGCGCCATCGCGCTGTCGGCGCTGCTCAACCTCACCGTCAGTCTCGGCCGGCCGGCGTCGGCGCGCATCGACGATCGCGAAGCCACCATCTTCCTCGCCTTCGACATCCTGCAACTCGCCGTCCTGCTCTATCTCACCGGCGGCCTCATCAACCCGTTCTCGCTCCTGCTGCTGGCGCCGGTGGCGATCGGCGCCACCATCCTGTCGCTCTCGAGCAATGTCGCGCTGTCGCTGCTCACCATCATCAGCATCGGACTGCTTGGCCTGTTCCATCAGCCACTGCCGTGGCGCGGCCCGCCGCCGGAGCTGCCGGAGATCTACCAGGCCGGCGCCTGGGCGGGCCTGACGCTCACCACGCTGCTGGTGACGCTCTACGGCTGGCGGCTGGCCGAGGAGCAGCGCCAGATGTCGGCTGCGCTCGCGGCGGCTCAGGGCGCCCTCGAGCGCGAGCAGCGCATGTCGGCGCTGGGTGCGCTGGCCGCGGCGGCGGCGCACGAGCTCGGCTCGCCGCTCTCGACCATCGCCGTCGTCGCCAAGGAGATGCTGCGCGAGGTCGAGGCCGACGATCCGCTGCGCGAGGATGTCGAGCTGCTGTCGTCGGAGTCCGACCGCTGCCGCACCATCCTGGCGCGCCTGTCGGTCGATCCGCTGGGCGACGTGTCCGACGCCTACACGCTGGTGCCGCTGCCGGCGCTGATCGAGGCGGCGGCGCAGCATTATCAGCGCGACGGCATCGCCATCAGCTTCAAGTCCGGCCCGGTCGGCGATGGTGTGCCGACCACGGCGCCGATCCAGGTGCGCAGCCCGGAGATTATGCAGGGCGTCGGTAACATCGTGCAGAACGCCGTCTCCTTCGCGCGCCGGGAGGTCGAGATCGGGACGCGCTGGACGGCGGCATGGTCGGAGGTCGAGGTCTCCGACGACGGGCCCGGTTTCTCGGAAGCGCTGCTCGACGAGCTGGGCACGCCCTTCATCTCGACGCGCCAGGGCGAGGAAGGCCACATGGGATTGGGTGTGTTCATCGCCAAGACGCTATTGGAACGAACCGGGGCCACCGTGACTTTCGGTAACCGCCGGGGAACGACCGGCGGCGCGCAGGTTTCCGTGCGCTGGCCAAACCCGGTCTTCAAGGCTACATAGCGGCCGATGTCGAAGGAGCAGCCATGAGCCAGGACACAGGCGCCAACCGCCCCGTGTCGCCCGCCATAGCCGGCGCGACGGCCAACAAGGATCGTACGCTGCTGATCGCCGATGACGATGCCGCGTTCCGCAACCGCATCGCGCGAGCGCTCGAGCTGCGCGGCTTCATCGTCACCGCCGTCGGCTCGGTCGCCGAGGCGCTGGCGCAGACCGCGCGGCCGCCTGCGTTCGCCGTGCTCGACCTGCGGCTGGGCGACGGCAACGGTCTTGAGCTGGTCGGTCCGCTGCGCCAGGCGCGGCCCGATATCCGCATCGTCGTGCTGACCGGCTACGGCAACATCGCCACCGCCGTCGCCGCGGTGAAGGAAGGCGCCATCGATTATCTCGCCAAGCCGGCCGACGCCGACGCCATCGAGCAGGCGCTGACCGCGCACGGCCGCAAGCTGCCGCCACCGCCCAGCAACCCGATGTCGGCCGACCGCGTGCGCTGGGAGCACATCCAGCGCGTCTTCGAGCAGTGCGACCGCAACGTCTCGGAGACGGCGCGCCGTCTCAACATGCATCGGCGCACCTTGCAGCGCATCCTCGGCAAGCACGCCCCCCGCGAACACTGACGCCCCGAATACTGACGCACTGGCACTGATCACCGTCCAACTTCTGCTCAATGCATTGGCGCTGGGCATGGCCTATGCGCTGGTGGCGCTGGGATTCGTGCTGGCGCTGAACGCATCGGGCGCGGTGAACTTCGCGCACGGCGATCTCGTCGTGCTGGGCGGCGCCGTCGCGGTGTTCGTCGGCCTGGCGACTGGCCTGCCGGCCGTGCTGCTCTTGCCACTGGTGGCGCTGGCGATTGGCGTCGTCGGCATCCTCGCGGCGCGCATCGCCATCCTGCCATTGGCGAGCCGACCGCCCGAGGCGACGTTCGTCGCCACCATCGCGCTCGCCGCCATCATCGAGCAGTCGCTCACCATCGCCATGGCCGGCGCGCCGCGCACCGCGCCGCCAATCGCCGGCAGCGGTTCGTTCGAAATCGCGGGCCTGGTGCTGGGCCGCCAGCCGCTCGCCATCGTCGTGCTGGGCGCTGTGCTGGTCGCGGCTGTCTGGTTCCTGCTCGAGCGCACCCAGACCGGCCGGCGCATGCGCGCCGTCGCCGCCGATCGCCACATGGCGCGCGCCGTCGGCATTCCTGTCGGCCGCTACGTCATCCTGTCCTTGGCCCTCGCCGGCGCGCTGGCAGGCGTTGCCGGCTTCCTGCTGGGGCATCAGTTCCTGGTCGCGCCGACCCAGGGCGCCGGGCACATGCTGAAGGCCTATATCGCCGTGGCGCTGGGCGGCTGGGGCAGCGTGCCCGGCGCGCTGCTGGGAGCGCTGGGCATCGGCATCTTCGAGACCTTCGTCGCCGCGCGGTTCGGCGATGCCTGGGCGTCGGCCGCACTCTATATCTGCGTGCTCGCGGTGCTGGTGCTCCGGCCGCAAGGTCTGTTCGGCGAGCCCGTCGGCCGGCGCGCCTGAAGATGCGTCCGGCGCCGTTCTGGCTGATCCTTCTTGTGCTGCCGCCGCTGCTGGCGTTGTTCGCCCTGCCGCCGTTCGGCCAGCGCATGGTCATCCTGGCCGGCATCTATGGGCTGATGGGCCTGGGCTACCAGCTCGTGTTCGGCCAGCTCGGCGCGCTCAACCTGGCGCAGGGCGCCTTGTTCGGCCTGGGCGCCTATGCGGCGGCGCTGACGGCGCCAACGCTCGGGCCGTTCGCGTTGCCCGTGGCGATCCTCGCGGCGGCGATCCCCGCGGCGCTGGTGGCCGGGCCGCTGCTGCGCCTGCAATCGCACTGCTTTGCGCTCGCCACCCTGGCACTCGCCTCGCTGGTCAACCTGGTGGCGGTGCATGCCGAGAGTTTTACGGGCGGCGCCAATGGAGTCGCCGGATTCGCGACGGCGTTGCCGCGTGGGCCCGTCCTGCTGGTGACGGTGTGGATCTGCCTGATCGCGGGCGTGCTGCTCTACGCCTGGCTGTTCGAAGGCAAGCTTGGCGAGAAGGCGCGCCTGTTGCGCGAAGCGCCGTTGCTTGCCGCCACGCTCGGCATCGATGGTGCTGCCTGGCGGTTCGTGGCGTTCGTCGTGGGCGCCGCACTGGCCGGATTGGCCGGCGCCTGCTCGGCCGCCTTGAGCGGCGTCGTCTCGCCGGAAGCGACCGGCTTTTCGATCATGGTGCTGTGCCTGACCCTGGTGGTGCTGGGCGGCGCCCGCCATCCGATGGGTGCCGTGCTGGGCGCGGCCCTTGCCGTCGGCCTGCCCGAGCTGCTGCGCGACCTGCAGGGCGCGTGGTTGCTCGCTTACGCCGTCGCCACGCTCGCCGTCGTGCTGTGGGCGCCCGAAGGTCTCGCCGGCCTGATCGACCGGCTGCGCGGTGCCCGACGCGCACCAGCCGTCGCTGCCGGCCTGCCGGCATCCGTGCCTCCCGTGCCCGGTCCGCAGCGGCTCACGATCGACGGCGTCTCCAAGCGCTTCGGTGGCGTGCAGGCGCTGGCCGATGTGTCTCTGTTGGTCGACCGCGGCGAGATCGTCGGGCTGATCGGACCGAACGGCTCGGGCAAGACCACGCTGCTCAACGTCGTCAACGGCCTCGAACGCGCCGACAACGGCGCCATCTCGCTCGACGACCGGCGCATAGAGCACCTGCCGGCGCACGCGGTCGCCCGCGCCGGCATCGGCCGCAGCTTCCAGGCGCTTGTGCTGGCCGGCGACACCAAGTCGGCCGACTTGGCGCGCGCGGTGACGACAGGCGCCGCCTTCCTGCTGCTCGACGAGCCGGCCGCAGGCGTCGGCGACCGCGAGCGCAGCGCGCTGGCGGCGTTCCTGGCGAGCCTGCGCGACGCCGGCCGCGGCGTGCTGATCGTCGATCACGACATAGAACTCCTGTCGCGCGCCTGCGATCGCTTGGTCTGCCTCGACCGCGGCCATGTCATCGCCAGCGGCCGGCCGGCCGAGGTGCGGGCCGATCCGCGGGTCCGCGCCAGCTTCCTCGGCCTCGACGGTGTCGTCGCATGAGCGCCGTGCTCGAGATCGGCGAGGTGTCGGTCGAGGCGGGCGAGATCGTGGCCCTTTTGGGCGGCAACGGCGCCGGCAAGACCACGCTGCTGGAGACGGTCCTCGGTTTCCATTCAGGCCGCGTCATGCTGTTCGGGCGCGACGCGAGTGCGCTCACCGTCGAGCAGCGCGTCCAGGCAGGCGTCGGCTACGTGCCGGAGGGACGGCGCGTCTTCGCCGGCCTCACGGTGCGCGAGAACCTCGAGGCGTCGTCGTCGCTGCCGGCGCGGCAGCGACGTCAGCGCGTCGAGGAGATGCTGGCGCTCTTCCCCATGCTCGGCGAACGACCGGAGGCCCGGGCGTGGCTGCTGTCAGGCGGGCAGCAGCAGATGCTGGCGCTGGCGCGCGCCATGATGGATCGGCCACGCCTGCTGCTGCTCGACGAGCCGACGCTCGGCCTGGCGCCGGTCGTCGTCGTCGATCTGTTGCGCCGGCTTGGCGCCATGACCGCCGACGGCACGGCGATCCTGCTTGCTGAGCAGCGCGCTGCACTGGCGCTCAGTATCGCCCGGCGTGGCGTCGTGCTCAGCCGCGGTCAGGTCGTGCGGCGTGGCTCGGCTGCCGAGCTTGCGGCCGATCCGATGTTGGCGGACCTGATGGCCGGCGCCTGACAGGGCTGCAGGCAATACACCCGATTCTGCGCCAAAATATCGGAATGACCGACAGCGATGCGAGTGCCAAAGGCCTTGAGACATCTGTCTCTTTAGGCCCGTCGGTTCGGCGCGTTCCAGAACAGTTCGAGGTTCGAGATCAGCGCCGGGCTGAAATGACAAAGAGCCTGCTCGCGGGCGTAGAGCGCGGCATAGCGGCGGAAGGTGTCGATTGGTTCGGCCGCAAGCCGCAGCGCGCGGCGATTGCCGATGGCGCCCACGGCGCCCGAGCCGGTCAGGCGGTCGATGACGCGGGCGATGGTCTGGTCCATCTCGGCGGGATCGATGATCTCGTCGCAGATCATGCGGCCGACTTCGGAATCGCAGTCGATGCGGCGCTCGTACATGATCGCCTGGCGGGCGATGCGGTCGCCGACGAAGCGGGCCAGTCGCAGGTTCGCCATCGCCGGGATGATGCCTTCCTTGCGCGCCGGCAGGGTCAGGTAGGCGTCGCGCCCGGCGATGTTGAAGTCGGTCGCCAGCAGGATCTGGCAGCCGCCGCCGATGGCGAAGGTTTCCACCGCCGAGATCCAGAGCTTCTCGATCGAATCGCCGGCCACCTCGTCGGGCGGCACCTCGGGCCTGGCGAGCCCGCGCATCATCTTGTTCACGAAGCCCAGGTCGCGGATCAGGAACCACAGGAAGGGGATCTTGCCGTAGTAGAGATGCGTGAGGTTGATGCCGGCGTTGAAGATGCGGCGGCCGGCATACTTGCCCTCGGGCACGACCTCGCCGCGCAGCACGGCGACCTGGCTCTCGGGATCGAGGATGCAGACGTCGGCCGCGATTTCGGTGGCGGGCTGGGTCGAATTGTCCTCGGAGTTGAGGAAGCGCTTGTTGGCGAGCAGCAGCACGGCCGCCTTGCCCTGGCGCTCGACCCTGGCGAAGCCGAGATCGAGTTTTCCGTCGCGCAGGAACCTGGCCAGGGCCTCGGTCGATTCCTCGCGCGGCAGCAGCATGGCGTGGCAGAGATGCAGGCCGCAGTCGGGGTCGGCCAGGAACTGGTTGAACAGGATGCCCTGGTCGATCTCGCAGCCGTCCTTGTCGGCCTGCCGCAACTCGGCCTCGGCCGCGACCTCGGCGCTGGTCGGCACGAGGCCCGGCACCATCTCGGCCGCGTCGTAGGCCAGCCGCTCGATGCGCACGAACTTCGCCCGACCCACGGTCAGCCGGTCGTAGAGCGAGCGGGCATGGCGGCGCAGGAAGGCGAAGCGGGCGTCGCGCGCGGCCTGCTTGATTGCCTCGGCGGTCTCGAGGGCCGCGGGATCGCGCTTGGGCTTGGGCCCCAGGCGGGCGAGCCGCTGCCTGGCGTCGAGCCAATAGGCAGAGAAGCGCGCGGCATCGGCCGCGAAGTCGCCGTTTGCGACCGGTGCCGAGACCACCGAATCCATGTCTGCTTCCTGCCCCTAGGAAAATTGGAGCGGGCGACGGGATTTGAACCCGCGACCTACGGCTTGGGAAGCCGACGCTCTACCCCTGAGCTACACCCGCGTCGGCGGCATTCTAGGGCAAATCTCGGTCGGACGAAAACAGGTGTCTTGCCGGAGCGCGGACCTCCAGGTCCGCATCATGGGAGCGCATTCACATGCGCGTCTGAGCGGACCTGGAGGTCCGCACTCCGGAAGGTCTCATTTGAGCGGACCGTAGAAGATGATCCAGATGGCGAAATCGTCGGTGAAATTCTCGAAGCCGTGCTCGGCATGGGCGGCGGCGAAGCACATGTCGCCCGGTTCGACGGCCGTCAGCGTGCCGTCGATCCGGCAGAAGCCCGAACCCGCAGCAACGACATAGACCTCGTCGCGCTGGTGCGGCTTCTGCGGCCCGTCGGTCGGCCGCGGCGTGAACCTGATCTCGAGGTCGCCGTCCACAAAGGCCTCGGCCGAGCGGCCGGGCTTCCAGGGAAGGCCGCGCGCGGTCGCCAGCGAAATGGGAGCAGGGGTGCGGTCCATGGCGACCTCAACATTTGCTTCGACCGTGCGATAGTAGCCCATGCTCGATGAGGTTCTCACGCCCGAGGAACGTGCCGTCGTGGCGCGCGCCCGCGATTTCGCCGAACGGCACGTCGCCCCCAACGCCGCGCGCTGGGAGTGGGAGCGGCGCTATCCGCTGGAGACCATCAAGGCCGCCTGCGCCGAGGGCCTGCACACGATCGAGCTCGCGAAGAAGCACGGCGGACAGGGGCTCTCCTTCTCCTGCAAGCTGCGCGCCTTCGAGGAGATTTCCAGGCACGACTTCGCCTTCGCCTTCGCGCTGATCAACCACCACAACGCGGTCGCGCGCTTCGCCCGCGACGGCCAGCCGACGCAGGTCGCGCGCCTGCTGCCGCGCATGATCGCGGGCGAGGTGATCGGCTGTGCGGGCCTGAGCGAGCCCGGCGTCGGCAGCGACTTCGGCGGTCTGGAGATGTCCGCGGTGCGAGTCGAGGGCGGCTGGAAGCTGAATGGCGCCAAGGCCTGGATCACCAATGCCGCGGTCGCCGGCCTCTCGGTCGCCTATGCGCAGACCGACAAGGCGCAGGGTTATCGCGGCATCGCCTGCTTTGCGATCGAGGCCGACCGGCCGGGTTTCCAGCGCGACAAGCCGTTCGACCTGCACGGTGGCCACGCGATCGGAGTCGGCGGCTTCCGGCTGGTCGACTACGTCGCGCCCGACGAGGCGGTGCTCCATCCGCCGGGCCAGGCCTTCAAGGCGGCCCTGGCCGGCATCAACGGCGCGCGTGCCTACGTCGCCGCCATGTGCTGCGGCATGCTGCAAGCCTCGCTCGAGACCGCGGTACGCTACACGCGTGAGCGCAAGACCTTCGGCCAGCCGGTGCTCGATCACCAGGGCGTGCGCTGGAAGCTGGTAGACGCCGCCACTGACCTGGAGGCCGCGCGCCTGCTCACCTATCGCGCGGCGCGGCTGATCGACGAGGGCGGCGATGCCGTGCTGCCGGCGGCCTACGCCAAGAAGTTCGCGACCGAGATGGCGCTCCGGCGCATCGCCGACTGCATCCAGGCGATGGGCGCCAATGGGCTGCGCGCCGAGTATCCGCTGGCCCGCCATCTCGCCGGCGCCAAGATCGCCGCCTACACCGACGGCTCGATCGAGATGATGAACGAGCGCATCGGCGTCGGCCTTCCTCAGGTATTTGGGCCGCAGGTGTTCGGGTGATCCTCTCGACCGTCGAGATGCACACCGGCGGCGAGCCCACGCGCATCGTCGTCGACGGCTGGCCGCGTTTTTCCGGCAAGACGCTGCTCGACAAGCGGCGCGAGGCGCGCGAGCGCTTCGACCATCTGCGGCGCGGCCTGATGCTGGAGCCGCGCGGCCATGACGGCATGTACGGCGCGCTGTTGGTCGAGCCCGATCATCCCGAGGCCGACCTCGCCGTGCTGTTCATGCACAACGAGGGCTATTCGACGATGTGCGGCCACGCCACCATCGCGCTCGCTCGCTGGGCCGTCGACAGCGGCCGCGTGAGGCGGCGCGAGCCTGAGACCGCCGACTCGGAGACAATCGTGCGTCTGCAATGCCCGTGCGGCCTGGTGACCGCGCACGTCGCGGCCGACGGCACGGTGCGCTTCGAGAGCGTGCCGGCCTTCGCCTATGCCCTCGACCGCATCGCGCCGACTCAGACCTGGGGACCGGTGACGGTCGACATCGCCTATGGCGGCGCCTTCTATGCGTTCCTCTCCGCCGATTCGATCGGCCTCGATCTTCATTCGTCGCCGATGCGCGCCATCGTCGACGCCGGCGAGGAGATCGCCCAGGCGGCCGCAAAGGCCGTGCCGATCGAGCATCGCGACGAGCCCGATCTCGCTTTTCTCTACGGCACCATCCTGACCGACGGCGGCAATGGTGCGGGCCAACCGAGCCGCAATGTCTGCATCTTCGCCGGCCGGCAGATCGATCGCAGTCCGACCGGCAGTGGCGTGACCGCCCGCATGGCCCTGCAGATGGCGCGCCACGAAGCGCGAGCAGGCGACGAGCGGTTGTTCGAGAGCTGCACCGGTGCCGTCTTCAGCGGCCGCATCGTGCGTGACGCGCCGGCTGTCGGCGGCCGCAAATCGGTGATCGTCGAAGTCGGCGGCCGCGCCCATCAAACCGGCGAGGCGCGATTTCGCTTCGACGATGACGATCCGCTGAAGGAGGGCTTCTCTCTTGGCCTATAGGCTCTTGTTCTTCCGGACCGCCGGCTTCCAGCCGGCTCATGATTCATGAGGCCGGCTGGAAGCCGGCGGTCCGGAAGAGAATGACTCAAGCGTTGTGGCCGCGGCGCAGCGCCTGATCCAAGTCGTCGAACAGGTCACCCGTCTCCTCGACGCCGACGGACAGGCGCAGCAGGTCGGTCGGGCAGGGCGTGCCCGGTCCCTCGACGCTGGCGCGATGTTCGATCAGGCTTTCCACGCCGCCCAGCGACGTGGCCCGCTTCCACAGTTCCACTCTTGCCGCCGAAGCGATGGCGGCGCGCTCGCCGCCCGTGACGCGCACCGACAGCATGCCGCCGAAGCCGCCCGTCATCTGCTTCTTCGCCGTCGCGTGTCCGGCGAAGGAAGGCAGGCCCGGATACAGTACCTCCGCCACCATCGGATGGCTTGCGAGGCGCTCGGCGAGAGTCTGCGCGGATCGACAGGCCCAGGCGACGCGCGGAAACAGCGTGCGCATGCCGCGCAGCAGCAGCCACGCCTCGGTCTGGCCGAGAATGGTGCCGAGCTGCGCGCGGATTGTGCGCAGCTTCTGCCAGTACTCATCGTCGCGCGCACCGACCAGGGCGCCGGCGATGATGTCGGAGTGTCCGTTGAGATACTTGGTCGCCGAATGCATGACGATGTCGGCGCCAAACTCGATCGGCCGCGTCAGCACCGGCGTGCCGACGGTCGAATCGACGCCGAGAAGCGCGCCGGCGCGATGGGCGATGTCGGCTGCTGCCGCGATGTCCGTGACGCACCAGGTCGGATTGGCCGGTGTCTCGATCCAGATCAGCTTGGTCGAGCCAGGCCGGACAGCGGCAGCGATGGCGTCGGTGCGGTCGGCGTCGACGAAGTCGACTTTCAGGCCCCACTGCTGCGCGAAGCCTGCCAGCCAGTTGCGCAGCGACCAGTACATCACCTTGGGCGCCACGACATGGCTGCCCGGCGCCAGCGCCAGGAAGCAGGCGGTGGCCGCACTCATGCCCGAGGAGAAGATCAGGGCCTTGGGCCCGCCTTCGAGCGCCGCCAGCGTCGCCTCGGCCTGGTCGAAGGTCGGATTGTCGGGCCGCGCATAGATGCGACCGGAGCTGTAGCCGTTGTCCTCGTCGCGCTGATAGGTGCTGGCCATATGGATCGGCGGCACCACGGCCTTCGTCACCGGGTCGATCCAACCCATTGCTTGTGCTGCGAGCGACGAGGCGGCGAAGGTCTTGTTTGTCATCGAGGTACCGCCAGCTTACGAGTTGCTTACAGATGCGCATGCTTTTATAGCGCATCGTCGCACATCCGTTGCAGATGCATTACTATCCGCCCACCGCAGCGGACCGGACCGCCATATGTCCGATGCCTGATTGTGTGTCGCGAACCGTCCCATCTTTTCAGTCTGGACCTGGAGTCCGTGTAATGGATGCCGAAACCTTCGCCCACCCGAATCAGCTGCCAACTCCCGCCCGTGGCGATCGCGTCGCTCGCACCCGCGCAGCCATCATCGGCTCGGCGCTCGCCCTTGCGCTGGCCGGTGAAGTGGCGCCCATCGTCCGCGACATTGCCAAGATGGCGGGCGTCTCGGCGCGCACCGTGTTCCAGCATTTCGCCGACACCGCCGAGCTCTACGTCGCCGTGCTCGCGCGCGTGCTAGCGACCGCTCTCGGCGAGATGCCGGATTTCAGCATCACGTGGACGCTCGATGAGCGCATCGCCATGATCATCCACCAGTGCTCGGAGCGCGGCGAGCGCCTGTTGCCGATGTGGACCTTCGTCGAGACGCTGCAGCGTCGCTCCGCCGAGGCGTCCGACATGATCGCGCAGATGTACACCGCCAACCGTGTGCAGCTCACGCAATGGTTCGAGCATGAACTGGCGGCAATGCCCGCCGAATCGCGCGAGCGCACGCTGAACGCGCTCGCCATGGCGCTGGCGCCCGAGAGCTGGGTCGTGCTGCGCGAGCGGCTCGGCCTGTCGGTCGAGCAGGCGCGCGACGAACTGGGCTTCATCGCCCGCGCCGTGCTCAACGGCGGCGCGCTTCGCGCATAGAACACATCCCGTTCGGCTGGAATCAGCCGAGCGGGATGTGCCCGTTGAAACCAGCATCACCTGCGCGCGCGTTCCCGATTTGATGGAACCGCTTGCGGTTCCATCAAGTCGGGAACCGCTCTGGCCAGCCGCGCCAGCGCCTCGAGCGGCCGATCGTGCAGGCCCATCTCGGCGAGATGGGCCACGGTGTTCTGGACGTAGGCGAGATTGCTGCCGGTGGCGCCGTTGCCACGACGGACCAGCGCCACGGCCTTGGCAAGCGGCAGCTTGCCGGCGAACTGGCGGTGCTTGCGGTCGGCGAGATAGACCAGCGCCGGCACGGTGCGGCCATCGTCGAGATGGATCGGCCGGATCGTCTCCTCGTAGACGCCGTCATTGTCGATCTCGCGATGGATCAGGTAGCGGCGCACCGCGTCGTATTGCTTGCCCGGCAGGCGATGGGCCAGTCCGCGGCACGAGCCGCCCGGCAGCAGGCCGAGGATCAGCCCGGGCTGCTTGGGCGTGCCGCGATAATGTTCCGAATAGATGCAGAAGGCGCGGTGCCAGCCGTGCAGGCGCGCGCCGCGCGTCTCGGGCGCAGCGAAGCCCGGGTTCCACATCAGCGAGCCGTAGCCGAAAACCCAGTAGGGCTTGGCGTTCTTGCTCATGCTCTTCCGGACCGCGCGCTTCTAGCGCGCTCATGAGCGCGCAAGATGCGCGCGGTCCGGAAGAGCATGATCCGAGCTCACGCCTGGTTGAGATGGATCAGCGCGCGGCGGATCTCGCGGGTGCGCGTGAAGAGCTCAAACAGCTTGTCGCCCTCGCCCCAGCGGATGGCGCGTTGCAGGTAGAACAGGTCTTCCTGGAAGCGCGCCAGCGTCTCGAGCACGGCCTCGCGGTTGTTCAGGAACACGTCGCGCCACATCGTTGGATCGGAGGCGGCGATGCGCGTGAAGTCGCGGAAGCCGCCGGCGGCGAAGCGCAGCACCTCGCTGTTGAGGTGACCGGCAAGGTCGTCGGCCGTGCCGACGATGGTGTAGGCGATGAGATGCGGCAGGTGCGAGGTGATGGCGAGGATGCGGTCGTGATCGGCGGGATCGAGCCGCTCGGTCAGACTGCCCAGTGCCTTCCAAAAGGCCTCGAGCCTGTCGACCGCCGCGGCGTCGCTGTCGGGCAGCGGCGTCAGGATGGTCCAGCGGCCGTCGAACAGCTCGGCGAAGGCGGCCTCGGGGCCCGAGTTCTCCGTGCCGGCGACCGGATGGGCCGGCACGAAATGCACGCCTGCGGGCAGATGCGGCTTTATCGCATCGACCACGGCCTGCTTGACCGAGCCCACGTCGGAGACGATGCAGCCCGGCTTGAGCGTGGGACCGATGACGCGGGCCGCCTCGCCGCAGGCGCCGACCGGCGTGCAGACGATCACCAGGTCGGCGTCCTCGCAGACGGCCGCGAGATCGGTGCCGCAATGATCGACCAGCTTCAGCCGGTTCGCCGTCGCGGCCGTCTGCTCGCTTCGCGTCGCCGCGACGATCTTGTTGGCAAGCCCCCCGCGCCGCGCGGCGAGCGCGATCGAGCCGCCGATCAGGCCGATGCCGATCAGCGCGATCTTGTCGAACATCCGCTGGGTCATTGGGGCTTGGTCATTTGCTGTTGGCGACGAAGCGGCTGAGCGAGGAGCACACGGCCTTGACCTCGCTCTCGGTGCCGATGGTGATGCGCAGATGCTCGGGCAGGCCGTAGCCCGCGATCATGCGCGGGATCAGCCCGTCGTTCATCATCCAGTCGTTGGCGGCCGCCGCGCGCTCTTTCGAGCCGAAGCCGACCGACAGGAAATTGCCGACGCTGGGCAGCGGCTTCAATCCGAGCTTGCCGAGTTCGGTGCCGAGCCAGGGCAGCCAGATGTCGTTGTTGGTGCGGCTCGCGTCTGAGTGGGCGATGTCGGCCATCGCCGCGATGCCGGCGGCCTGCGCCGCCAGGTTGACGTTGAACGGCTGGCGCAGGCGGCTCATGACGTCAACGATGCCGGCGGGGCCGTACATCCAGCCGAGTCTCAGCCCGCCCAGACCGTAAATCTTCGAGAACGTGCGGGTCATCACCACGTTCTCGGCCTGGTCGACCAGCTCGACGCCCGATTCATAGTCGTTTCGGCTGACATACTCGGCGTAGGCCGCGTCGATCACCAGCAGCACGTTCTTCGGCAGGCCCGCGTGCAGGCGGCGCACGTCATCCTTGGTGATGTAGCTGCCCGTCGGGTTGTTGGGGTTGGCGACGCACACGACCCGGGTCTTGTCGGTGACCTTGGCCAGCATGGCGTCGACGTCGCAGCGATAGTCCGTCTCGGGCGCCGCGACCGGCGTCGCGCCGACGCCCAGCGCGTTGATGGGATACATCAGGAAGCCGAACTGGCTGTACAGCAGCTCGTCGCCCGGACCGGCGTAGGCGCGCACCAGGAGATTGAGCAGCTCGTCGGAGCCCGCGCCGCAGACGATGCGCTTGGCGTCGAGGCCGTAGTGCCGGCCGATCGCCGTGCGCAGCGCGCTCGAATCGCCGTCGGGGTAGCGATGCAGCTCGGCCGCCGCCTTGGCATAGGCCGCCATGGCCTTGGGGCTGGGCCCCAGGGCCCCTTCGTTCGACGACAGCTTGGCGATCGTCTTCTTGCCCTCGACCGAATCCTTGCCCGGCACATAGGGCGCGATCTTCATGATGCCCGGACGCGGGGTAAGCGCGCTCATCGCGATCTCCTAATTGGTCAGGCCCGCGCTGTCGACGGGACGGCGTAGGCGCCGATTGCCGCGACGCGACCGTTCTCGAGCTCCAAAGCGGCCTCGAGCTCGCGCAGGCGCTGATCGCTATCGGCGATCACCCCCGGAAGCTCGACGAGATAGTGATGCACGCCGCCTGCAAGCTGGTCCAGCACCGAAGTGAAGGCGGGCAGGCCGACCTTGGCCAGGGCGCTGGAGATGCGGTTGCGGCTGAGGCCGCCCACCGATTCGATCGACACCAGGGCGCGATCGTCACCCGAGTCCTCGGGCTCCATGCGCGCCAGCACGAAGGCCGAAATGCCGCGCGCGCGGGCGTTGGGCATGTCCAGAAAGGGCAGGCGCGCGACGATATTGGGGAGCGTGGCATCACGGCCCGCCAGCAATGGCCACCAGGGCGCGGCATCGGCCTCGATCGGCACCGGCACGACGCCCAGCGTCGAGGGGTTGGTGCGCACCGCCGCCAGCACCTGGGCCGGCGTGTCGTTGGCGACGAAGGTGATCTGGCAGCCGAAATGGTCGCGCGCGAGGTCCCAGTAGCCCGGCTGGTCGTGCGGCCGGCAGATCGCGATCTTGATGTCCGGCGTCTGCATCAGGGTGAAGGCGCACATCATCTCGCGCCACATGCGGTAGACGGCGGCGGCGGGGAACGGCCCCTGATGGGTCTCCAGCCGCTGGCGCATGACCTGCGCTTCGCGGCCCGGCCGCAGCGCCAGCCCGCCGGCCGGCTTGGACGCGGCGATGTGATCGACCAAGGCTGCGCGGCGCCGGATCAGGCCATGCAATTCGCCGTCGATGGCGTCGATTTCCTGGCGCAAGCTGTCGAGACTGGGGGCGTCCATGAAGCCGTTGGTTGGTCCTGTGAGGCAGCGGCGATACTACGTCCGGCCGGCCCCCGTAAAGGCAAGAAACCTCAGGGGCGCTTGCGCAAATCCGGCGACCTCCGTATAGAAGCCTCTCCGTGGAATTTGAGCCGACCGGCTTGCGACCACGTTAATCCTCGCTAAAAGGTCGGAGCGCTCGAAAAAGCCCCCGCCCTGCCCGGTCGGGGGCTTTTTCGTGGGCGTTTGCGCCCGGTCGAGGGAGTGGAGATGGAGGCTGCGATCGACAAGCCGCCGATTGAGGGGCCGCTGTTCGACGGCTTGGCCGATGCCGAACGCAAGGCGCTGGCCCGGTGCCGCCACGCGGTCCTGGGCGTCGAGCGGCCGCTTCGGCTCGACTGCGGCGTCGAGCTCGGCCCTTATCGCGTGGCCTACCAGACCTACGGCACGCTCAACCCCGACAAGTCGAACGCCGTGCTGATCTGCCATGCGCTGACGCTCGACCAGTTCGTCGCCGAGCAGCATCCCGTCACCGGCAAGGAGGGCTGGTGGGAAAGCCTGGTCGGGCCGGGCAAGGTGCTCGATCCGGCGCGCTACTTCATCATCTGCATCAACGTGCTGGGCGGCTGCATGGGCACCACCGGCCCGCTCGCCCAGGACCCTGCCGGCCAGCCGTGGAACCTGCGTTTCCCGGTGGTCACCATCGCCGACATGGTGCGCGCCCAGGCGGCCCTGCTCGACCATCTCGGCATCCCCGACCTGTTCTGCGTGATCGGCGGCTCGATGGGCGGCATGCAGGTGCTGGAATGGGCGGCGAGCAATCCGAGCCGCGTCTTCTCGGCCGTGCCGATCGCCTGCGCCGCCCGCCATTCGGCGCAGAACATCGCCTTCCACGAGGTCGGCCGCCAGGCGATCATGGCCGATCCCGAGTGGAAGGGCGGCGACTACCGGCTACACCACACCGTGCCGGCGCGCGGGCTCTCGGTGGCGCGCATGACCGCGCACATCACCTATCTTTCCGAGCAGGCCCTGCAGCGCAAGTTCGGGCGCGCGCTCCAGGACCGCGACGCGCTGGGCTTCGGCTTCGACGCCGACTTCCAGGTCGAGAGCTACCTGCGCTACCAGGGCTCGACCTTCGTCGACCGCTTCGACGCCAACAGCTACCTCTACATCACGCGCGCGATGGACTATTTCGACCTCGCCAGCGCCCATGGCGGCGTACTGGCCAACGCCTTCAAGGGCACGCCGACGCGCTTCTGCCTGTTCTCCTTCACCAGCGACTGGCTGTTCCCGACGCGCGAGAGCCGCGAGATCGTCCATGCCCTGAACGCCGCCGCCGCCAACGTTTCCTTCGTCGAGGTCGAGAGCGACAAGGGCCACGATGCCTTCCTGCTCGACGAGCCCGAGATGTTCCGCACGCTGGCGGGATTCCTGAAGGGCGCCGCCGCGGTGCGCGGCCTGAAGGACGTGCCGTGACCGCGACTGCGATCCGCGTCGACCTGCAGCTCATCGCCGACATGGTCGATCCGTCGACGCGCGCGCTCGACGTCGGCTGCGGCGACGGCTCGCTGCTCGCCTACCTGGTGAACTTCAAGCGCGTCGACGCGCGCGGCATGGAGCTGAGCCAGACCGGCGTGAACGCCTGCGTGGCGAACGGCCTGTCGGTGATCCAGGGCGACGCCGACGCCGACCTGCGCGACTATCCCGACGATGCTTTCGACTACGTGATCCTGAGCCAGACCCTGCAGGCCACGCGCGAGCCGCGCGAGGTGCTGCGCCAGATGCTGCGCGTCGGCAAGCGCGCCATCGTCTCCTTCCCCAACTTCGCGCACTGGCAGGTGCGGCTCCGCCTGGTGTTCGGCGGCCGCATGCCCGAGACGCCGTCGCTGCCCTACAAGTGGTACGACACGCCCAACATCCATCTCTGCAGCATCGACGACTTCCGCGGCCTGTGCCGAGACATGGGCGTGCGCATCGAGCGCGCCATCGTGCTCGACCGCAACAGCAAGCCGATCAGCCTGCCGCCATTGCTCGCCAACCTCTTGGGCGAGCAGGCGGTGTTCATGCTGAAGCGGGATTGATCAGCCGCCGACCTTTGTCAGGTAGTCTGCCGGCGCGACGATGGAGATGCCTTCGTAGGAGCCTAGGACCAGCAGATCGGCATCACCGGTTACGAGCACGTCTGCTTTGCCATTCACGGCGACCTCGAGAAACTTGTCGTCCTTGTGATCCCGGGATGCCCTTACCGAGCGTCGGATGCTTACAAGCTCGGCTGTCGCATAGAAATAGGCTACGAATTCGCGTCGGGAAGACACGCTCGCATAACGATCGAACTTCCGATGTTCCATGGTCGCTGCGAGCTCTGACAACGTGGCCACGGAAGCGAGTATAAGATCGTTCGTCGCTGCCCACCTCACCGCGAGAGAGGGTTTCGATGCTGCGAAGAGCGCGGCACTGACCAGGACATTCGTGTCGAAAACGACAGCCACGTCAGTCAGGCTGCTTCAGTAGTTCCGCTAGCTTTTCTTCTGTGAGGCCGTTGGCTGCGGCTTCGGCCGCCACCCTGTCCATGGCTTTCAGCAGCCGCTCCGCACGACTTTGCCGCAGGCGAGCGTATTCCTCCGGCGACACCACTACAGCGGCGTCAACCGTTCCGTCGCGCAGCACGACGCCCTCCCGCTTTGCTGCCTCCAGCATGCGGTCGAAGGAATCTCGAGCCTCTTTCACGGTCATGGAACGCATGGTGCCCTCGTCGTGCCGATTATATAGGCACTCCGGGCATGGCGCATCGTCCCGGAACCCAGGCTATTTCTTCTGGCTTCCGGCGAACGCCGCGGTCAGGCCGAGGCCGATGAACAGGGTGCCGCTGACGTAGCGTTCGATCTCGAGATAGCGCCGGCTCCGCCGCAGCCACTTGCCGGCGGTGCCGGCGACCAGGGCGTAGCAGCCGTCGGTGATGAAGCCCAGCGCAGCAAACAGCAGGCCCAGGAAGACGATCTGCGTCACCAGATGGCCGCGCTCGGGCTCGACGAACTGCGGCAGGAAGGCGAGGAAGAACAGCGCCGTCTTGGGGTTGAGCAGGTTGACGATGAAGCCGTCGCGGAACAGGCGCGCGTAGCTGTGGCGCGGCAGGTTGCCGTCGGCGTCGACCTCGTCGGCGCGACCGAAGATCTTCTTGAGGCCGAGCCAGATGAGATAGGCCGCGCCGGCGTATTTCACGATGCTGAAGGCCAGCGCCGACGAGGCGAGCAGCGCCGACAGGCCGAGCGCCGCCGCCAGCACATGGACGAGCGTCGCGGAATGGATGCCGAGATCGGAGACGAAGCCCGCCATCCGGCCCTGCGCCACCGAACGGGCGACGATGTAGAGCACGGCGGGGCCGGGAACCAGCAGCAGCACCAAGGCGGCGCCGACGAACAGGCCGATGTTCGTGGCGCCGGGAATGACGATCTCCATGACCGGATCTTTCTGCAAACACGCGATACCGCCAGAAAGTCTCGACCGGTCCGGCGTGTCAATGGCCGCGAACGCCACTAGTGGCTCGTCACAGGGATTTTGACGGGCCGAGCACGAGCTGATCGAGG
>WHTW01000111.1 GCA_009377525.1 Rhodospirillales bacterium
GCCCGAGGAATCGCTTCCGGCCGATCAGCGCCCGGTCCAGCGCGGGGACCGGCGCTCGGCGAACGCACGCGGGCCCTCGGCGGCGTCCGCCGAGGTGAGCATCGCCTGGTACACCGGCAGCCCGCCGCCGCGCAGGGTGGCGTAGCCCTGCTCGAGGCTCATCGCCGCCGTGGCTCTCGTGATCTCCTTGACCGCCGCGGCCGCCAGCGGCGCGCCCGCGCAGATGTCACGAGCGAGAGCGAGCGCCTCGTCGGTCAGGTCCGCGGCAGGGGTCACCCGGTTCACCAGTCCCCAGGCGAGGGCGGTCTCGGCGTCCACCGGCTCCCCGGTGAGCAGCAGCTCCAGCGCGCGCTTGCGGCCGTAGGGCAGGTCGACGGCCTGCTGTTCGGCGAAGGCTGCGAGGCCCACTGCCGTCACCAGCTCCACGGCGCGGCTGTCGAGCTGGTTCAGCACGCGCTCGCTGCGCCAGAAATGGAAGGAGTTGCCGAGCTTGCGCTGCAGAGCGACACGCACATTCTCGCGCACCGAAAGATGCGGGAAGACCGCCGAGATCTGGAAGGAGCGCGCCAACCCCATGCGCGCGATCGCCGCAGGCGAGCTGCCGGTGATGTTGCGGCCCTTGAAGTGAATCTGGCCCGCCGTCGGCGTCAGGAAGTGCGTGAGCAGGTTGAAACACGTCGTCTTGCCCGCGCCATTCGGCCCGATCAGGGCGTGAATGGTGTGGCGCCGTACGCTGAGGTCGACGTTCTTGACCGCGATGAAGCCCTTGAACTCCTTCGTCAGCCCTTCCGCCTTGAGAATTACTTCTTCTTCGATCATCCCGCCTCCCCGCGGTGTGGCGAATTAATCGAAGCTTGGCACCGCTGTCCAGCACTGGCGCGACGCTTGCGCGGCCGCTAGATATTTCTGTGCGTTGTGGGGAGTAGATTCGCTTTGGAAGGATTAGCACATGAGAGTTGGTAAATCTGTTCGCGGTGCAGGCGCGGCCGTTGCCGTCGCCGGTTTGGTTGCCATGGGCGTGGTCGCGATTGCCCAGGCCCAGGCGCCGGCGCCGCTCAGGATCGGCATCACTGAAGGATTCTCCGGTGTTTACGCCGACCTGAATCTCGGCGAGGTCGAGGCCGCGCAGATGGCGATCGACGATTTCGGCGGCAAGGTGCTCGGCCGCCCGATCGAGCTGCTGTCGGCCGATCATCAGACCAAGCCCGACGTCGGCGCCCAGATCGCGCGGCGCTGGTACGACGTCGATGGCGTGAAGATGATCACCGGCATCGGCACCTCGTCGGTGGCCCTCGCGGTGCGGAAGATCGCCCAGGAAAAGGGCATGATCGACATCAACACGGGCGCGGCCTCGGCCGACCTCACGGGACCGGCGTGCTCGGAGACGGGCGCTCACTGGGTCTACGACACGTACGCGCTCGCCAAGGTGACCGGGTCGGCCATCGTCAAGGGCGGCGGCGATACCTGGTTCTTCCTGACTTCCGACTATGCCTTCGGCCATGCGCTGGAGCGCGACGTGACCGCCGTGGTGACGGCATCGGGCGGCAAGGTGCTGGGCGGCGTCCGCCATCCCCTCAGCACGCAGGACTTCTCGTCCTTCCTGCTGCAGGCCCAGGCCTCCAAGGCCAAGATCATTGGCCTGGCCAATGCCGGCCAGGACACGATCAACTCGATCAAGCAGGCCGGCGAGTTCGGCATCGTCAAGGCCGGCCAGCGGCTGGCCGGCCTCCTCGTCTTCTCGACCGACGTGAACTCGCTCACCCTGCCGGTGGCGCAGGGCCTGGTGCTGACCGAGTCGTTCTACTGGGATCTCAACGACGAGACCCGCGCCTGGACCAAGCGCTTCCGCGCCAAGCGCGACAAGATCCCGAGCATGCTGACGGCCGGCGCCTACAGCTCGGTCACGCACTACCTCAAGGCCGTGCAGGCGGCAGGCACCGACGATGCCAAGGCGGTGATGGCCAAGATGCGCGAGATCCCGGTCAACGACGTCATGACCAAGAACGGCAAGCTGCGCGAGGACGGCCGCCTGGTGCGCGACATGTACCTGTTCCAGGTGAAGTCGCCGCAGGAGTCCAAGAGCAAGGACGACATCTACAAGCTCCTGGCCACCGTGCCGGGTGACCAGGCGTTCCGGCCGCTCAAGGACGGCAAGTGCCCGTACATCAAGTGATCGATCTGGTCGCTCGACCAGGGGAAAGGGCGCCAGCGGCGCCCTTTTTCGTTTGTATGGGTTACGCGGCTCCTGTCTGATTGCATCGCGAGGATGATAGGGAGTGGCAGCCATGAACGACGAACAGCTATTTGACTTCACCAACGCTGTGCTGGCGACGCAAAGCGCGATACTGCTTGGGCTGATCAACGCGAAGGTTGTCGAAGCTGACAAGATGCGTGCCTTCCTAAAATCGCTTATCGACGACCTGAAACCTGAGGAGAGGAAGCAGGCTTACGGCGTTTGCCTCTACAACGTCCTGAGCGCGATTGAGACGATGGCGCTTCCGAAGCCAAAGCCTGCTTCACTGAATTGAGCATCTTGCGGAGCGTCGCATTCACCCGTCGTGCCTTAATGAAGTTCATGTGCCCTCCAAGAAACAGAAGCCAAAACTGACCGACGCGGAGCGCCACAAGCGATTCGTGGCGATGGCGCGCGAGGTGGAGGCGAACGAGTCGCCAAAGGCGTTTGAACGCGCTTTCGCAAAAGTGGTGAAGCGACCTGCGAAACCATCAGACAAGCGATAAGTTGTCCATGTGGACGCGGTATGGCCGTGCCGTCACGGTGATGAACAGACGGACCGCGTTCTCCGGCGGCACGACCTTTGTCTTGTCGATAGGGTCCATGACCGGCCCTAACAACGTGTCGGCCACGACTGACACGCCTGTAATGAGCCTGTCGTTCTCAAGCAGAACGTAGAACGGATCTTCGTTTGGTCGCGGCCCAATTGGCTGGCCGTCAGGGCCCTCGGGTAGATCGCTCGGACGCTCCACTACCTGCAGTGCGTCGAACAAGGTCTTAAGGCGATTGTCGATATCCGTAAGGATGCCACCGGGATCGCCATGTCTGAGCATCAGAATATCAAGGCGGCAAAAAACTGAAGGCAACCCGCCGCGCACAATAGGCTGCCAGTTGAAGCCTTCGCGACGGTAGGGCGGCCATAGCTCATTCCCCCTCAGATCAAGGAGAGCCGGATGTTTCGTCCAGAGAGCCTTTAGCTGGGGATGGAAGTAGCGCCTTAGGTCATGCTTGTGCTTCCGCCTCCCCGGGCTTTCTCGATTGTTTTGGGCGTAAAGCGGGCCTTCGTACGTAAGTCGGAATTCCATATCGCCCTCGCTGGGTTCGTCCCAATCAGGGTCCCAGCGAAGAACAACGCGCGCGTCGCTAGACCCGGGCATAGTCTACCTCCATATGACTACCCTGGCGGGGCGACATCGTCGGTGTGCTGTTCATTCGGCCCGAAGCGCTCGTGCCCAGCTGCTGCATGTCGCGGCGCCAGCGCGCGCCTGACCGTGCTGCACTTGCCCAATATGCTCCAACCGCTCGGAGCGCAGCAGTCGGCGCACTCATACAATTCGCCGTTTCAGGACGGCCAGCTTCTCCTGGATGCGCCATTCCTCCTGCCAGTTACGCCGCTCGACCGGGTAGGCGAAGGTCAGCGCCAGCGCATCGCCATCGTCTGGTGAGGCAAGCCCGCGCTTGCGCATGTCGTCCTTGCGCTCCAGCCGGATCGCGTCGGCAGCGTCGTAGCCATAGTCGACGGCGGTGAGGTCGGCCAGCAGGGAGCGGTCGTCCGGCAAGCAGCCGAACTTGCACCATTCCTTCATGTGGACCCACATCTCGGCACGCTTGTTGGCGGAGCGCACGGCGGCCTCGCTGCCGTCGGTACGGTCGGCGCCGGCGCCGAAGTCGATGCCGCGCACGGTCGAGCAGCCGAGCTGGCTCAGGCGATCGACGACGCCCCAGCCGATGCCGGTGCCGTCGACGAAGACGGCATCGGGCTCGTAGGAATTGACCAGCTCCATCACGCGCCCCGCCGTCACCATCAGGTCGGGGATGCGGAACTTCACGGCCGGGATCGAGCGCGCATCGACGCCGCGGCGGAAGCGGATGACGGTCTGGTCCTCGCCCTGACGGGCGATGTCGACTCCCATCACCAGAGCGGCGGTAGGGTCCTTGAACAGTTCCCGTGCCACCGCGTGCTGCACGCGCTCGCTGTCGATGAACTGCATGGTTCCCGCGCGCGGGAACTCGCCCTTCACGCGCACGCGCACGAAGTCGGAATCCTCGCCGTAGTCCGCCACCCAGGTCGCAATCTGCGCCTTGTTGGTCATCGACACCGAGCGCGAATCGATCTGCTGCGGCTGCCAGCGATGGGCGAAGCGGCCGCCGGCGAAGCATTCGCGGAAGCGCCCCGTGGTGCGCGTCGGATTGCCGAAGGCCAGCCAGAACAGCTCCGTGCCGGCGTCGGTCAGCGCGCCCTCGATGGTTTCCCAGACGCCGTCGGCGATCGACGAGGCCTCGTCAAACAGGGCGAAGGCACGTCGACCCTTGTTGTGCAGGCCCGCAATGGCCTCGGTGTTGTTCTCCGACCAGGTGATGGCATCGACGCGCCAGGTGCGGTCGTGCCCGGGCTCCGCGGAATAGAACAGCGAGGTCGCGGTGTAGGTGAACCAGTCCTTGTTGACCGCAAGCGCGTGCCACTTGGCGAGCTCGGGCCAGGTCTTGGTGCGGAGCTGGCCCTCGGTGTTGGCGGTGACGATACCGCGGGTGTCGGGCAGCGTGGACAGCGCCCACAGGATAATCCAGGCGACCAGCGCCGACTTGCCGATGCCGTGGCCCGATGCGATGGCGAGGCGCACAGCTTCGTCGGGTGTCTGGTCGCGTTGATCCAGGCCATCTCCAAGCTTCTTCAGGACCTCGCGCTGCCAGGGCTCGGGACCGTTCTCGCCGGCAAGCGCCGTGCCCGGCTGCCCCCACGGGAAGGCGTACATCACGTAACCAAGGGGATCGAAGCGCAAGCGACCGATGGTCGAATGGTGCGGCGGCGTCGGAAATTCAGTCACGGTCATGATGGCGTACGCTCTCGGCTGCGGCTTCCAGCAAAGCAATGTTGTCAACGGTGTTCGAGGGCGGATCCTTGGGTCCGTCATGCCATGTCTGGCGGCGGCGAGCGCGAAGCCAGAAGATGCAGGCCTGCACGTTTGCCGGATAGTGGATCGTGCTGGTAACGGGCTTCAGCTCGCCAGCCACGACGGCCATGCGCTCGACGGTGCGATCGTAGCCGACCGCCCGGCCATAGAGGGCGCGTGCCACGCGCGCATCGGCAGCGACGCGGCCGCTGCGCACGGCGTCGCCGAAGTCGGCGCGTTCGGCGATCCATCGGTCGATGGTTCTTGGCGACACGTGTAAGAATTCCGCCAGCTCGTCGTTGGTCGCGCCGAGCAGGCAGTAGCTGTGTGCTTGCTCGCACAGTTCGGGATCGAAATGAGAGGGTCGGCCCATTGCAGTCATGGAGCCGAGCATAACTCAAGTGAGCAGCCGAATCAAGAAATTAATAACCTCAGTAGATCAATGAAGCAGGGTAAGATTCTTGCGACTTTTGGCGCTCAGGAAGGGGCCATTACTGGTTGCAGACTTTCCGGATACACAAGATATTGTGACTGCAGTGCTTGCATTCGCTATTGGACGGTTGGCCATGATTACCAACACTTCCCAGTGGAGCGTGATCGAGCCACTCCTGCCAAGCAAGCCCCGGGGCGGCCGCGCCGGGGCGCGTCTTGAGATGCCAACGTGCGAGTCGACCTGTTGTTGCCGGCGCGCGGGGCCGCCTTTCCCAGTCCGGCCGCATCCCAAAAGTTCTCTGTAACGCTTCGACGGGTGCGCTCGTCTGATTGGTGTGGCTCGGGTCGCTAGCGATCTGGGTGCTCCGCAACAGTGACGTGGGAACCATATGGCATGCTTTATTGGACGGCATTTGCGATTGGACGGCATTTGCGGCGCCTTCGCTCATGGGGAGCAAGGGCTGGACAGGCAATGAGTGACCCTAAATCAGACTGCCAGGCTCTTATAGGTTCGGTACTCCCATTCGCCGAGCAGATGCTGACAACTCACGGCGCATTCATCCCGTTCGGCGGCGCGATGCGAGCAGATGGGCAGATCGTTTCGATCGCGGGTTACGACGAAAACGAACATCCGCAGTCGACCAATGTAATAGCCCTGATGAAGGACGGGTTTGTCGAGGGTGCTCGCAGGGGCGAATACAAGGCCACGGCGCTCGTCTACGATGTGAGGGTTGAATTGCCCTCGACCGAGGAAAAATCCGACGCCATCGCTGTATCGCTGAACCATCGAGACAACTATTCAGTTGTCGTCCTGTTTCCATACAAGATCGATGGCGGAGAGCTGATTTTGGGCGCTGTCTTCGCTCAGGAAGGCGAGGCAGATATATTCCCGGCGCAATAGCCTTCGACGCCGGTCGTCGCCGAACGCTTACGCACAAAAGAAAAAGCCGCGCGTGATCGGCGGGGCGTAGCTGCTACTTGTGGACTCCGCACCACTCCTGTTTCATGCATGGCGGAGGAACCAAGACGTGACCGACCAGCCGCGCCCCCTCAAAGGCGCATGGGGCATGACCGCCCTGCTCCTCCTGTTCATGCTGATCAACTTCGCCGACAAGGTGGTGGTCGGCCTGGCCGCCCATCCGATCATGGCCGAGCTGAAGCTCAGTCCCGAGCAATTCGGCCTGCTCGGCTCGTCGTTCTTCTTCCTGTTCGCGATCTCCGGCGTCGTGGTCGGCTTCATCACCAATCGCGTCCAGACGCGCCACACGCTTCTGGTCATGGGCGATCATCTGGTCGGTCGTGCAGTTCCCCATGCTGGGCACGGTCACGCTCGAGATGCTGATCGCCTGCCGGATCATCCTGGGCGCGGGCGAAGGGCCGGCCGCGCCGGTCGCCCTGCACTCCATCTGCAAGTGGTTTCCCGACCAGCTGCGTGGCGTGCCGACGGCGATCATTGCCCAGGGCTCGGCGCTCGGCGTCATCATTGCCGTGCCGACGCTCAACTGGATCATCGTCAACCGTTCCTGGCACTGGGCGTTCGGCGCGCTCGGCGTCGCGGGCCTTGCCTGGGTGGTGCTCTGGATGATCTTCGGCCGCGAAGGCACGCTGGTCGACCAACCGGCCAATGCCGCCGAGGGCATGGTCGAGCGCGTGCCCTACCGCCGTCTGCTCACCTGCCCCAGCATCGTCGCCACCTGCTGCGCCGGCTTCGCCAGCTACTGGGGGCTGGCGCTCGGCCTCACCTGGTTCACCTCCTACCTGGTCGACGGCCTGGGCTACAGCCAGACGATGGGCGGCAACCTCACCATCCTGCCCTGGGTCTTCGGCATGTGCGTGGTGCTGGCCGGCGGCTGGCTCTCGCAGCGCCTCAAGAAGGCCGGCGTCTCGAGCCGCCTCAGCCGCGGCGTGCTCGCGGCTTCCACCGTGGCTCTGGGCGGCTGCATCCTGCCTTTCGTCGGCAGCATGCCGACATCCGGCCTCAAGGTCGCGTTCCTGGTCGTTGGCGCTGCCATCGGCAGCTCCATCTTCGTCGTGACGCCGATGATCGTGAGTGAGCTGACGCCGCAGCCCCAGCGCGCCGCCATGCTCGCCATCACCTCCTCGATCGTCACGCTGGCCGGCGTCATCGCGCCGCTCGCCATGGGCGCCGCCATCCAGCACGCGCCGTCGCCACTGGTGGGTTACGAGCAGAGCTACGTCATCCTGGGCGGGCTGCTGCTGGCGGGCGGCATCATCGGCCTGCTGTTCATCCGGCCCGAAGCCGATCGGGCACGCCTCGCCGCATATACCGTCGTCCTGCCTGTTGCGATGCCGGTGCGAGCCTGACCATGCCGCGCCTACCCGATATGCTCCGATGGGCGGGAGCGCGTGCAATCATAGCTCAGGCACGGCAGCACCCCGGCGCCAGAAGAGGGTAGTGTCCCCGGTTCTACGCCGGGCTGCACCTGGGCGGCATACGCTCGCCGCTCGACGCGGTGCGGGCGGCTATCGTGGCGGAAAACACGGGGAGGAAGAGATGAAGTGCAAAATCATTGACGGATCGAGTTGGGCAGATCTGGAAAAGAAGGTTGACGCGTGGCTGAAGAAAGAGAAGCCGTCCAAGGTTCATTTGTCTGAAACGCACAACGGGAAATCGATATGGCTGCATCGGTATTCCGAGTACAGTCATAGGACAACTGCAACCAGGGGAGGCGGTAAAATGAGGTTGGGACTGTTTCTCACGACATTAATCGGGCTAGCGGGTGCTTCTCACATCTCCAGCGCGGCAGACGCGTCGTGGGTTGCCGTTTCCACACTGGAGAATGGCATGTCGCCGTACTGCGCCGGCGGTCAGTTTGCCGGGGCGTCAGTGCAAGGGCCGACTGACTGGCAGGTCGACACAAAGGGGAACACGCTCACTTTTACGAGCCGATCGACGAAGCGTTCATTCACTCTCGATTTGAAGGCGTTGCAGCCTGATGGTTCTGGAAAAGTTGTCGGCAAAGACGACAAGAATAGAGAGTTCTACGTAACGTTCGATCCGGGCAGCGGAGCGCGCCCATTCTATGTGACCAATTCCATTACCCCTTGCAGGTCAGTTTTTACGCCCAGGACATAGTGATGTCTCGCTGAGCAGCCTGCGCGAATGGCGCTGAACTGACAAAGGGAAGTGCCGTTGCAGTGGGCGCACGTCGTCATGATTGCCCTCGCCGTTCCGCCACAATGGCGGCCCGCACCGCATCCAACGGCGCGAGCGGATGCCGCCAAGGCCCTCAAATTAGGACACTACCCAGAAGAGACCTGGCTTGACCCCTTCTGGGCCGCATGAACCCTAGAAGCGGCCTTGGATGCCGCCGGCAAACGAGCCCTTGAGGTCAATCTGCGGTCGCGATTCTGCGGCCTGGCTCGTCCAGTCGATCGTGCCCCTGAAGTCGCCCTGCACGAACAGGCCGAGCTGGGGCACCGTTGCCCCGGGCTTGTCGACCAGCTTCAGGATGTAGCGGGCATTCGCGGCACCGCCCACCGCGAACTGAATGGGCGGGCCGATCGATTTGAGATCAAACACCGGCTTGACGCCCCACTGGAAGCCAAAGCTCATGGGCGAAACCGGGTCGAGCTCGAGAGGCCCGACTTTCAGGACGGGTCTCGGCACGGCGCCAATGATCGTCCCGCGGAAAGGAAACGACGGCGGCAGATGATCGAGGAGCCGCATGATCTCGTTGAAGCTACGCGTCGCCGGATCGACCGGATCGTTGCGAACCGGCACCGTCGTGAGGAAGCTCACGGTCTGGCCCGCTGGTGTCAGTACCGGAATGCGGGAGAGCGAGTCGGGGGGAAGGAAAAACGGCGTCACGACTGGCGGCGTCAGCGGCGGCAACGTCAATGGCGGGATCAGACGTGGCGGCTGGATGCCGCGCGGCGGCCCACCGACGGTCGATCCCTGTTGCGGCACCAGGGCAAGCGTGATCGGCAGTTGCTCTTCCTCGAACAACTTGGCCATCGTCCGTGGCCCGACGATTCCATCCGCCGTCAGCTGGTTTGCCTTCTGAAACTCGACCGCACGTGCGTGGGTCCGCGGCCCAAAGTCGCCATCCACCGCCAAAGGGGCAAGGCGGCGGATGTGGAAGTTCAGCACATCTTGAATGGCACGGACGTCCTCGCCCTTGCTGCCCTGTCTGACCAGCCGGCCCATGAGATCCTCCGTTCAAGGCAACCCCGTTCTCCCCAACCTTGGAGAGCCGGAAGCCGCTCGTTAAACCTCCATGATCCTTGCGTGGCGCGCGCATGCCGGAAAGATGCCACGCGCATGCAGTGCTAGTGCCGAGGTGTCAGCCTTCGGCTCTGCGCTGAGAAGCATGCAGGCGCTGCAGCAAGGAAGTGTTGCAGCGAACGACTGTCGATTGGCATCCACTCCTGCCCGGGAAATTGCGCCTCCAGATAAGCTGCCGTGACCCGGCGGCGGCTGCCGCGAACTACGAACATGTCAGCACCCCTCACATAGCGCGGCAATGCCGCAGCGCTACTGTGGCGAGCTTTCCAGGGCGCAAATGTGATTTACCGCACATCGGCGAAGGAAGGCTGGAAGGGGCCATTTCTGCTAGCCGGTCTTTCGGATGCAACAAGATGTTGTGACAGCAGTGGTTAACCTACTGCTTGTCCTTGGTCGCCCACGCTTCCGGATCTCTGTGCTTCCCGTGGACAAGATAGTGTCGATACATCTCTAGACGCTCCCGCCGCTCTTCGGTCATGGCGCCGAGCTTGGTCAGTAACGCTTCAACTTCATCTGGCGTGCCAGGGCTCTGAACATTCCGCACCTTGTCCCTGTCGTCACGCGCGTCGCCTGTTTTAACGTTCTTGAAGATCCAAAACACGTAGTCGAGATGAACGTAGCGATCCCATTCCCGCCGTTTGACGCTTGCAATGTCAGCTTCATCGACGCCGGCCTCGCGCATCAAGTCTTCGGATTCCTGTCGAATTGCTTCCATCTCTGCAGCCGTAAAGGCTGGCCCCCAGCGGCCCATGCGCTGGGCCATGGTCATGTGCATCCTCGCACTGACAACGACCAACCGGCGAAGCTCTACAACCTTTTCTTGCACCTGTTGAAGTACGATCCTGGCCCCGGTCGCCGAAGCCGAAATCTCTGCAATCCGATCGATGTGGGCCAGCACCAGGAGCGCGATTCCTGCAACGCAAAGGGGCCAAGCGCCGGCTGGGCTCCGGAATGCGGCTACCGCGAGAAGTATGAATAGTACGCCGGCACCGCAGAGTAGGAGATTCTTGATCTTAGGCATCCTGACACCTGATCGGACGAGTTCGACGCAAGCACTTCATAGAATGGCCGGCTTAGACACGCCAGAGCAGAGCGAGCCACTGCAACCGGGTGCCAGCACTGCTGCGCGCCCGCATGCCACGGCACCAGGACGTTACACGGGGATTTCGTATTCGGAATCAGCCGGCTAGACTGAGCTGAACGTCGGAGACAACCTTGGCGAGAGCGCTGAATTCTGCGGCTGACCTATCGGATGTCGAACTGGTCGACAATGTCCTGCGGGGTGCTCCGGGGGCGATCGACGCTTTCTATCACCGCCACAGCCGCCTGATTTACCACTGCATCCGTTCCCGCACGGGAGGGCAGGATGTCGACGACATCTTCCAGGCCTTCTTCGAGCGTCTGCTGAAAACCGGCTTCCGGGCACTGCAGCTCTGGCAGCGCGGCAGCTCCCTGCCGGTTTATCTTTCCAGCGTGATCCGCAACTTCGTGACCGACTTCCACCGCTCCAAGCGCCTGCGCGAGGAAGCCGTCGGCGGCACGATGGAGCTGGAGCCGCTCTCCGGCGCCCAGGCCGAGACGATCACGGCGACAAGTCATCTCAAAGAACTGAGGCACATCGGCATCCGCGCCTGGGCCGTGCTCGAGGCAAGGGATCGAAGGCTGGTCTGCGACAGGCTGCATCGCGACCTCGACAACGAGACCATCGCCGAGCGGCTGAAACTGTCGGTGGGAGCGCTCAGGACCGCGATGTCGCGCGCGCAGTCGCGCTATCTCGCGCAGGTGCGCCAGCTTGCGCCGGAATTCTTTCCGGATCGGGCGTAACGACATGCCGTCCGGGTCCGTCCTGTTGATTGATGCTAGGATCAAACCATGAACGCCCGCCCGCCCGACGGAAGCGACCAACCGGAGGCCGTTGACCAGGTCATGCTGGCCGTCCTGTCGAATCGCGGGCGCGATGCCACTCTGCTGTCGGCGGACCAGGAGCGGCTGCTCGACGACTGGGTGGCGGGCCGGCTGGCGCCGGACGACGCGGAACGCGCGGCGGCGCTTGTCAGGCAGAACACCCTGGCGGCCGAGCGCGTTCTCGAGCGGCGATTGCAGGCCGCCGCCAGCGAGAGCCCACCGGTTCCGCAGCAACTCACGGCGCAAATCCTCAAGGCAGGCGCTCCGCCGAAAGCGTCAGCGATGGGCGCCTGGTGGCGCTCGCTTGGCCGATGGCAGTGGACGAGCATCGCCGGCGCGGCGGCGCTGGCGTCGATCCTGGTGGTCGCAGGCATGCCGGTCCTGCAGCAGATGATGAGCGGCGGCGGCCCGCTGCAGGTGGCGATGGTGACGATCAACGATCGCGGCCCCCTGTTCGAGGCATCCGATCTCCGCATGCGAGGAACGACGCCGCCCCCCGGTCAGGCGACCGGCGAACGCTTCCGCGACGTCGAAATGCCGACCGCCCTGCTCAAGGACCTCGTTGCAACGACAGGCCAAGCCGGGAGCGCAACGTCCCGCGAGATCGAACGCCATGTCCTCGGCACCGGCGAGACCGCCGATCGTCCGGTCCGCGTGATCGTGGACTCCTCCCTGAAGCAAAGGCTCGACACGGCCGATCGCGATCGCATGCTCGTGCGGGTCTACGATCTCGGCGACCCGCGATCGGCCGACGTCAGGCGCCTGGTCGGCCTGCCGCCCGGGAACGAACGGGCTTTCCTGCTCACCGTCAGGCCATGACGTCCGCCCTCGCCGCTCTCGCCAGACGGTGGATCGGCGGGTTTGTCGTTCTGGCCGCCGTGGTCGCAGGCATGCCGACGCCGACAACGGCTCAGCAGGCTGACAGTCATGGCTTCGTCGATCCCGAACGCATCGGCCGTCTCATTCGTGACGGTCGCAACGTCGATGCCATCGATTTGGCAAAACGGGCAGTCGCGGCCGCTCCGCCGCGCGAGCGCCAGTTTGTCTATGAATTGGCCGGATGGGTCTGCCGGGTCACGCTCGACATCGACTGCACGCGAGACATCCTGGCCATCGCCATGCCCGACATGCAGGCACTCCTGCGCACGCCCGGCGCGGATCGTTCGAGTGTCTCGCGCAATCTGTTGCTGATGCTGCCCTATCAGGTCGCCACCGGCGACTATCAGGGGACAGCCAGGTCCCTCGCTCCCGACTTCATCGCGGAGATGGCCCCAGCGGGCAGCGAGCCGCTCTTGTTCGCAGAACTGCAGCTGCTCGCCGCTCAGCGGGCGAGACGGGTGTCGGATTTCGAGGCATCGCGCGATCATTTGGACAAGGCGCTCATCGCCACCTTCTCGCTGACGGGCTCGGACCGCTCCGAAGTGCGTCGCCTCCTCGTTCGGATCATCGCCCAGTTTTTGGAGAATTACGACGTCGAGCGCGCGCTGCGGCTGCTGGCTGCGGCAGATCCGCTGCTCAAGACGATCTCATCGGACAGCTTCCTGGGATACGAGTTCCTGTGGCTGCGCGCCCAGCTCATGGCCTACGGCAGGGACTATGCCGGCGCTGCCAAGGTCCTGCAGCACGCACTGTCGAAGCTGGACCGGCTGCAACTCGGATCAGCGCACAAGCTGGCACTGCAGGTGTCCGCCTATAACGACTTGCTGGGCCTCGAGGTGTTGCGCGGCAGCTTCGACACGGCGCGCGATCTGCTGAAATCGCATCCGCTCACGGCCGCCAAGGCCGAGATCCTGGCGCGTGGCCACTTCGCCGACGGCAACGAATTCAACTTCGCGCTCGCCGAGGAGTTCGTCCGCGTGATGCTCGGCGATGGGGCCAAAACGGGCTGGGGCGACCTCATGACGAAGCCGCCGCGCTGGACGAAGGATCCTGAGGAGATCGTGGATGTTCAGGCGTTCGGCCAGGCGGCGATCGGCCTTCAGCTCGCCACGGCAGGCAGGATCGACGAAGCCCGGCGCGACCTCGTCAGTGCTGCCAGGAGGCGTTTGGCGGTTCTCCGGGAGCAGTATCGGAAATCCATCCATGCGGCGCCCCTGCCCCGCTGGGCCGATATCATCCTTGCGGACTTCGCGATCGAGGCAACGCTTGCGCAGGCGGTGCCCGACTACGACCTGATCATCCAGGCAAGCGCTCTCCTGAACCGAACCATCGCCACCAGCGCCGACGACGCCCTTACCAGCCAAGCCATCCAAGCTTCGGACGACGGCAAGCGGACCACGCAAAGCCTGCAGACCATTCAGTACCAGCAGGCCGCCTGGGAGAAGACACAGATGCTCGCGCTGACCAAGCGCGTCCTGTCATCCGACGAGGGCGACAGGGAGGTGCTTGGGCGGGAACGGCAGCGAATTCTCTATGTCGGCAACGAATTCACGCGGCAGCTCCAGCGCATACGGGCGGCGCTGACTGAAAAGAACGGCGCCGTCGACACGGTGGCAAGCCTGGCGACGGTGCGGCAGGTGCTGCTGGCCGACGAGGCGCTCATCCTGCATGCGCCGATCTTCGGGCGCATCGGCAAGGTTTGCATCCGCGCCGACAGCGCGCAGTCCTCGACGCAGGCGATGGACAGCACCGCCCGCACCGACGGCCGCCTTCTCATGGCGGCACTGACGGCGGCCCATCCGGCCTCGAACGAGGCGGACAGCCAGTTTCCCGCGACCCAGGCCGTGCGCCTGGCCAAGCTGATGTTCGGCGGACTGGAGGACTGCCTGCATCGAAGCCCGCGTGTCTATCTGGTCTCGTCGCCCGACACCGTGGAACAGGTGCCGCCGGCCGCGCTCCTTGCAGAGATGCCCCCGGTACTGGGCAATGGATACGACCTGCGCGCGGCGCGCTGGCTGATCCGCGACCATGCCTTCGTCAGGACCAGCTCGATCAACGCCTTCGTGGCCGCCAAGCGACTCTCCGGAAGGAGAAGCGCGACGCTGGACTATCTCGGCGTCGGCGATCCGGTACTCGCACCGGGCGGCAATCCGTTGGGACCGGCAATGGCGTCTCGTGGTGGTCTCAGCTCGCTTCAGGAGCTTCCCGAGACAGCCGATGAAGTCCAGCGCGTGGCAAGTCTGTTCGACAAGCCCAAGGCGCGGCTTCTGCGACGCCGATCGGCGACCGAGGAGAACTTCCGCCTGCAGCCGCTGTCCGAGTTCGACATCGTCCATCTCGCCACGCATGGCCTGATCCGGGAAGAGCTGCCGGGACTTGCCGAGCCGTCCCTGGTGTTCACGCCGCGGCCCGGCGGCGACATCCTCAACGACGGCCTGCTGACCGCCTCGCAGATCGCGACGCTGCCCTTGCGGGCCCGCCTGGTCGTGCAGTCGGCCTGCAACTCCGCGCGCTACGAGCCGTCCGTCATCGACAGCGGCATCCAGGGCCTGTCGACATCCTTTGCCATCGCCGGCGTGCCGTCGATGATCGCGGCACTCTGGCCGATCGAGAGCGCGCTCGCCCGCGACCTGATCATCGATACTTTCCGCACGGCTCGCGGCGGCAATGTCGCGATCGCCGACGCCATGGCGATGGCCGTCCGCCGGCACCTCGACGGTCCGACGCCGAGGCCGCTGCTGCATCCGCGCTTCTGGGCCGCCCTGGTCGTGCTGGGTGACGGATCGGTCGGCCTCAACGCGTCTGCCCAGGCGGCCAAGCGCGAGCTCGGTCCGTTTGCCAACGTCGATTCGGCCGAACGCGCCTCGATTGTCTCGGTGGCACCTCTGGATGCGGATTTCGTTTCATCGGCGCTTGGCCACTGGATGGGAAAGACGTTCGAATCGTTTATCCGGCGCAAGGCCGCCGACGGGGCCGTCAGATGGGAGGTCAAGGATCAGCAGATCGGCGCCGGGCCGGTCGCCGCCACCGAACAGACGATCTACGCGGGCGGATATCTTCCCCAGTCAGCCGGCGCATCCACCGTTATCGTGCCAATGCTGCGCGGCCTCCAGCCCGACGGAAAGGTCCTGTGGACGCAAAGGCTGCCCGACACGCCGGAGGACTCGGCAGTCATGGGCCTGGCCATCGCGCAGGATCAGTCCGCGGTGGCCCTGGTTGGGCCCGTTGTTCGCCAGAAGGCCGAGACGGACTTTTCATTGGTCCGTGTCGACGGCAACGGCCGGGAGATCGCGCGCAAGTCCCTCGCGCTTACGGTCTATGGCCAGGGATTGAACTCCGGCTATCTGCGCTTCGAAGGCGCGGCCGGCCTCGCCGTCGTCAATCGCGGTCGGTGGGCGAAGTCCGGACCTGACAGCTACAGGCTGAACGGCCTTGGCGATGCCGAGCAATGCTGGGAAGGCGATGCGGCGGACATCGTCCTCCTCGACGTTGGCACGCTCGACGAACGCAAGCGCCTGCGGATCGATCGGTTCCAGGTCGAGGATGCGGTCTCGACGGACGATGGCTGGATCGTCGTCGGCGACAGCCGAGACGCCTGCAGCACGGAGGTGCATGCCGCGGCTTACATCGTGAAGAACGACGGCTCGGTTCAGCAGCTCTGGCGCGATGCCTCGCCATTCCCGACATCGGCGCGGGGAATCCGCAGAGCGGGCGGCACCATCGAGATCATCGGCTATGCCGAACGCGCCGTTGCCATTCGGGAAGATGTGCCGACGCCGAAGGAACGCGACTTCGGCAGCCGGCGGTCAGGCAACGAGGCGTACATATCCGGCCAGCTCTTCTCCGTGCACCTGTCCGCACAGGGTGTGGAGGAAGGGCGAGACTTCGTCGCGGCCGGCCTGCCGACCGTGCCAATGGGAATGGTATCGACCGCGGACCGCAGCGTGATCTTCGGGACGATCGGTTCCAGGCCGCTTTGGCTCAACCGATAGTCAGCAACCCGATCGCCACCGCGGCGATACCGGCCAACAGCCGTCCGATGGGCTTCCTTTCAACGCCTCCGGTCGAGAAAAGCTCGCAGTAGCGACGCACACAAGGTGGCATGGGAATATGGCAAACCATGGCGCGAATGCCCGATCACGTTGAGCTCCGCGTCAGGCAACAGCCGGTGCAGCTCGGCCATGACCGGCACCGGAATGAAGGGGCTACCGTCGGGATGCAGCAGCAGCGCCGGATGGGCGATGTCCTTCAGCCGTGGCGAAAGGTCGGTGCCGATCAGCACGCGAAGGGCGTTGAGGATCGACTCTTGCGGCCACTTCTCCTGCTGCGCGGCGAACCAGGCGCGCTGTTCGGCCGACAGCGCATCGTCGTGGAAGCGGTCGCGCATGAAGGCGTCGGACCATGCCTTCACGCCACCCTCGTCGAGCTGCCGCCGCCAGGCCTTGACGCGCTGGATCGAAGCGCCGAGATGGGCGCCGTTGCTGACGGTGAGCGTGGCGATACGCTGCGGCTGCGCCAGTGCTGCGGCCAGCGCCACCGTGCCGCCGATCGACTCGCCGACGAGATGGAACCGCGGCAGTCCGGCGGCATCGGCGACGGCGAAAAGGTCATCGACCATCAGGTCGAGCGACCAGGCAAAGTCCGCCGCCGGGATGTGCGAGCGCCCGTAGCCGCGCATGTCGAAGCTGACCAGCCGGTGGGCGTCGGTCAGCGCCGGGAACCAACCGGCCCAGATCGCCGCACTGGCGCCGATCCCGTGATGGAACAGGATCGCCTCACGCGGCGCACGCCAGGGCGCCACCGAGTCGACGATCTCGTAGTGCAGACTGCCCTGCCGGGTCGTCGCGAGCGGCATGTCCTAGTCGGCGCGCATGCCGGCGTCCTTGATGACCTCCGCCCACTTCTTGCAATCGGCGACGATGGTGGCCTCGAGGTCGGTCGGCGAGCCGACAAGGCCAAGCGCTGCGGCATTGGCCGCCGCCAAAAGAGTCCTGTGTTTCACTTCATTTCCTCCCAAAGCCGCATCGAGCCTAGAGCACATTCCGCCCAGCTGGAATCAGGAGGCTTCTGTGAGGTCGCGCGGGCGGGCCGAGACGCGAGCGGAGGCGAGATCGCGACCTCATTGAAGCCGGATTGAACGAAGCCGCGGGATGGCAAGACGGCTATGGGGATTGTGTCAACGGCAGTGGGTCCGAGACAGCCTGTGGTCGGAGGCGTGCGATGCTCTCGGCCGGTTGCCTTCGATGGGCGAGGACGATTGGTGGCGGCAGATCGGCACTGTGACGTGTCGTCGAGTTCGCTGCGCGCCATTGCCGGGCAGTGTCGGTTGGAGTCTCGATCGGCGGGCGCAACGATGCCCGCGAGCGCGAACGGCGCCTGGGGCGAGAACGGTCGTGCTGGCGGCTCGGCGAGCGATCACGAGCTGTCATCGCGGAACGATGGCCGACGCGGCGCTGGGCTTGGCAGGATGGCGAGCACGACCATTGCGCCGCCGCAGCACGGGCACCGCTCGGATTGGCGCGGCGGGACGGTGTCGTCGGCCGGTTCGTCGGTCGGTAGCGGGCGCGGCACATCGAGCAGCCTGCGACAGAGTGCGAGCTTGGCCGCGCGGTGCCCATTGGCGAGGAAGCCATAGTGGCGGATACGGTGGAAGCCGTCCGGCAGGGTGTGCATCAGGAAGCGGCGGATGAACTGGTCGGCGCCGAGCGTCATGAGCTTCGACTTGCCGTGGTGGCGATAATCCTTCCAGCGGAAGGTGACGTCGGTGCCGGTCACGCTGATCAGTCTGGAGTTGGCGATGGCGACGCGATGGGTATATCGGCCGAGATAGGCCAGCACCTGGGCAGGGCCGCCGAAGGGCGGTTTGGCATAGACGACCCAGTCGACCTGACGCACTGCGCGGAGGCGGTGAGCGAAGGCGGCAGGCTCGGCAAGGCCGGCGAGTTCGCCGAAGAAGCCGAGATCACCGGCTTCGAAGGCAGCCCGCAGCTCGTCGAGGAACAACCGGCGGAAGAGCCGCGAGAGCACGCGGACCGGCAGGAAGAAGCCGGGCCGACAGGCGACCCATCGTGTTCCATCGAGCGACGGCCCGCCGCCCGGCACGACGCAATGGACGTGCGGATGATGGTGCAGGTTCTGGCCCCAGGTATGGAGCACGGCGAGGAGGCCGATCTCGGCGCCGAGATGCTTGGGATCGGCGGCGATGGTGCGCAGCGTCTCGGCCGCGGTCCGCAGCAGGATGGCGTAGACCGTCTCCTTGTTGTGGAACGCAATCTCGGCGACCTGTGCCGGCAGCGTGAACACGACGTGGAAGTACGGCACCGCCAGCAGCTCGGCCTGGCGCGCCGCCAGCCAGTCGTCGCGGGCCTGGCTCTGGCACTTCGGGCAGTGCCGGTTGCGGCAGGAGTTATAGGCGCAGCGGACGAACCCGCACTCGGAGCAGCCCTCGGTGTGGCCTCCCAGCGCCGCCGTGCGACATAACTCGATGGCGCTCATCACCCGCCGTTCGACGCGGCCGAGATGGCCGTCGTGCTCACGGCGATAGGTGTCGCCGTGGCGGCGCAAGACATCCGCCATCTCCAATCGCGCTGCCATGGCCGCGCCTGCTCAGGCGGGCGGCACGACCTCCAGTGTCAGCCGGTCGAGTGGGCTCTCGGTCCGCCGGATCAAGGCGTTCGAGACCCGCGTATAGCGCGCCGTGGTCGAGAGGCTGCTGTGACCCAGCAGCACCTGGATGATGCGGATATCGGTGCCGTTCTCCAGCAGATGGGTGGCGAAGCTGTGGCGCAGCGTATGCACCGTCACGCGCTTGGCCAAGTCCGCTGCGGCACAGGCCGAGCGGCAGGAGGAGTGCAGCACCTGGACGTCGATTGGCTTGCTCTCGTCCCGACCGGGAAAGAGCCAATGCTTGGGGCGGGCCAACCGCCAGTAGGTTCGCAGGATCCTGAGCAGTTGCGCCGACAGCATGACGTAGCGGTCCTTGCCGCCCTTGCCGTGCTCCACCCGGATGACCATCCGGCCGCTGTCGATATCACAGACCTTGAGGCCAGCGGCCTCGGACACCCGCAGCCCCGCTGCATAGGCCGTTGTCAGCGCGGTGCGTGTCTTCAGGCTCGCTACCGCCTCGAGAAAGCGCACGACTTCATCGGCGTTCAGTACCACCGGCAGCTTGCGCGGCTCGCGCGCGTAGGCGATGCGCTCCGGGATCTCAGCCTGCCCCAGCGTCACCCCATAGAAAAACCGCAGCGCGCAAACCGTCTGGTTCAGCGCCGGCCACGAAATGCCGGTCGACACCAGATGCACCTGGAAGGCGCGGACGTCCTCCACACTCAGCCGATCCGGCGAGCGGCTAAAGTATCGGCTGAACTTCGTAACCGCATACAGGTAGGATCGCTGCGTCGCCGGCGACAGATTGCGGACGGTCATGTCCTCGATCATGCGGCGGCGTAGAGGGCTCATCTCGGCCATCGGGGGCTCCTGTCTAGAGGGTTGGGCTTCGCAACCGCAATCCTCTCAGACGGGACGCCTTCCCTCTAACCCTTCACCCCAATCCCGCGCCAGCGGGTTCGTTCAATCCGCACCCAGCTTGCCGTTCGCGATCTACATCGACTTGCAAAAACGGTCGCTGAGCACCGGGCCGCGTTGCTTTTGAAACCTGAAGAGATCGCACAGCTTCAGCGCCAGCTCCGGGAGTTGCCGCACTTTCAGCTTTCCGAGGGCGACCGGCAGGTCATCCGGTCAGCCAATCAAGCCATTCAGGCTTACCTAGGCGATCCGCACGCCATCAACTCTGTCCGCGATGCCCTTGCACACTTAAAGGCTACCCGCAACGAAATCGCCCATCGCGCGACGGCGCCGTCGGCCCCGGAGCGCACGCGACCTGCCTATACGTTAGACGAGGACGACAATGGCTGATGTATCCGTCCTCGAAGTTCTTCTCCACGGTGACCCCATCGGCACGATCACCCGCTTTGCCGATGATCGGACGCTCTTTGCGTTCAACGAAGCGTATATCAAGGACGAGCAACGCCCGACCCTTGGACTTGGCTTCAAGGACGCTCACGGTCAACTCATCACCGATCTTCAGCCGACGAGCACACGCCTACTGCCCTACTTTTCGAATCTGCTGCCAGAGGGACATTTGCGCGAGTACCTGGCTCAGCGCGCGGAAATCAATCCCGCGCGTGAATTCTTCCTGCTCTGGGTCCTTGGTCAGGACTTGCCTGGCGCGATCAGCGTCCGGCCCGCCGACGGCCACGCATGGCCGCCCGGCGAACATGATGCCGCCGCCGATGATGATGATCATGATGGTCGTGGGCATGACGATGCCCTGCGCTTTTCCCTCGCCGGAGTTCAGCTCAAGTTCTCGGCTATCAGCGAAGCTTCCGGCAAGCTGACGATCCCTGCAAAAGGCGTCGGCGGATCGTGGATCGTCAAGCTGCCTTCAAACCGCTTCGAAGGAGTTTCCGAGAACGAGTTCTCGATGATGACGCTTGCTGGGCTTATCGGCATGGATGTCCCTGCGGTTAAGTTGATCGATCCTGCGGCCATCGGAAACCTTCCTGAAGGGGTAGGAAATCTCAAGGGGCAAGCCTTCGCCATCGAACGCTTTGATCGCCCACAGGGCGGAGATCCGGTGCACATCGAAGACTTCGCTCAGGTCTTCCGCGTGTACCCGGAGGCCAAGTACCAGAAAGCCATGCTCGGCGACAGACAGCCCCTTCGTGCCGCGACCAGCAAGACGCCCGATATCGCCGGTGAGGCCGAACTCGATTGCGTCGATAACGCCGCTCTTGCCGGAGCCGTTGGGACCGGAGATGGCGAAGGTCTGTTTGCCGAAGTCGATATCCAGCTTGCGGATGCCCCGCACTTCCTCGATGTGGGCGCTTTCGAGCTTGATCACTTCACATCTCCACCCGCAGGAGCGGTGAAGATCTTGATGAAGTCGTCTGACTTGGGCTTCTTGCTATCACCAAGTAGCTTCTCGAGTTGCTCAAGCTTGCCCTCATCCAGAGCTTTGCCCTCGCGCAAGGTCGCGAGGAACTTGCCCGCAATCTTCTGCCGCAGCGTTTCCATGGCCCCTGAAGCCTTTCGCTTCTTTTGGTTAGAAAGTTCAACAAGTATTACGCCTCCTGATTGTTGAATTCCATTCCTATTGTGTTTTGGTTTGCCATAGCAGCGCGTCCGGCTGCGCCGGACCGGGCTCTCTCATGTTCGCAGCCAAGGCCGAAGGACAAGCCTAGGGTCTACTCGGCGGCATAGGCTGTATAAGCGGCGATCTTGGCGTGGTCCCTGGCGAGGAGCGTCGTTACAAACGCGTTCCAAGTATCCATGCCCCGGCGCTTCTCCGGCATGTATTGCCAACGATCATAGTGCTTCGAGCTTACGTCTTGCAGCGTATGATTCTGCAGGCGGTCGCGGATCTCCTTCGGCACGCCGGCCTTCCCGGCGAGCGTCTTCCACGTCCGGCGCAAGTCCCGGTTGGTGACGACTGGAATGACGCCGCGGCCGCGCTGCCGCCACATGAAAGCATAGAGCGTGCCGGCGGAGACGGGCTTGCTCGGCTCCATCATCGACGGAAAGAACCATCCGTGCTCGTTCGGTTTGATGGATTCCAGTAGCTCGACGGCCAAATCGGGGAGGGGTATCGCATGCGGCTTCCCGTTCTTGGTCTTTGACCAGTCGAGGATGCGCTCCTCGGCGTCCCACTGACTGACATGAAGCCGTGCCATCTCCTCAACGCGCTGGCCGGTGAGCATAAGGATCCGGAGAGCGCGGAGGTACGGCGGATGAACCGGCACATCCGGACACTCCAGCCACTTGTAGAGCTGTACGAACTCGTCTTCGTCAAGCCAGCGCGTGCCGTGCACCTTCGGCTCGGTCGGAATACCAGCCGCAGGATTGTAGGCAATGCGAAAGCGCCGCGGTGAGGTGGCGCGATAGTCGTGCTCGGATTTCATGCCCCAACTGTAGGCCGCGTGGATGTATCCGCGTACGTGATCAGCCATAGCGCGCTTGCCGCGTTCGTAGATCGGCCGGATCAGCTCTACGATCTCGTCGGGTTCGATCTCGCGAGCCGGCCGATGGCGGCCAAGCGTATCGGCAATCTTGTTGAGCCCCTTCTCCGTTTCTTTCCACGACATTTTCCCGGCATCCTTGAGCGCCTTGACGTACGCCTCAAAGAGATCGCCCACGCTGCCTGGCCGTGTGTCACCGGCGATCTTTATGCTACGACCCTTCTGGATGACGTTGGCGTAGTCGCGCTGAAACACCGCTCGGGCCTGGGCAAGGGACATGGACGGGTACGACCCGAGCTTCTTCTTGCTCCGCTTGCCGTCACGCCACTGCTGCGCCATCCAATCGGCCGTGACGCGCGTTGGCATCGGCTTGAGCGCGAGCACGAGTCGGCCAGTGCCGCGGCCCTCACCATCAGCCAGGCTCTCTTGCTTGGCGTCCAACTCGACCCGCTTAAGAGCTTGGCGGATCGCTGCATCGGAGAGATTTGCCATCCTTCTCACCACCTTTCCCAACGGGGAGCGGTTACGCAGATGCTGGGGTCGGCTATTGGGGGCGGCAAGCCCTCGTATCCCGCGAAAAACCGCTCCCATTTATGCCGCCAACAGGTCCCGCCAAACAAGCCGAAGTTGCCGTGCTTCAACGGTTTTCAGCGTGCATGAGCGTGATCAGCGGGGATGAGTAGGATGGTTGTGCACCAGGATCAGCGCGGCGGCGTTCAGCGTGAGCGCGCGCTTCACCACCTCTCGCGGATAGACCGGCGTGTGGTCGATGGTGCCGCGCTGCTGCACCTCGTCGGCGATGAGCACGTTCTTGCGGTCGAGGAAGAGGATGCGGAACTGCTCGGTCTTCTCGTGGGCCAGCGCCGCATGACAATAGTCGATGAGCTGCTGCCAGTTGGTCAGCACCGGCATGTCCTTGACCTTGCGCTCGGCGAGCCGCCGGCCGGCCTCGCGGGACGCCTTGAACAGGACCAGGGTGCGCTGGTCGATGTCGAACTCGCGCAGCTGCGCGTGCTCGGCGGCGAAGACGTCGCCCAGCGTGCCGAAGCGATCGAGCAGCCGCTTGGCCAGCGGCTTGGTGTCGATGCGTTCGATTGAATAGAAGAGCAGCAGCTCGAGCAGCTCGTAGTCTTCCAGCACCTCCGCGCCCGCCCTCATGACGCGCTCCCGCACCCGGCCGCGATGGCCGTGATAGTGAGGCTGCAGCTCGGGAGCGGCGGCGTTGTGGCCGACGCCGGCCGGCCGGGCTTCGAGCGCCGAGGCGAGCCGAGTGGTCGGATCGTCGCCGGAGAATTCCCAGCACTGGTCGAGCCGGTTCCAGGTGCCGCCGGCCTCGCGCAGCAGCAGGCGGTAAGAAAGGGTATTGCCGATGACACGCCAGCGATCCTCCCCGGCCCGGACACGCAGTCCCGCCGAGAGGAGCGTGCACAGCGCGTCGTCGCTCGCAGCGACGGCCTTTGCAGTGCGCCTGGTCTTGGCTTCAGAACGTCGGTCCACGCCCTGGAGGACGAACCGACAGGGCAGACCGTTACAGGGAGATTTGGCGGGCCGGCCTCAGGCCGACAGGGCCGTGCGCGGTGTTTCGGCGGTCACGGCCGCCAGATCGTAGGGCGGCTTGGCCAGTCCCTTGGGCGACAGGGTGAAGAACTCGACGCCCGTCTCGGTGATGCCGACCGAATGCTCGAACTGGGCCGAGAGCTGCTTGTCGCGCGTCACCGCCGTCCAGCCGTCGCTCAAGATCTTCACCTGCCAGGTACCGGCGTTCACCATCGGCTCGACGGTGAAGAACATGCCGGGCTTCAGCACCGGGCCGGTGCCAGCCTTGCCGTAGTGCAGGATGTTGGGCGCATCGTGGAAGATGCGGCCGAGGCCATGACCCGAGAAGTCGCGCACGACCGAGAAGCGCTGCGCCTCGACGAAGCTCTGGATGGCGTGCCCGATGTCGCCGACGCGGCCGCCCGGCTTGGCGGCGGCGATGCCGCGCATCATCGCTTCGTAGGTGATGTCGCAGAGTCGTCGCGCCTTCACGCCGACGTCGCCGGCGAAGAACATGCGGCTGGTGTCGCCGTACCAGCCGTCGAGGATCACCGTGACGTCGATGTTGACGATGTCACCCGACTGCAGGCGCTTGTCCGACGGGATGCCGTGGCAGACCACGTGGTTGATCGAGGTGCAGATCGACTTCGGGTAGCCGCGATAGCCGAGCGGGGCGGGGATCGCCTTGTGGTCGAGGATGTAGTCGTGACAGAGCTTGTCGAGCTCGGCGGTGCTGATGCCGGGCTGGACGTGGGGCGTGATGAAGTCGAGCGTCTCGGCCGCCAGGCGGCCGGCCCGGCGCATGCCCTCGAAGCCCTCGGCCCCGTGGATCTTGATCGTGCGCTCGTCGCGCCGCCAATAGTCGTCGCTGTCGTCGATAAAATCGCGGGGACTACTCATGCGCCATATTTGGCATGCGATACCGGCGGTAACAAGGCCGTGCGGCGCTTGGCCCACCGGCAGGCCTCCGCTAGTGTCCTGAAAGAAAAGGGAAATGAGCGTGGCAATGTCCGAGTCGGCAAAAACTGTGACCGCCTGTATCGTCGTCATCGGCAATGAAATCCTGAGCGGACGGACTCGCGATTCCAACATCCAGTATCTCGCCGCCGAGCTGGGTGCGCTCGGTGTGCAGGTGCGTGAATGCCGCATCGTCCCCGACATCGAGGCCACGATCGTCGCCACCATCAACGAGGTGCGCAAGAAGTTCGACTATGTCTTCACCAC
>WHTW01000112.1 GCA_009377525.1 Rhodospirillales bacterium
CGAGGACTTCCTCGTCAGCCTCATCTCATGAAAATTAACTCACCCGATTCCCCTGCGATGACGCGGTTCGTGCCCTGGGCGCTGGTGGCGCTGTGCTTCGCGCTGGGTGTGGCGAGCCGCTCGATCAGCGACGCCTTCGTCGTCTTCGTGCCCGCCCTGCAGGGTGCCTTCGAGGCGAGCCGCAGTGCGGTCACGCTGATCTACAGCTTCGCGCTGCTGGTCGGCGGCATCGCGGCGCCGGTCTCGGGCTGGATCGTCGACCGTTTCGGTCTGCGCGCGCTCACCGTCACGGGCATGATTGCCGCCGCGCTTGCCACCGCCTCGGCCTCGCTCGCGACCCAGATCTGGCATCTCTACATCGCGCTCGGCATCGTCATGGGCTTCGCCGGCGCCTCGCTGTCGGGCGTGCTCAGCGCCTCGCTGCTTGGCCGCTGGTTCCCCGCCCAGCGGCTGGGCGTGGCGCTGGCCGTGGCGTGGTCGGCCGCGGGTGTGGGCACGATGGTCATGCTGCCGCTTGCCCAGCATCTGATCGCGACCGACGGCTGGCGGCACGCCTATGTCGTGTTCGCCATCATCAGTGCGGCGTTCATTCCCCTGCTGCTGGTCCTGCCGTGGCGGCGCATCTCGCGGGGCGCGCCGGGACTGGTGCCGGCGCGCGCGTCGGCCGCGCCCGGTCCGACCGTGGGCGAGGCGCTGCGCGACTGGCCGTTCTGGATGCTCACCGCATCGTTCGCTTTCACCTCGCTCGGCATCTTCTCGCTCTTCCCGCAGGTCATGGTCTACCTGCTCGAGCACGGCATCGACGGTGCCTATGCCGCCCGCGCTCTGGCGGTCGCGGGCTTTCTCACACCGCTCGGCATGATCGGCTTCTCGTGGCTTGCCGATCGCGGCGGTCGCAAGATCGCCGCCATCCTTGCCTATGCCTGCTCGATCGCGGGCGTCGGCGCCCTTGCCCTGGTGCGCGGGCCGGGCGACGATCTCTGGCTCTGGCTCTACGTGCTGCTGTTCGGCGGCAGCATGGGCTCGCGCGGGCCGATGATCTCGACGCTTGCCACGCTGCGCTATCGCGGCGCGCATTTCGGCCGCATCTACGGCTTCATCGGCGTCGGCATGGGCCTCGGCGGATTTTTTGGCGCCTGGATCGGCGGCTTGCTGCACGACTGGACCGGCGGCTATGCGGCCGTGATGATCTTCTCCGTGGCATCGTTGGCGCTCGCCGCCGCGGCGTTGGGCGCCGAGGCGGGCGAGCGCGAGCGGCTCAGTCGGTAGAGCACATTCCGTTCGGCTGGAATCAGCCGAACGGAATGTGCCCGTTGAAACCCCGATCTCCCGCGCGCGCTTTTCCGATATGGTGGAACCGCAAGCGGTTCCACCATATCGGAAAACGCTCTAGGAACGACGCTACGGCAAGATCGCCGAGTGCACGAGGTTGGCGACGAGGTCCAGTCGCTTGCTGTGCCAGGGATCGGGGATGCGGTTGTTGGTGACGTAGGCGAACGACACGCCCGACTCCGGATCGCCCCAGCAGTACGACGTACCGACGCCGCCATGGCCGAACGTGCCCGGGTTGGCGAAGGCGCCGAGCCCGCGGATGTTGGCCGTGGCGCCGCGCAGGTGCGGGCCCAGGCCGCGATGCATGGGCATGCCCATGTACTCGTCGACGAGATCGCCGGTGTGGTTGCGGATGGCGTATTGCAGGGTGCGCGGGCTCACGATGCGCGTGCCGTCGAGCTCGCCACCCGCCAGCATCATCTGGTAGAGCGCGGCCATGGCGCGCGCCGTGCCGTAGCCCGCACCACCCGGCGCACCGCCCTTGCGCCATTCGGCGGAGTTCGCATCGGCATCGCGGCGCATGCCTTCGCCGTTCGGCACCGGCTCGTGCATGTCGGCGGCGCGGCCGAACTCGGCCTCGGGCAGGCCGACAAAGAGTTCGCTGCCAAGCCCCAGCGGCGCGGCCACGGTCTCGCGGATGACGTCGCGGAAGTCCTTGCCGGTAACGGCCTCGATCAGCACGCCGAGCGTCCAGTGTGCGGAGAGCCCGTGATAGTGGACCTTGGAGCCCGGCGTCCATTCGAGCGGGAAGTCGCAGACGACCTCGCGCAGGCGCTTGTGATCGGCCCATGCATCCTTGCCGACCACCGCATTGGGGAAACCCGCCCGGTGCGTGATGGTCTGCAGCACCGTGATGTTGCCCTTGGCGTGCCTGGCAAAGGCCGGCACGTGATCGGCGATCCTGTCGGCGAAGGAGAACAGCCCGCGCTCGGCCAGCGCCCACAGCGCCACCGCGGTCACCACCTTGGTGTTGGAATAGAGCAGCCACAGGGTGTCGTCGGCCGCTGCGCGCGGCTTCGGATCGGTGATCGCGTTGCCGAAACTCTTATAGAGCGCGAGCTTGCCATGGCGGGCGAGCGCGATCTGGCAGCCGGGATAGCGGTTTTCCGCGATATGGCGCTCGATCAGGGCGATCAGCCGGTCGATCTGGCCTTTGCGAAAGCCGAGCGATTCGAGATCGGATTGGGGCAGGGGAAAACTTGCTGCAGGGCGAATGCTGGTGACGGTGTCCACGATGAGGTTCCCTCCGGTTGCGCCGATATTATCGTTCGATGGCAGGGAGATGAACCGGCTATCGACATGTTGTGTTTTAGGAAAAAATTGCCACAATGCGCGCCATGTTCGACCGGGCTTTCGACGGACTCGACTTCCGCAGTAGTCCCTCTCAACGGCCGCGAGGCTAGCCGTGACGCCGGGCCTTGAGTCTTGCCACGCGCTGGTACTCAACGCCGACTTCCGGCCCCTGTCGTACTTTCCATTGTCGATCTGGTCCTGGCAGGACGCGGTGAAGGCCGTGTTCCTCGACCGCGTCAGCGTGATCTCCGAGTACGAGCGCAAGGTCCACAGCCCCTCCTTCGAGATGCGGCTGCCGAGCGTCATCGCGCTCAAGGAATACGTGCCGGCGGCGCGGCGGCCCGCCTTCACGCGGTTCAACGTGTTCCTGCGCGACCGCTTCCACTGCCAGTATTGCGGCGGCGACTTCGCGACCAACGTGCTCACCTTCGATCACGTCGTGCCGAAGTCGCGCGGCGGGCGCACGGCGTGGATCAACGTCGTGACCGCCTGCAGCCCGTGCAACCTGCTCAAGGGCAACCAGCTCCTGCGCGAGTCGGGCATGATCCTGCAGCGCTATCCGTCGGAGCCGACGACGCAGGAATTGCAGGAGAACGGCCGCGGCTTCCCGCCCGGCTACCTGCACGAAAGCTGGCGCGACTTCCTGTACTGGGACAGCGAGCTGGATCAGACCTGACCGGCTGGGGACTCATGCTCTTCCGGACCGCGAGCCCCTGCCTTCGCCGAAGCGAAGCCGCTTCGGCTTCGCGCAGGCAGGTCCGCCTCGCTCATGCGCATGAGCGTCGTGAGCCGAATCGACCTCCGGTCGATTCGGCGTGGATGCGCGCGGTCCGGAAGACCAAGAGCGTTGTTCGCTAGATTCGCGTCGACAGCCAGATCGCGAGCCTGGAGCCCGCCTTGATGGCGCCGGTCAGCGCCTCGTAGGCCGGCGCCTGCTCGGCGCCCGCGGCGAGCGCGGTGTCCTTGTGCTCGATCTCCTCGGCGCGGAACTTCTCGATGGTCGAGCGCAGCTCGGCCTCGTCGTCGCCCAGCGCGGCGGCCTGGTGCGCGTAGTGCTCGTCGATCGTCTCCTCGATCGCCACGGTGCAGGCCATCGCGGCCTTGTCGCCCATCAGCGCCGTGGCGGCGCCGAGCGCGAAGCCCGCCACGCTCCACAAGGGTTGCAGCACGGTCGGCCGCACGCGGCGCTCGGCGAGCAGGCGGTCGAAGACCTGGTTGTGCACGCGCTCGGCGCGCGCCATGGCGGCGATCTTGCGGCCGGCCTCGCTGTTGGCGCGGCCGGTCCAGCGCAGGGCCGCGAGCTGGCCCTGGTAGATGCGCACCGCGCCGAACTCGCCCGCCTGGTCGACGCGGATGGTGCGCTCGATCAGCTCGCGCGGCTCGGGATCGCCGGGATTGCGGATGTCACCGGTCTTCATCGGCGTGACCTCACCCAGTTGGCGACGCCGGAGGCGAGCAGGAAGGCGAGTGCCGCCGACAGGATCGCGTTCCAGCCGGCCATGGAGATGCCCCACATCGCCCACGCGGTCTCGTCGCAGCGCACCATCTTGGCGCCGAACAGGTACTTCTTGAGCTGCTCGGGCGAGAGCCCGCGCGGCACGTTGCCCGCGCAGGCCTGGGGGCCCGGCCACCAGTGATATTCGACGCCGACATGGAACACGCCGATGCCGGCGCTGACGATCAGCGCCGTGATCGCCGTCAGCATGAACACCAGCGCCAGCCGCGGCCAGGCGAAGGAAGCGAGCGCCAGCAGGCCGACGGCGATCGCCACCATGTGCGGCCAGCGCTGCCAGTAGCACATCTCGCACGGCGCCAGGCCGACCACGTATTGGAAGTAGTAGGCGCCGCCCAGCAACGCGCCGCTGCCCAGCGCGGCCAGAAGGCCGAGCTTGCTGGGAAGAGGAAGGCGTTCGGTGAGGGTCATGCGCGCGCCCTAGAAGATATAACGGAAGGCGACGAAGCCGCCGATCAGCGCGATCAGGAACAGCCAGGTGAGCAGCGTCAGGCGCTTCTCGACGAAGGTGCGGATCGGCTCGCCGAACTTCCACAGCAAGGCTGCCACGAGGAAGAAGCGCGCGCCACGCGTCACGATGGACGCCCACACGAACGTGAACAGGTCGAAGTGCGCCGCACCCGAGGCGATGGTCACCAGCTTGTAGGGGATGGGGGTGAGGCCTTTGATCAGGATGATCCAGATGCCGTACTGCTCGAAGCCGGCGCGAAAGGCCGCCAGGCCCGACTGCAGGCCGTATGTCCTCACCACCCATTCACCCAGCGTCTCGAAGAAGTAGTAGCCGATGGCGTAGCCCAAGAGGCCGCCCAGCACCGAGGCGACGGTGCACACGGCCGCGATGGTGAAGGCCTTGGCGCGGTTGGCCAGCACCATGGGGATCAGCATCACGTCGGGCGGGATGGGAAAGACCGAGCTTTCCAGGAAGGAGATGACGCCAAGCGCGGGAATTGCGCGCGGGTGAGCCGCGAGCCGGATCACCCAGTCATAGAGGCTACGGATCATGCGGGTCGTTCCCTAGCAGGGCGACCGCCGCCTTGGCAAAGGACGTATCATCGCTGGGCGCGCGCCACTAGAGACGGAGTAAACTCCGTCGTAAGTGGCGCGTCATGGTCTTCCGGACCGCCGGCCTCCGGCCGGCCACATGATCATGAGCCGGCAGGATGCCGGCGGTCCGTATGAGCATGATAAGACGCGCCACTGGAGGGCGCGTCCCCAGTGTCATTCCGCCGCCTGCTTGAGACTCGTCGGCACGGTCTCGCCGGCGAACAGGGCGGCGCGGGCCGCCTCGTACTCGGCCTTGAGCCGCGCCACGATCTCGGCGGCGGGCGGGGCGTCGAAGATCTGGCCGACACCCTGGCCGGCGCCCCAGATGTCACGCCACGCCTTGACCTTGGTGTTGCCGCCCGAGCCGAAGTTCATCTTGCTCTTGTCGGCCACAGGAAGGTCATCGGGATCGAGGCCGGCGGCGGCGATGCTGCGCTTCAGGTAATTGCCGTGCACGCCGGTGAACAGGTTGGTGTAGACGATCTCCTCGCCGCTCGACTCGATGATGCACTGCTTGTTGCCGTCTGTAGCGTTGGCTTCCTTGCTGGCGGTGAAGCGCGTGCCGACATAGGCGAGGTCCGCACCCACCGCCTGCGCCGCCAGCACCGACGCGCCGTTGGCGATCGAGCCCGAGAGCAGGAGGCAGCCGTCGTAGAACTGGCGCACTTCCGGCACCAGGGCGAAGGGTGACAGCCGGCCGGCATGGCCGCCGGCGCCCGAGCACACCAGGATCAGCCCGTCGACGCCCGCCTGCAGCGCGCGCTTGGCGTGCACCACGTTGGTCACGTCATGGAACACCAGGCAGCCGTAGCGCTTGGCCGACTTCACCACGTCGTCGGGCGCGCGCAGCGAGGTGATCTGGATCGGCACCTTGTACTTCTCGCAGAGATCGATGTCGTGCTGCAGGCGGTCGTTGGAGCCGTGCACGATCTGGTTGACCGCGAACGGTGCGACCTTCCGATCCGGATGCTTCGCCTTGTACTCGGCGAGCTCGCCGGTGATGCGCTTCAGCCATTCCTCGAGCACTTCCTTGGGCCGCGCGTTCAGCGCGGGGAAGGCGCCGACAATGCCCGCCTTGCACTGCTCGATCACCAGGTCGGGATTGGAGACGATGAACAAGGGCGCCCCGACCACCGGGATCGAGAGGTTGTCGCGCAGCAGGACGGGAAGGGCCACGGTTTCGCTCCTTGGAAAGCCTGTTTCAGAACTCGATCGGACCTAGCACGACCGGGTTCATTTCAGGAAGGTCTGGGCCCCGCCGCGTTCCAGCGCACGCTTGTAGGCCGGCCGCGCCTGGACGCGGTCGACGAAGCCCTTGAGCTTGGGCAGCCGCCCCGCGAAGCCGACGCGCGCGTCGGCCGCCTCGATCGGGAAGCTCATCTGGACGTCGGCCGCCGTGAGCTCGGCGCCGGCGAACCATTCGCGCTTGTGGAGCTCGCTCTCGAGGAAGGCGAAGTGGTTGGTGATCTGCGGCCCGAGCAGGGCCTTGTCGGCGCCGTTGGAGATCATCTTGGCCACCGGCCGCATCGCCCACGGCACGCGCTCGGGCAGGCGGTTGAACACCAGCTTCATGAACAGAAGCTGAGACAGCGTTGCCATTCAATGCCACAGGCTGCCAAAGTGGCGGCGCGGTAAGGCTCGGGGAGGCTTGTTACGCTGCCGGCGGACGACGGCGGTTGCCACGCAATGCCACTCCAAAGCGGGTACTTTTGCGGGTGCGGGGAGATGGCCCAGGGGAGCAGGCGACGGAAGCGGCTGACGGACGCCGAGATCCGCAAGGCCAAGCCGCGCGCCCAGCGCTATCGCATCCCTGATTATGCTGGCCTGGCCGTGGAGATCAGTCCAGCCAGCACCGACGCCGAGCCCCGGAAATTCTGGCGCTACCGCTACCGGATCAACGGCAAGGAAAACCTGTTCGCCGCTGGTGAGTGGTGCGCGCCGCCGATCGGTGAGACGCCCGAGCAACGACGGGAGCGAATCGAGGGCGGGCGCATGACGCTGGAGGAAGCGCGCCGGGCTCGGCTTGAGTGGCGCGGCCAGGTGCGAGCGGGGCAGCATCCTCGGCTCGTGCGTGTGGCGAAGCGCCTGGAGACCGCGCAATCGTCCGCGACCACCTTCCGCGCCGTCACGCTTGAGTACGTCGAGAAGCGCGGCGGGGCCTGGGGCGCGAGCTATCGGCGCAACTTCATGGGCTTCATGGAGCGTGACGCCTTCCCGGATCTTGGCGACCTGCCGATCGCGACCTTGATGCCGGTGCACATGCTGACGGTTCTTCAGAAGGTCGAGGGGCGCGGATCGGTGACTGCCGCGCACCATGGCCGCTCCTTCCTGTCGGCCGTGTTCCGCTATGCCGTGCAGACGTTCAAGATGCCGATCGACCCCATGCCCAGCTTGCGCGGTTCCTTGGGCAAGATGAACAGCCAGAACCATGGCCGCCTGGCTCGTCACGAGATCGGCCCCTTCCTGCACGCCGTCCGATCGGGCGGGCGCGCCGAGCGCGTCACGGAAATTGCCGTCGAGCTGCTGTTGCTGACGATGCTGCGCACGATCGAGCTACGCGGGGGCTGGTGGCATGAGATCGACTGGCCGGCCGAGCTGTGGCGCATCCCTGCCGAGCGGATGAAGAAGAAGCGCCCCCACATTGTGCCGCTGAGCGCGCAGGCCGTGTCTCTGCTGAAAGAGCTGCGCAACATCACCGGCAACGCCCCCAGGCTTTTCCCCAACGTGCGCGACGTGCACCGCCCGATGGCGCCCGAGACGATCCGCCACGCATTCAAGCGCGCGGGCTACGGCGGCCGGTTCACGCCGCACGGATGCAGGGGCACAGCGGCGACGTTGCTACGAGAGAACGGCTCTGCCCGTGAGCATGTCGAGATCCAATTGGCGCACCAGCGCGGCAACTCGCCTTATGACCACGCGGCATTTATCCAAGAACGGCGGAAGATGCTGGCGTGGTGGGCCGACCTGATAGACGCCGAGGTGGCGCGGCAGGAGTGAAGGCGGGCGCCGAGCAATCCCCGTTATCCCGTGGCGGGTGTTGGCGTGCGATGGCGTCCCACAAGCTGGGCGGGTATCATGCGCGCTGGCACGACTAGAGCGACGGCTCGAAAGCCTTGTTCCGCACAAGGCCCGTCGTGCCGCCCTCTCTTTGCGGATGCACCAGCGGAGGTGCAAATGGGCCACGTTCAGAGAACATCACGACGGAAGAACCTTCCCAAGGCGCCCCCAGCGCCCGCATTCGTGCGGTGGACGATCCCGCAAGCCTGCGTCTGGCTCAGGACGTATGACCGGGCCAAAGCCGACAGCCTTACGATCGAGGACGCACGGCTGATGCTGATGACACCTGACATTCTTGCACCGCTCAGGTGCCTACGGGCCGCGCTGGTGGGCGGGCGTTTCTCGACGCGGGGAAGACCGGCCGCGCTGGAGTTGGATCCGCCCGGCAACCGGCTCCTGAACGACGTTGACGAGATCACGCCGCACGCCTTCTGGCTGGCTGGTGGTGACTTCTCAATCGAAGAGGAAGACATCGCGGCTACGGTCTATACGCAGGGCGAGGAGCAAGATTTCCACCGACGTTGGGTGCATCTCTACATCGACCGGGACGAGATCATCGGCCATTGGCAGGCACCACACATGGTGCTGGGCGATGGCCCGCGCGAACTCGCCTACCTGACCAGCGAAGGCTATTTGCGCGCCAACCACGAGGATAACCCGTCATGGTTCCTGGGGCGCGATGACGTGACGGTCAAGGGATTCGACGCCAACGGAAACCGCGTGACGATCGACAGGGAGGCGCTGACGATGCTGCGCCCCGTGATCGAGGGCGATAGCCTCACGCTGGGCAGCGCCCGCTGGTCTGGAGTCGTGGTCTCGTTGACGAACCTGCCGCCTGTGACAGAGCCAAGCCACGACGATGGGCACGGCGCGGAGGCCATCGAGGAGCCACAGGCTGCTCAGCCATTCTCCGACGCGAACTATCCGGCAGAAGAATTGAGCGCGGAGGCCATTGCCAAGGCGGTGGCGCCAAGCATCAAGCGCATCGCCGCCGCCGACCTCCAACTTACCGCAGCCCAATTCAGGACCGTGGTGTTGGGCAAGTACGGCCTTTCCGTTCTGGTCAAAACGATCGAGGCCGCTTGGGCGTTGGCGGCCCATGAGAGGTGGCGCAAGCAGGGCGGCGGCACCATCATCGATGAGAGGCGAGTGACAGATTTGCGCCGCTACTTCCCCAAAGATTTCTTCCCCAAAGATTTTGAAACTCCTGAAACGGGTTAAACGACCGCTGGTTTCCGGCCGTATGTCCTAGGGGGTCACGCGCTGGCAGCGTGCGCCTTGCAATCTGCAAGGAGAGCACGACTTTGGACCTCAAGCCTATCGATCCCATCTTGCGCATGCCGGCGGTGAAGGAAGCCACTGGCTGGTCTGAGCGGACCATCTATCGCCGGGTCAAGGACAAGAAGTTTCCGAGTCCCAAGAGGCTCGGCCCCAACTCTGTTGGCTGGCCCGCCAGCATCATCGCCGCGTGGCAGGAGAGCCTGCCCGACGCCCGCGAACAGGTAGCCGCTTAGTGCTGCCGCACATCCCCCACGACGAAGAAGCGCCCGGAGCCGTGGAAACTCCGAGCGCTTCGATTTTGCGTGTCCAACCGCCCTTGCACGGGCTTCAGACGAAAGAGATCAGCAGTGAACACCACCATCAATACATCCGCGCGGCCCTCCCGTAAAGCCCGCCGCCGCTGGCGCCCCGCGCCACCGTCATATGCCGAGCGTCGGATTGCACGCCGCTTCGGCCTTGCCGCCGCCACAGCCCGCGTCGTCGCTGAGCTGGCCGGCCTCTGCACCGAGGCGCGGACATGAACAACGCCAGCAACGTGATCGCGTTTCGGCCGCGCTCGACGCGGAACACGCGGCCCGCGATCCCTCGCCGCAATCCTGACTTCGACATGCTGACGGCGCTGGTTATTCGAGATCGCCGCCGCCGCGGTGAGATTGATCCCGACACGGCAGCGACGTTCCTTGCCGCCATCGAGGCGCCGCAGTGATGGCCGGCGCCTACGCCGAGGCAGCCCCCGCCTGGGTCGCTGCTGGCATCGTCCCCCTGCCGCTCGGCGGGGTGGACGGTAAGCGACCACTGGTCAGCCAGCCGGCTCGCCTCGGGCGACGTGCTGCAATCGATCTCGCCAACAGGCCGCGATTTGCCGACGCGCCCGGCCTGGGCTTCTGGTGCGGCCAGCGCAACGGCTTGACCGTGGTGGACATCGACAGCACGGCCGATGCCGAGGTGCAGCACGCGGTCAACACCTACGGCGACTCTCCGGTCATCGTGCAGACGGCCAGCGGCAAGGCGCATCTGTACTATCGCCACACTGGCGAACGCCGCCGCATCAGGCCGGACAAGGACCACCCCATCGACATCCTGGGCGAGGGCGGCCTTGCAGTAGCCCCACCGTCCGAACGACCTGCTGGGGGCCGCTATCGCTTCCTGCGAGGCGGTCTAGGTGATCTTCGCAACCTGCCCAAGATCCGGGAGGGCGCCGTTGCTCAACTCGAGCCCGGTGCACGCGGACATCATGACGTTGAACATCGTGCCTCAGCGGAGAAGGCAGAGCCCGGCAACCGCAACGACACCATGTTTCGGCTGGCGCGCGAGCTGGCCCATGCGGTTGTCGATCGCGACGCCCTGCTCGAACAAGTCCGACGCTGCAATGCAGAGCTATCTGACCCGCTGCCCGATGCCGAGGTGCAGAGGACCGTAGGCAGCGTGTGGCGATACCGCGAGGAAGGCCGCTTGCTGGTGGCCGGACGCAGCGCCGCCGTCTTCCTGCCCTGCGACTCCGTCGAGCGGCTACTGGCTGCCGGTGATACCGACACGCTCGCGCTGCTGACGATGGCGAGGAACGCGCACGGCGCCCTGCCGGGCAAGTCCTTCGCCCTGGTCCCCCAGGCCATGGCCGAGGCCCGCTTGATCGGTTCATGGGGACGCAATCGCTACCGGGCCGCCATCCGGCAGGCTTGCCACCTCGGCGAATTGAAGCAGATCGCCACGGGCGGCCGAGGGAAGAACGACCCCAGCTTGTACTGCTTCCCCTCCAACACGGCCGCCGCCGGGAAAGGGGTCTGAGTTGAACCCCAATATAACTGACACCCCCGCCCCCGCCCCCATAGGTAAGAATCATGATCATGAGTCGGGCCGGGAATTTTCGCGGCTGGCGCTGTCGATCATCAGCATCGACGGCGGTACGCAGACCCGCGCCCAGCTCGACCTGGACGTGATCGAGGACTACGCGGCGGCCATCAAGGACGGCGTGGCCTTCCCGCCAATCGTCGTCTACTACGACGGCAACGACCACTGGCTGGCTGACGGCTTCCACCGCTACCGCGCCACGGCGAAGGCCGATCGGCAGGAGATCGACGCCGACGTGAGGCAGGGCACCAGGCGCGATGCCATCCTGCATAGCGTCGGGGCCAACGAAGAACACGGCCTGCGGCGCACCAACGAGGACAAGCGCCGCGCGGTGCGAACGCTCCTGGCCGATGCGGAATGGTCGGTATGGTCGGACAGGGAGATCGCCCGGCAGTGCCGCGTCGGCGCTCCGTTCGTCGGCAAATGCCGGGCTCTCACTGTAACCGATTACAGTGAGCGCAAGTACACGACGCGGCATGGCACGACCTCGACCATGCAGACGGGGCGCATCGGCTCCCCGGGCACGCCCAGGGCCAACGGCCATCAGGTGCGCCGCGTTGCCGATCCCGAGTATGTGGACCCCGACTATGAGGCCGAGGCCATTGCAGCGGCACGCGACCTCGAGATCGAGCGGGACGAGCGCATTGCCCTGTCCGGCGGCACCGAGCTCGCGGCCGAGAACGAGCGGCTGACACGGCAGGTTGCCATGTTGGACAAGCGCATCGCTGCGTTGGCGGAGGAGAACTCCTCGCTGAAATTCCGGGAGAATATGTGGCGAGAGCGCGCCAAGTCGGCCGGGTGGAAGGGGCGCGACGATGCGTGACCTGTTCCCCGTCGAGGCCGAGGAGATCGTGCTGCGCGACTGGCAGTCCGCCGCCCTCGACAGTGCCCGCGAGAACATCCGCAAGGGCCACCGCCGGCAAGTCATGTGCGCGCCGACCGGCGCCGGCAAAACGATCTTCGGCCTTGCCCTGATGGACGCTGCCAAGCGGGCAGGGTCGCGCTCGGCATTCGTCACCGACCGGACGGCGCTGATCGACCAGACATCGAATGCGATGGACCGATTCGGCATCGACCACGGTGTGATGCAGGCAACGCACTGGCGGTCGCGCCCGCATAGCCTGGTGCAGCTCGTGTCCGCTCAGACCTTGGGACGACGGCTGGGCAATGGCGGGTACGTTGACCGCAACCTGCGCGACCTGCGGTTCGTCCTGATCGATGAGGCTCACACCCTCTATCAATCCACGCTGGACTGGCTGGCTACGCTCCCCGAGAGCGTCGCCGTCATTGGCCTGACCGCAACCCCGTTCACCAAGGGGCTGGGGCAGTACTACTCAGCGATCGTCAACGCCACCACCACCGATGCCTTGATCGAGCGCGGGTTGCTTACGCGACCGCTGATCTACGTGGCGACTGAGATCGACACGAGCGGCGTGGCCGTCTGCTCCACCGGAGAGTGGGATGACGCCGGCCTGGAGCGTGCCGGCGTCAAGATCGTGGGCGACGTGGTGGCCGAGTACATCAAGCGCACGCACGAGCATTTCGGCGGCCCGGTCAAGACCATCGTCTTTTCGAGCACGGTGGCGCACGGCGAGGAAATTTGCCGGGCCTTTGCCGAGGTGGGACTGAACTTCGCGAACATCTCGTATCACGACGACGACGGCGAGCGCCGCGAGAAGATCGCGGAGTTTCGCAAGGCCGACAGCGCTATCACCGGCCTCGTGAGCTGCGATGCCCTCGCCAAGGGCTTCGACGTGCCGGACGTGCTGGCCTGCATCCTCTGCCGGCCGCTGCGGAAGTCGCTGACCACGCACATTCAGCAGCTCGGCCGCGTCATGCGATCAGCGCCGGGCAAGAACAAGGCGTTGGTGATCGACCACACCGGCAACGCCCTGCGCTTCCTCACCGACACCGTCGAGTTTTGGGCCAACGGTGTGGACCGGCTGGACGAGAGCGCCGAGAAGGACCGCGCGGCCCGCGCGGCGGTCAAGCCGGAGGAGCGCAAGGAACTGGTGTGCTTCGGCTGCAGCGCCATCCTGCCGCCTGGGGCGACGGCCTGCCTTGCGTGCGGCCGGGAGCGCCCGCGCCGCCCGTCTGGCGTCTCGCATGTCAACGGCGTCACCCAACTCCTGAGCATGAACGCCCGCACCGGGCGTAAATTCGACTACGGCAACCATGCGATCCTGCGCGATCAGGCTGACGCCTACCTGTCGTTCCTGGCCTTCACGACGCAGCGCAAGAAGGGCGACGTTGAGGCTGGGCGCCGCTGGGCCGCTGGCCTGTTCAAGGGCGTCTATGGTCACTGGCCGTCGCGCTCCTATGACGACCTCCCGCACAACCCCGCTTTGATGACCCTGGAGGTAGAGCGGTTCTGTCGGAACGAGATGGCGCGCTATTCCAAGAAGAGGCCGGCGAATGCCGCCGCGGCCTGAAATCTCCCCGCTCTTGCTCGAGCTGGTGGAAGCGCACCGGAAGGCGCGGCGCGAAGATCTTGCCGGCGCGCTCGACGCCTGCGGATTGCGCCAAGACGGCGGCCCGATCTTCGGCGTCGAGTTTGTCGCCTATGACGCGCACCACTGGGCGCCCGAGCCCGGCGGCAAACCCGCGATCATCGTACCGCATTTCGAGGATGGCCGATTGCTCGACCTTGTGGCTGTCGCGCCCCGGTCGCGGGCCTGCAGGACGCGCGAGGGCGTGTGCACGGTCCTGGGCAGGGAATGGCTTGACCGTGGCCGCGACTATGACGAGGCGGTGCGCATCTATCCGGACCCGCTGGCGTGGCTGCTTGATGGCCGGCGGGGCGCGGTGATCGTTGATTGGCGCGCGGCCCGCTTCGACCTGGCCGACGTGCCCGAGCTGGTCTGCACTGACAAGGCGCTGGCCGCACGCATCGACAAGGCGATGCGGCAGCCCGTCCAGATGCCCCGCCTGGTCGTTGGACATGCGCCGGCTGCAGCGGCGAACGACAAGCAGGAGCCCGCGGCCGAGATCGAGGCGCGAGAAGCGTGGGCAGCGAAGACGGCCGAACACAAGATCAGGAAGGCGGCGACAGAGACGCACCCGTACCTTGACCGCATCGGCTTCCCCACGCTGCGCGGCCTGGTGCATGAGGGCCTGTTGCTGGTGCCGATGCGGCTCGACGGGCGCACGGTATCGCTGCAGGAGATCGACGCGGACGGTACGGCGCGCTTCCTGTCGGGCGGCAGGACGGCCGGCGCTTCCTTCACTATGGGGGCGGGCCGCGCGGAGGTGCTGTGCGCGGACTACGCCGCCGCGCTGTCGATCAGGGCCGCGCTGTCGGCGCTCTGCCTGCCGGCTCGAGTTACGTGCTGCTTCACCGCCGACAACATGGCAACCATTGCCGAGCGGCGCCGCCATGCCGTGATCTTCGCGGACAACGACGCCAACGCCGTGCGCATGAGCGACGGGCTTCCGGCCCTGCAGCGGCTTTTGCTCGATCTCTGCATGGCCTCCTCGCGCGCGCCGCTTCCTCGGAAGGCGGCGGCACGATGAGCGACAGGCCCGAGGACCAAAAGCATCCAAAGATGCTGCCATCGCTCGTGGTCGGCTTGCTGCGCGAGAAGTGTCGACAGCAGGCCGCCGCCATCGCCGCATTGAAAGCCAAGAACCAAGGGCAGGCCGTCGAGATCGAGGAACTACGCGCCGCGCTTGAGCGTCGTCCTGCACAATCGGTGGAGATTCATCGCGACGCCTGATAAACTGCGAGCCAGGTTAATTCGCTGCCGCCGCCGGGCAGATCAAATCGGGCGCATCGCTGCCGCCGAGCGTAACGGGCGTCCGCATCCATCCTGGCCGCACAGGTGGGCTCGCAGCATTCGCTGTCGAGAAACCCAAGTGTGCGGACCATGGGCGATAGATCCCTGACATACGATCCGACGCCGTTTGATCAGCGGGCCGCCGCCCCCGGCTTCAACATGCGACGACCGCAGGCGCCGTCGCCTCCCGGTTTCAGCCTGCCCACCCCTGCCGGCTGGCTGCCCGGCCGACAGGCTGGGAAGCGCGGCAGCAGACTACGCGGCTCGCCTGGTGCCTTCTCGGCAGGGTGTGGCCGATATGCTGGGCGCACCGATGGATGGCGCGGCCTGGCTCGTGCGTCAGCTGGGCGCCAAGGGCATCCCAGGCGGTTACGGCGAGGCCGACCCCATCACCCAATCCCTCAACGGCAAGCCCCAAGTATGGCAGCCGAGCGCCGACGTGCCGCTCAGCTCTCAGAACCTCCAACGCATGATGGACAACCCGCCGGACCTGGCGTCCCTGCTTCGCCACGCCCTTTCGCGCGGCCCTTTCTGACCCTCACCAGGAGCAAGCGCGATGAGAATCCGACCGCACACCATGAACGACCTGGACCGCTACGGCCCGCTTGCCGTGCAGCCGTTGTCGCTATCGTCGGCCGTCTGGGACGGCGTCGACTTCACCGCAGACGACACCGCGGCCTTGCAAGAACACTTCCGCCGCCAAATCGCGCCGCTGATCGAGGCGACGTGCACGGCTGACCCGGCTCGCTACATCGAGATCCTCGCGAGCCTCAGGCCGCATCTATTCGACTCCCCTCAGCAGTAGGACTCGGCAAATGGACATTTTCAGCAGCAGCTGGACGGAAGACGACAGCAGCAATTCCATGGCGGCCCCTGAGGGGGCACCTGAAGGCATGTCGCCGGCAGGAATAAACGACGTGCTGCGAGCCCACCAGGGCGCGGTGAAACGCTACGTGAACCAGCAGAGTCCCAAGACGACGGGCGGAAGTTCCACTGCGTTTACACTCACATATTCCGTGACCCCTGGCGCCCTGTACGACGGCGCCACGCACCTCGTGGAGTTCAACGCCGCCAACGGCAACGCGCCGACGCTGAACGTCAATGCCCTGGGCGCGGTCCCGCTGCACTACTACTCGGCGGGGGCCTGGCGCGTCGTGCCGGCGGGCCTGTGGGCGGCCGACGAAATCTTCCGCGTCGCCTACAAAAGCACCAGTGGCACCTATCGCATCCTCGGCCGCCCGGACACGACCGGCGACTGGGTGCCAACGGGCCGCTCGACCGCGCGCGGCGGCACTCTGCTGGGCTTTGGGCAGGCGGTGAGCCGTACTGCTTATGCGGGCCTCTTCGCGGCCTATGGCACGACCTACGGCGTCGGCGACGGCAGCACGACCTTCAACCTGCCCGACCTCCGCGGCCGCGCCGTGGTGGGCAAGAGCGACATGGGCGGCTCCGATGCTGGCAACCTCGCTGGTGGTGGCGTGCTGGGCGCGGCGCTGGGTAGCCAATCGAACACTGCCATCACCAACGTCTCCGGCACCGCGTTCACCAACGGATTAGGAGGTACGGCATTCACCCTTGGTCTCGGCATGGGTGGTCCTAATGCCACGGTCTCACGTGGCGATCAGGGGGGCGGCTTGAACGTTGCGGCCCAAGACCACGCTCACGTCCTCGGAGCGAACGCCCCCATCCAAGTCAGCGGCAACGCTTCGGTCTCTGCCTCAGGCACGTCCGGCGCCTTCAGCGTCGTGCAGTCGTCGCGCATCGGCAACTACCTGATCTGCATCTGAGAGAATGCAATCAGTTCTTCTCTTCGCTCGCAGGTGGCTTAAGCATCAATTCCACTTGTTCAATGGAATGCTTCAAAGCGATCATCGTGTGAAGTGGCATCCGCAGGTGGGCCACGACCACGCGGTCCCGAATGGTTTGGTCACCAACGGACATATATCGAAGAGCCTCCAGCGTGAAGGTTGCAACCCCAGCGTTGTGGCCGTGGCTGCCTATCCAGTCGGTGTAAATGAACGGTGCGCCCAAGCTGCCAATTCCAGACACGCGGTCAGCTTGGCTCGGAATTAACTCCGACTGCACGACTGGCTTCTGTTCTACGGTCGCCGCTGGCTTCTCGTCAGGTTTGTCTGCCATGTCGCTTTCCCCCCTTCGCTGCCGAAGTATGGAGGCTACCAGCCTTCGCGGCTTGGCGTTACCTCGGCGCGCTTGCTTCGGGTCGCATCTCTACGAGGTAGTGTGGACCAGGCTTACCGGTTCTTGACCAGATCCCGCCCGGCATCGGTCAGGCTGACGCTGTCGCCACGATCGAGCATCCAGCCCCGGGCGACGGCGACCGAGACGGCCTCTCTTGTTAGGTCATTCAGGTTGGCGGGCAATACCCACCAACGCGGCTCGCCATCTGTCGCATAGAACAGTGCCCGCACAAGGAGACGGGCGGACCTTTCGCTTTGGTCGGCCATGAGCATTCTACGGCGTCGGCTCCAGGCGGTTGCTGGGACAAGGGGCCTTGGTCGATCGGTGTTGGAGGAAACCCGGCAACAATTATATGCGCCGCAAGTTTAAATCCGGTTGCCCCGCGCGTCATAGCGGTTACCGTATTCGTCGCGCAAGACCGTCTGGCTTGAAGAGGCGGGGGTATCGTATGGACTCTGGACGGGCATGCGGCGCCCCGTGCCATCGACGCGATAGCCCTCGGCATCGACCCGATTGTTGTATTGGTCCATCCGATAGGGCGGAACCGACTGGCCTGGATTGCGAGATTCTTGGAATGCGACGCAATCGTTGAAGGCTATCGAGCCGATGCGCAAATCGTAGCCGGCGCAAACCAAATTGGCCGACTGTGCAGCGACGGGCGAATTCTGGCTATGGGTGCCTTGGCAGCCGACTAAGAGCAGGCCCAACGACATCGCCGCTAGAATCTGAGTGCGCATGAAGCGGGTTCCTTCCCGAAGGGGGCCGCGTTTAGAAAACGCGAGGGCACGCAGGATAGTTCATATAGCCAGATCGCCGCTATGGCCGGTTTCTGACTCGTACAGCGGTTTGGGCTCTGGCTGGATCCGGGCGCTCAGCGTCCCGACAAAACGCGAGGGGAAGTGCATTACTGCACTCACTTAGCAATCCAAGCAGCGATGGCATCCCGCTCCGCTGGCGTGCAATTGCGCCATATCGCCTTGAACCGGGCGACACGATCGGGCGGCTCTGCGCTACCGTCGAGAGTGCGCAGGGCTTCGCCCACCGTCATCGTTCCGCGCTCCACCGCCTCGATTAAGTCGCGACGTTGCGAGCGCATCACCTTGCGCACGTTGTGAATGAGACGTGGCGAGACGTTCATTAGCTCGGCGGCCTGCCGGATGGTGAGGCTCTTGCCCATCGGCGTCCTTAGCTCTTCCCCCTGATCTTGGGCGGGCTCTTTAGCCCAGCCTCGAGCAACAGCGCGAGTGCTGCCGATCGGGTGAGGCCGTTCGCCTTCGCCCAGCCATCGACCCTATCAATCGTCTCCTGTGGCACTCGGCCGCCGATCATGGGGTCACGGCCTGTAGCCGGCCGACCAGGGCCGCGCTTTGCTGCAACCTTCTCCGATTTCGGCATTTTGGCAATCCTTTATTGTTGACGAGGGCAACATAAAGGATAACATATACCCATCTGTGGTGAAAGACCCAGATAGCAAGAGGCCCGGCGGCGCGCGAACGCCGACCGGGCCAGCCAAAGACGAAGCACCAACCGCAAAGAAGGGACAATCGCAATGGCATCTCTGTATAGCAAAAACCGGGCTCGCGCGCAGTCGGCCTTTCTGGCCGAGTGGCAGGGCTTCACCGAGCCCGCGCTGTCGGCAATGGTTCTCGCCGGCCTGTCGCTGGTATCGGCCATGGACGACTACCGCGCCGGCCAGATGGCCCGCACCGACGTAGACCGGCACGACACGAACGCCGTCGATCAGGTCGCCGGCCTGCTCGACCACCTGTCCGACGCACACGGCGCCGCAATCCGCGCGGGCGATGCGGTGGGCGTGCCCGTCGACATGATCGAGTTGGACGTGGCCGAACTGGAAGCGGCCTACACGTCCCTCAAGGCCCGTGCCCCGGCGCCCGTCCGGAAGGCGGCCTAGCCATGGCACGCAAGACCAACCGCAAGCCCCGTGCGACCGGCACGGGGGCCACGGGGCTGCAGGCCGTTCTGACTGCCAGCCTCGCCTTGCTCGCAAAGCCGACTGCGCTCAAGGAAGAGCGCGCCGCGCTGACGCTCGATCAATGGCGGCACCTGAGCTCCAAGTATCAGCGCAGCATCGCCAACTATAGCGAGGCACGCCCTGCCAGCGTGCGGACCTACGAACGGCTCCGCGCCCACATCCTCGCCGCTCGCGCGGACAATCCCTTGGCCACCGTGGTCAAGCTCAAGGCCATCAATGAGCCGCTCGCAATCAAGGCGATTGCTGACACCGTGCGCGATCTGGAGCAGCAGATTGCCGCGAACGGCGGGGGTGCATCATGACGCGGCGCCCGTACATGTTCCCGCTGCTCCTCGCTGGCGAGCAGCCCGCGGTGCGCGGCCTTGAGGATACCTGCCACAACGCGATCCATGCGGCGTGGCGCTGCGGCAAGCCCTTCCATGAGGGGGCATCCATCAAGGCGGCGCGCATGGATCTGGCGCGTTGGCGCCTCACACCGGCCGATCTCGTTGCCGTCGTGCAGGCTCTTGTGGCCTACAACCAGCGTCCGTGGCCGGTGTCGGACGATGAGAAGAACGCGCCCATTAGATGGATGTGGTACGAGAATTTGCCTCTCGATCATCCGCGCCGTGGGACGTACTACGATGCCCGCATCGCCGCGCGCGCCTCGATCGCGGCCGGGCTGTCGATCCTCTTGGAAGTGCCGGTCGAGCACGCGGCCGACGAGGCCACGCTGCTGCAAACCCTGATCCTAGCGGACTGGCAGGTGCCACGTCACCAGCGCGAGCGCGTTGCCCAGCGGATGGCGCGCTACGTCGCCGGCTGTGCGCGCCGCCAGTCCTTCGCGCCAGTGAACGGGGGCGCCGCATGACGCGCCCCAACCCCTCGCCCAGCCGATGGGCGAAGCAGATCGAGGCGGCCCGCGACGCCGCCGACGATGAACGCTTCAACATCGGCCACGCCGCCGCTCTTCTGGAAATGCTGGGCGACCATATCGGCACCCCGCACCGGTCCCGCGACGATCTGGAGTGTCAGACACTCGGCGTCCGCGTCGAGTATCTGGCCCACCAGATCAAGCGGCACGCCGAGGACCTAGCGGCCGAACTGGAAAAGATCGAAAAGGCCGTGATGGCGATGACGCGCGGCGCGCCAGCCGATCCGGAGCCGGATGGCGAGCCCGAGGGCGCCAACGTGGTCCGCCTCAACCCGGACGACGCGGCATGATGCGCGCTCTGATCTTCGGGGCGGCCCTGGTGGCCGCCCTGTTCTACGTCGAGGGCGCGCTGTCGTTTGTCGGCGCCTGCCATGGCGCTGGCGTCCCGGCCCCGCATCGCTGGCCGTTCTGATCGAGGGGGGCGCGCACCAGTAGAGCTCCACCATGTCCCACACCGTGCGCCGCGCCGTGCTGGTCGCCGCGATCGGCTTGCCCTGTCCCTACTGCGGCCGGGCGATGATCGAGCCCGAGCACTCGCCCTCCCGCGACCATATCCGGTCCCGCAAGCGCCGCGGCACGCTGGGCGACTCCAGCAACCGGGCTATCGTGTGCTGGCCCTGCAACAGCCACAAAGGCGAATGGTCGCTGGAGCGGTGGGCGAATCGCCTTCAGCGGGACGGCGACCAGCGCGCCGATCATGTTGCCGCGTTCCTTGCTACCCTCGCTTCAGCAGGCCGGCGCTAGGGCCGTTTTTCTACCCGTGGAATCGATCTAGGCTTCCAGACGCGAGGGAAGCCCCCGACCCTCCGAAACGCGCCAGTGAGTCAAGAACGACTCTGGCGAGCGCGCTGCGCGAGGGGGCTTCATGTCAGAACATATCGAGTTGTCCCGCGACCAGCTTTACGCGGCCGTCTGGACGAAACCGATAGCCATTGCGGCAGCCGAGTTGCGGCTGACCAGCATGAGGCTGAAAAGGCTGTGTCGCGAGTACGACGTGCCATTGCCGTCGCTCGGGCATTGGCGAAAGAGTTCCCAGCGGCGCGAGCGCGACACTGTCCCCTTGCCGCCGGCCAAGCCCGGAAAGATCTGGGTCACGCGCTCGGCCCGACATCCCGCGAACCGGTCCCCGGCCGCAGTCACCAGGCCGACAGACGACCAGCACCAGCATGAGTGCACAAGGCGCACGGCCGATGCCTTGGAAAAGAGCACCCCCGACAGACGCGGGAAACTGGCCGTCATCGGTGCCGGCATTGCCTCGGTTGCCGTCCGTCCGCAGAACGTGCCTCGTGCGCTTGCAATTCTGGACGCGCTGTTCGAGGCGGCCGATGACGCGGGCCTTTCGGTCACTACGCAATCCATTCCTACCGCCTTGGTAGTGGCAGGCGTGCAGGTCCCGTTCTCTGCTATTGAGGATCAGCGGGGCCTTTTGCTGCTCCTGGGCGACGACATCGGGCCAGGGCAAAGGCTATGGCGCGACAGGTCCGGGGAGCCGCTAGAGGAGCGCATTTCGGACATCGTCGCTGCCACGAGAGTGCATGCCCAGGCGATCGAGGCGCGAGAGCAGCGCATTGCCGAGCGCACATCTTCGCGTCGGGCGGAAGAACTCGAGCGGGCGCAATTCTCAAAACGTCTCGCGTTCTTGACTGAGCATACCGATAGACTGGTTGAAGCCGAAAAATTGGACCGCCTGCTGACGCACCTTCGACAGACAGACGATGCGTCGCTTCCTCGGTTGCCCGCCATCTTGGCGTGGGCGGATGATTACGTCGCGACCCTGCGCCAGAGGTGCAGCGCATCCGAAGTCGATCGTGAAGCGGGAGAGTGGGGCGCCTGGTAGCCGGCCGCTTTTGCACTGACGACAGGGGATATGGGCAAAAGTCGGTTACGCGGATGCTAGACCCTGCAGTGCTCTTGTCGCAGGTTTCCCGGCATGGATGGCTTGGTCGACCCACAACAGCTCCTCGAGCGGTTCGGCTTGGTTACCGAGGGCGACTTTGCAGCGATGCTCGGCGTTACCCGCGGCACGCTCAGGAACCGGCCTTATTCGCAGCTTCCTGAGTTTGTGAAGGTCGGTCGACGAAAGCTCTTCAAAGAGGCATCTGTGCGGGAATACCTTGGCGTGACCGGTCCGGCGCCCCCTCCGCGATCAAGCGTCACGAAGGTTGAGGGCGGTATCCAGCCGCGAGGCTTGAACAAGGAAGAAGCAGCCCGGTACGTCGGCCTCGATCCGAGGACCTTCGATCTGCTAGTCGATCGAGGGCAGATGCCGGTTGCCACCCGCATCGGGAATCGGGAAGTCTGGGACCGCTTGAAGCTTGATGCCGCGTTCTCGCTGATAGGCGGGTAAGCAAGCCGCGATGGAGCGAGCGCTTTCACTTAACGAAGCCGCCGCTCTGCTGGGGTGGTCCCGGCGCACCCTGATTCGGGCTCTCGCGCGGCACGGCATTCCAACAATCGGCACCGGCCGCAGAGCCAGATTAGAGGCGACTGATCTGGAAAGGCTCAAAGCCAAGGAGCGTGAAGTAGCTCGTGAAGCGCGCGGGTACTCGAAGGAAGAAGCCATAGCCCAAACCAGATGGCGCGCTAAGTTCGATATGGATGAACGTATCCGCCGCCACATGCGCCGGAGGCTGGGGCAACTCACCCGTCGCAAGAAAGCGCCGTGAGCAATGGCAAGTAGCTTTGCCACAACCATTGCGACGCTTGCAGAATGCGGGCGCTCGTGGGACGATTAGACGATGGGGCAGAGATAGAGAGGGGGGGGAAGACCATGACGCTAAAAAGTTGGATTTGCCGTCTGGCCGTGGTCGGCGCCACTTCGGTAGCCGGATGTGCGACAGCGACACCGGTCATGGATGCAGGAGACGGGACCTATCTAATCTCTGCGCGCGCAGCGCCAGCGAGAGGCGGCGCTACAGGTGCGATGGCGGTAGCTCACGATGACGCGCGAAAGTTTTGCGCTCAGCAGGGCGACGGGCTACGGCCGATCGTCGTCGGCGCACAGGACCGCGACATCTACCAGAGCAGCTTCGGCGGCGGTTTCAGCGGGACGCCAAGCAGCGGCTACAGCGGCGGCATCGGCGGCTCAACGATGGCGGCCGGCAGCGTGAACATGCGCTTCAGGTGCGCGCGGTAAGAGCGATGCCAGACGATTCCGTGGATCAGCGAAAGCGTTGGTGGCTTCTCTCGCTCATCGTTCTATCGATCTCGACGCCCGCGTCGGCGCAGCTCGCCTTTAAGTGCGCTGCGCCGCAAGGGTGGAGCTACATCTTGGATGGGGCTTCGCGCTGGGAAGAGGACGGAGTGTCCGGAGGCTCGGTATCTCTTATCCAGGACGAGGCTGGTCGGTGGGATGTCATCTATGCGACTGACTACAACAAATTCACCGCGAGGCAGGACGGCGCCAAAATCGATGTCGTGACGAATGAGGGCCTATCTGGTTCTGTCGTATTGGTGGCGACCTATCCGCTGGGCGTAGTCGAAACCTTTCATCTCCATCGCAACGAGAAGGGTGACAGTAAACTAGTCATCACCGCCGCGAAGCCCGCTATTGGCGCACCGGCCCGGTCAAGCTTGTTCGTATCGCAGTGTGCTCGCTAACGACAAAGGGCGGCCGGGAGGGAAGGGACAATGAGGTTTCTGGCTTGCCTGGTTGGCGGCTCTTTGGCGTTGCTGCCGGCGACGTCGGCGTCAGCGCAGCCCGTGAAGTGGGAATGTAAGTTCACCGCCGCGGCTACCTATCACGGCGGGCGGGAAACCACGCTGCGTCCTGACAGGTACGCGGTCAGACCTGAGCTGATGGACGTGACATTCCTTGAGACAGAAAGCGGCGCGTATATCGTCGGGAACGCCGGGGCCGAAAAAGTGGCGGTCCACCGAACAGACCTCGGGAGCGTGCAATTCATCGAGCGCACACAAGCCGGAATTATTCACTTGGCGGTGATCGATCGGCACGGCAACGCCGTCTATTCCCGCAGCTCTGTGGCGTTCGATGGCACGTTGCTCGCGTCGCAATACTACGGGCAATGCAGAGCGCTCTAACGCCCCATTTGTGGCATCGGGCGCAATCGCGGGAAGGAACTCGCAACATTCGCCGACTGCTTGCCGCGGCTTGCGCGCTGTTTGCGCTTCCGGCCGCCGCCCAGACCATCACCGATGGCGACACGCTCAAGCAGGGCGGCGTCACCTATCGCCTATGGGGCATCGACGCTCCCGAAGCCAAGCAGGTTTGCCCTGATGGCTGGCCGGCTGGCAGCCTCGCCACGACCAGGCTGCAAGCGCTGACTGCAGGTCGATTGATCGTCTGCCAGGAGAAGGACCGCGACCGCTACGGCCGCATCGTCGCCATCTGCCGAGCGTCGGGCGAGGATCTGGGCGCTATCCTCGTGCGTGAGGGACTGGCCTGGGCGTTCGTGCGGTACAGCCGCGACTATGTGGACGAATACGCGAAGGCCGCCGCCGAGCGCCGCGGCGTGCATGCACACGACTGCGTGCCGGCATGGGAGTGGCGGGCGCAGCAGAGGCGCTAGCGAGGTCTCGCCCACCCATCACGGCGCGCCAATCCTCGACGAGCTTGGCGAGATTTCCGGCATTAGGTAGCAAACGCACCTAGGCGTTTTGTCATCACGGCGTATGCAATAGTCCTTGGCGAGACTCACCGATGGTGGTAGAGAAGATTCGCTTCTTCTTCTTACCAGCCGCGTGGCCTCTGCCAGCGATGGTGAGAGGTCCGCCGCCTAGCCTACGGACGGACCGACCGAATGACGATTGCTGCCTGCTACGTGAGCCCCGAGGGCATCGTATTGGGGGCCGATAGTACGGCGACGTACTCATTGGGCAGCAGCCACTACTACAACCACAACCAAAAGCTCTTTGAGCTTGGGGAAAGCGCCACGCTAGGCGTTGTGACGTGGGGGCTCGGAACCCTCGGCAGTCAAAGCTATCGAACGCTGTTCGCCTTGCTGGCCGATGATCTAAAAAGCCAGCCACCCAAGGACATCTCGGACGTCGCTGATCGGTGGTCCAAGTTCAGACCTCCTGACATAGGGCACTGCAAGAATGTCCGGTTTTGCCGCTAGTCAG
>WHTW01000113.1 GCA_009377525.1 Rhodospirillales bacterium
GGCTCATGATCATGATGCCGGCTGGAGGCCGGCGGTCCGGAAGAGAATGAAGATTCAGCGGCGCCACCAGCCGCGCTTGGGCTTCTCTGGCGGCGCTTCGATGACGGGCACCGGCGGCGCCGGCGGCTCGGGCTGAGGTGCCGACGCCACGACCGGAGGCGGAGCCGGCGGTTCCAGTGGCGGCGGCGGTGGTGCAGCCTCGACGTTCACCGGCGGGGCGACGGGCGGTGACGCATCGTAGGGTGCGTGTTCGACCGGCAGGTGGCCTTCCGGCATGCGCTCGACGGGACTGCCCTCGATCGGCACCGCCGCGGCGGCGAGCGGCGCCTCGCCATGATCGCCGTGGTCGCTGATTTCGCCTTCTCCATTCTCGCGCCGGCGGCGGCGGCCGCCGCGGCGGCCGCGACGGCGGCGGCGATCGCCGCGCTCGCCATCGCCTCGGTCGCCCTCGTTCTGGTCATCGGCACGTTCCTCGCCGCGCTCGCCCTCGGCGTGCGCATCGCCTACCGGTTCCTCATCGCGCCCATCATGCTGCTCGTCGGCCGCACCGTTGGCGCCGTGTCCGGCACGATCTTCGGGCTGATCCTCCGAGCCCATGGCCTGCGGACGATCGCTGTCGCCGTCCTCGTCGCGCCGGCCGCCGCGCCGGCGCCTTCGCCGTCGGCGGCGACGGCCGCCTTCGCCGTCCTCACGCTCGCCGCGCTCATCGGTGCGTTCGCCGGCCTCGCGATCCTCGCCGCCCTCAGCCTCGTCGGCCGGCGCCTCGTCGGAGACCTCTTCGTAGGAGGCGCGCGCCAGCTCGGGGCCCGGCCGCTCGCGGTCGTCGCGCCGGCCGCGTACGCGCTCGATTTCGCAATCGGCGGCATGCAGTTCGTCGTCGGCCTCGATCGTCACCGAGAAGCTGTAGCGCTTCTCGATCTCCGACAGGGTGTGGCGCTTCTGATTCAACAGGTAAAGCGCGACGTTGGGCGGCACGCTGACGACGATCTCGCTCGCGCGCCGCCGCACGCCTTCCTCCTCGATGGTGCGCAGCGCATGCAGCGCCGCCGATTCGATCGAGCGGATGCGGCCGGTGCCGGCGCAATGTGGGCAGGTCTCGGTCGAATGCTCGAGCAGGGAGGGCCGCAGCCGCTGGCGTGACATCTCGAGCAGCCCGAAGGCCGAGATGCGGCCGATCTGGATGCGCGCGCGGTCATGGCGCATCGCATCCTTGACCTTGTGCTCGACCTGGCGCTGGTGGCGCGTCTCCTCCATGTCGATGAAGTCGATCACGATCAGGCCGGCGAGGTCGCGCAGGCGCACCTGGCGGGCGATCTCCTCGGCCGCTTCGATGTTGGTCCTGAGCGCCGTCTCCTCGATGTTGCGCTCCTTGGTCGAGCGGCCCGAGTTGACGTCGATGGCGACCAGCGCCTCGGTCGGGTTGATGACGATGTAGCCGCCGGAGCGCAGCTGCACGACCGGCGAATGCATGGCGTCGAACTGGTTCTCCACCTGATAGCGGTGGAAGAGGGGGATCGGCTCCTTGTAGAGTTCGACCTTGCTTGCCTGGTGCGGCACCAGCTGGCGCATGAACGCGGACGCCGCGTCGAAGCCGGCCTCGCCCTCGACCAGGACCTGGGCGATGTCGGTGTCGTAGACGTCGCGCAGCGAGCGCTTGATGAGATCGCCTTCCTCGTAGATCAGCGCCGGCGCCGTCGAGCGCATGGTGATCTCGCGGATCGAATCCCACAGCCGCGACAGGTATTCGTAGTCGCGCTTGATGTCGATGGTGCTGCGCTCCAGTCCAGCGGTGCGCAGGATCACGCCCATGCCCTGCGGCACGTCGAGCTCGCTCAGCACCTCCTTCATCCGCTTGCGATCGGCCGGGTTGGAGATCTTGCGCGAGATGCCGCCGCCACGGCCGGCATTGGGCATCAGCACGCAGTAGCGGCCGGCCAGCGAAAGGTAGGTGGTCAGCGCGGCGCCCTTGTTGCCGCGCTCCTCCTTGACGACCTGCACCAGCAGGATCTGCCGGCGCTTGATGACTTCTTGAATTTTGTACTGCCTGATCGGGTTGCGGCGGCGGCGCTCGCGCGTCTCGCGCTGCTCGATCACGTCGTCGCCGCCCAGCGTCTCCACGGTCACTTCTGGCTGCGGTGCGTCGGCCAGGTCGGTGGGCGTTTCGGCGGTCGCGTCTGCCGGCGTCTCGACCGGAGTCTCGGCCGCGGCTTCGGCATAGACGGTCGCCGGCTGCTCGGCGGGCGGCGCCACGTCGGGCGTCTCGGCGGGCGTGGCGATCGGCTGCGGCTCGGCGCTTTCGGCCGTCTCCGCGGGACCCTCGATGCGCTCGCTGGCGATGGCGGCCGGCTGGGCCTGCGGCTCGGGCTCGGCGATGATCGCGGGCGGCAGGGACTCAGGGAGAGCCTGGTCCGTGGCCGGGCGGTCGCCTGCATCCTCGGCGTTGGCGATGGCCTCGGCTGCCACTTCCGCCGGCGGCTCGCTGCTGGACGGCTCCAACGCAATTTCGACGCGGTTGTCCTCGCGCACTTCCTCGATGTCGGTACGGTCGATCTTGTCACGGCGGCGCGGTTCGTCGTCCTCCGCCTCGGCCTGCAGGCGCTGCTGCTCGGCTATGAGCCTTTCGCGGTCGGCGACGGGGATCTGGTAATAGTCGGGGTGGATTTCCGAGAAGGCCAGGAAGCCGTGGCGGTTGCCGCCATACTCCACGAACGCCGCCTGCAGCGATGGCTCGATGCGGATGACCTTGGCGAGATAGATGTTGCCCTTGAGGGGCTTGCGGGTCGCCGTCTCGAAATCGAATTCTTCCAGTCGTGTTCCATCGACGACGACCACCCGGGTCTCTTCGGGGTGGCTCGCATCGATGAGCATGCGCCGTGCCATGGGCTCGCTCCGAGACGTCCAAGTCCTACCGGCGCGAGCGACCGGCGGCTGAGCCGCCTCTCTGGGGCGAGGGGGACGGCGCGCCATCGACCCGCCGAACGGCCAACTTCTAGGCCAAGACGGGGAAGCATCGCGCCGCCGGACCGCAACTGGGTCCTGCCGACCTCGGGTTTTCTATAGCCACCGCCTGCCTGACAGTCCCTCCGCAGGCCCGCCGCTCCCGTCAATCGTGGGGCGCCAGCCCGGCTTAGAAGACTGCCGTCGGAGCGCACCAGCCCTGGGGAGGGCGCCTCGAACGACGGCGACTGCTCGCGGAACGCAACATACGGGGTTCGCCTGGCGCCCACAATCAAAACGTTGGGGCAGTTGAGTTTCGGCCGTTAAACGATTGAATTTCATTGAAATTATTTCTGTTCTTCTGTATTCGGTTGAAGATATCAAAACAATAATTGTCCCCCCTCTATTAAAGTTGGCTGTCTCCATGGCCGCTCTCTATCGCCGAAATGTCATTGCTGGATTGGCCGGCCTGACCGCCATTGGCCTCGGCGCGCCTTTGGCATGGGGCAATCAGATCGCCAAGAAGCGCATCGCCAGGCCGACGCCGCCACCCAGGCCCAAGCTGGTTTTCCTCGACCCTGGCCATGGCGGCAAGGATCCCGGTGCGAGGGGTGTCCGCGGCACCAAGGAGAAGGTCGTGGTGCTGGCGGTCGCCCGTGAACTGCAGCGCCAGCTGCAAGCCGGCGGCCGCTATCGCGTGATGCTGACGCGAGCGTCCGACAGATTCGTCGCCCTGCGCGAGCGCGTGGCGCGCGCCCAGGCGGCCAAGGCCGATCTTTTCCTGTCGCTGCATGCCGATGCCCATCCCGATTCCGACGTGCGCGGCGCCTCGGTCTATACGCTGTCGGAGGATGCGAGCGATCGCGAGGCGGCCGCCCTTGCGGCGCGCGAGAACCGCGCCGATGCGGTGGTCTCGGGCGTGCGGCTGGCCGGCCAGCTGGACAATGTTGCGCGCACCCTGGTGGCCATGAGCCAGCGCGGCACGGTGAACGACTCGCGGCGGCTCGCCGACACCATCGTGCGCACTTTCGGCAGGAGCGGCGTGCGCCTGCTGCGCCGCAGCCACCGCCAGGCGGGCTTTGCCGTCCTGACCTCGCCCGACATTCCCGCCGCCTTGATCGAGCTCGGCTACCTGTCGAATCCGCAGGACGAGAAGCTTTTGACGGTGCGCCAGCACCAAATTGCCCTGGCACGGGCGCTCAGGGCATCGGTCGATGCGCACTTCGGTACCGGAATTGCCACAAGAAAGGCGTAACTTTCTTTCAAGCTCACCGTTGCTGCCCCTAGGGTTGGCCGCGTACAAGAAATGAAAGTGCTGAACCTCTTCAAAATCCTGCTGGCCTTTGCGACGGCCGCTCTGATCGTTGGTACTGGCACGGTGGCAGGCCTGTTCTGGCACTTCAGCCACGGTCTGCCCGACCACAAGCAGCTCGCCGACTACCAGCCGGCGATCTCCTCGCGCCTTTATGCCTCCGACGGCCGCCTGCTCGCCGAGTATGCCCGCGAGAAGCGCGTGTTCGTGCCGGTGGCCGCCATGCCCAAGCGGGTGGTGGAGGCCTTCGTCGCGGCCGAGGACCAGCGCTTCTTCTCCCATCCCGGCGTCGACTTCATCGGCGTGGTGCGTGCGGTGATCGCCAACGTCGCCAATCCCGGCAAGCGGCCGGAGGGTGCGTCGGGCCTGACCCAGCAGGTTGCCAAGAACTTCCTGCTCACCAACCAGGCGACGCTGGCGCGCAAGATCCGCGAGGCCATCCTCGCCTTCCGCATCGAGGAGACCTATTCCAAAGAGCGCGTCCTCGAGCTCTATCTCAACGAGATCTATCTCGGCGCGGGCAACTACGGCGTGGCCCAGGCCGCCATCAACTATTTCGACCGGTCCCTCGACGAACTGACTTTGTCGGAGATCGCCTATCTCGCGGCGCTGCCCAAGGCGCCCAACCGTTACAACGTCCTGCGCAACGAGAAGGAGGCCTACGCCCGTCGCGACTACGTGCTCGGCCGTATGCGCGAGGACGGCTACATAACCCAAGCCGAGATGGATCAGGCGCGGGCCGAGAAGCTGCAGTACCGCCGCCGCGGTGCAACCGAGGTGGTACAGGCTGACTTCTTTGCCGAGGAGGTGCGCCGCAATCTGATGGCGGCCTACGGCGACAAGGTGCTGTACGACGGCGGCCTCACCGTCAGCACGACACTAGATCCCGCCATCCAGGCGGCCGCCGACAATGCCCTGCGCGACGGCCTGATCAAGTATGACCGCCGCCACGGCTGGCGCGGCCCCTTCGCCAAGATCGCCGACATGAGCATCTGGGAGGAGGAGTTTGCCCGCATCGCCCAGCGCCGGCCGCTGACCGGGCCGCCCTCCTGGCAGCTCGCCGTGGTGAGCAAGATCGAGCCGCAGGCCGTGCAGATCATGGGCCTGCCCTCAAGCGACGGAGGGGGTGGCGAGGGCACCGTGCCCTTCGCCGAAATGACTTGGGCCGCGCCGACCTTGGCCGAGCAGCGTCTCGGCGCACCGCCGCGCCGGCCCAACGATGTCGTCAATGTCGGCGACGTGATCGTGGTCGAGAAGGTCGAGAAGCCCGCCGGCCAGAACGCCAAGCCTTATCCGCCCAGGACCTACGCGCTGCGCCAGGTGCCCAACGTCGAGGGCGGCGTGGTGGTGATGGACACCCAGACCGGCCGCGTGCTCGCCATGTCGGGCGGTTGGTCCTACGGCCGCAGCCAGTTCAACCGCGCCGTCCAGGCGGCGCGCCAGCCGGGCTCGGCGTTCAAGCCGTTCGTCTATCTCGCGGCGATGGATGCGGGTTTCACGCCGGCCTCGATCGTGCTCGACGCGCCGTTCTCCTACGATCCGGGCTACGGCCAGCCGATCTGGACGCCCAGGAACTACGGCGGCGACTTTCTCGGCCCGACCACGGTGCGGCGCGGCCTGGAGGCATCGCGCAACCTCATGACCGTGCGCATGGCCCAGCAGGTCGGCATGAAGAAGGTGGTCGAGGTCGCCAAGGAATTCGGCGTCACCGACCAGATGGGCGCCTATCTGCCGATGGCGCTGGGTGCGGGCGAGACCACCGTGCTGCGCATGACCATGGCCTACGCCATGCTGGCCAACGGCGCGCTCGAGATCACGCCCTCGCTGGTCGACCGCGTGCAGGACCGCAACGGCAGGACCATCTACCGCCACGAGCCGCGCGCCTGTAGCGGCTGCGGCGAGCAAACTGGGGCCGGCAAGCCCGTCGCGCCGGAGATCGTCGACCCGCGCCAGCCGTTCTTTGATCCGCTGTCCGTCGGTCAGATCGTGCACATCATGCAGGGTGTCACCGGACCGCGCGGCACCGCCGGCCGGCTCGCCCGGCTCAACCGGCCGATCGCCGGCAAGACCGGCACGACCAATGACGCGCGCGACAACTGGTTCCTGGGCTCGACGCCCGACATCACCATCGGGGTCTATATCGGCTTCGACGAGCCGAAGACGCTCGGCCACAGCAACCTCGAGACCGGCGGCGGCAATGCCGCGCCGATCTTTGAGGCCATCGCCAAGCAGATCTTCAAGGACAAGCCGCCGACGCCGTTCCGCATCCCGCCCGGCCTGCGCATGGCGAAGTTCTCCTACGAGAGCGGCACGATCGACGAGGTCTTCAAGCCCGGCACCGAGCCCGGCTCGGAGGGCTTCAATCAGACCCTGCTTGACGGGTCGGGGCCCTGGTCCGGTATAGACCCCGGCGGCCCGCAGCAGGCGGGCGGCGCCCGGCGCCCGGGTCTGACGGGAACGGGCGAGACGTATTGACTTTGGCGAGTTGGGGCGAGAGCGCGTGCGTCGGCGCTGCTCTCCTCATGCTCCTCTCCCCCGTTGGGGGGAGAGGCTGGGTGAGGGGGCATCGACGGCTGTGTGTAACCCCCTCACCCAACCTCTCCCCCCTAACGGGGGGGAGAGGAGCACGAGAAGACGAAGTGTAGAAAGACGGATACCGACAGATGCGTGCCGAAGCTCAAGCCGTGGTCAACGAGATCGAGGAGTCGCTGGCGCTCCTGAGGAGGCGTCTTTGACTACGACAGGGCTGTCGTACGTCTCGATGAGCTGAACGCGCGCGCCGAGGATCCGGCGCTGTGGAACGACCAGAAGCAGGCCCAGGCCGTGATGAAGGAGCGCACCAGGCTCGAGGGTGCGATCGCCACCATCAAGCGCCTGCGCGCGGCCGTCGACGACAACGTCGGCCTGATCGAGATGGCCGGGGCCGAGAAGGACGAGGCCATGATCGCCGACGCCGAGCGTGCGCTCGCCGAGGCGCGCACCGAGGCGGCGAAGGCGCGGCTCGAGACGCTTCTCTCCGGCGAGGCCGATGGCAACAACGCCTATGTCGAGCTCAATGCCGGCGCCGGCGGCACCGAGGCGCAGGACTGGGCCGAGATGCTGGGGCGCATGTACACTCGCTGGGCCGAGCGCCGCGGCTGCAAGGTGAGCTGGCTGGAGGAGAGCGCGGGCGAAGAAGCCGGCATCAAGTCGTGCACCTTCAAGGTCGAGGGCCCCAACGCCTATGGTTGGTTGAAGACCGAATCGGGCGTGCACCGCCTCGTGCGCATCTCGCCGTTCGACGGCAATGCGCGGCGCCAGACCTCGTTCGCGTCGGTCTGGGTCTATCCCGAGGTCGACGACAACATCGAGATCGAGATTTTGGACAAGGACCTGCGCGTCGATACCTATCGCGCTTCCGGCGCGGGCGGCCAGCACGTCAACAAGACGGACTCGGCGGTGCGCATCACCCACATCCCGACCGGCATCGCCGTCGCCGTGCAGCAGGAGCGCTCCCAGCACCAGAATCGCGCCAAGGCCATGCAGATGCTAAAGGCGCGCCTCTACGAGCTTGAATTGCAGAAGCGCGAGGCCGAGCGGCTGGAGGCCGAGGCCAGCAAGACCGACATCGGCTGGGGCCACCAGATCCGCTCCTATGTGCTGCAGCCCTACCAGATGGTGAAGGACCTGCGCACCGGCGTTGAACGCTCCGACCCGCAGAAGGTGCTCGACGGCGACCTCGACGAGTTCATGGCGGCATCGCTGGCCGCACGCGTCGGCGAGGGCAAGGACAAGGAAGCGGCGTAGCAGTCGCGCAGGGACGTCTCCCTCGGTGCCCACGAAGCGGCGGGCTACGACACCATCGGCTTCTGCAGCCTGACCTACGGCTGTCTCCGCACTGGTCAGGAAGACGGGGTAGGCAGCGGCGCGGCCGGGCGAGGGGCGGGACCGGCAGGCAGCCTGGCGAGCGAGACCCGTGACGATGCCGACATCAGCCCGGCGCGCAGCCGGTCGATCGCGGCAATCCTCGCTGCCCGAGCGACGGCGGCGTCCGCCGCGGCCTGCTGCAACAGGCGTTCTTCGCGTTCGGCGGCATCGCGGTGATCGAACGCCGGCGCCAGTGCGATCCGCAAGCCGGCAAGTGAGACCGCCAACCACAATTCCGGCGACCGCCGCAGGCGATTGATCGCGACGAACGTCGTGAACCCCATCGCCTGCACGCTCGCATGGGCGATCGCAGACAGGCTTCCTATCTCGCTCAACGCCACGCCGACGCGTATCGCGGGCGCGATGCCGCGTTGTATTTCGATCGTGACCCGGTCGCTGGCAGGCTGGGGCGAGAGGGTGGAGATCATGGCGTTCTCCTACTCCACGCCCTGCCGAAGCGTGCGGTCTATCGGGTCCGATGCGGTGGCAATTCGGTCCGCAATGGTGCCGTTGGCGCTTCAGCGCGGCTCGAACTCGGTGTGCGGCGCACGCACGGCGCGTCGCATCAGCGACCCGGCACGGCCGGCGAGATAGCCTGCGAACAACGCGCTGGCCGCCGCCATGTGCGCGTGACGCGGCAAAGTTCCCGGCCTGAACAGGCCGGAGAGCCCGGCCACGGCGGCGATCGCGAATATACAGAACGCCGCGATCACCGCGTCATGCACGGCCAGCATGCGCACGGTGCCCCACACCTGATCGGTCCTGACGGCGATGTGTCGTCCGCGCAGCAAGCCCATGATGGCGCCAGCGAGCGCCGTCGCCATCCAGGTGGCGTCATGCTCGAAGCTCACGACGGCGCTAGCCAGGATCAGCAGCGACACGCCGATGCCGAGCAGCGGCGTCAGACCCAGGTGCCACGGCTTGCGCGGCATTGCCCGGACGTCGGGCACGGTGCTCTGGACGCAGGCGGCAGCCATGACGATACCGGCGACGTCCACCAGAGTGATCGGATACTGCATCGGGCTTGGGGCTGACCTTGCGCTCTACTCAAGTCTTGCAGAGAAATCACCCGGGCACACTCATGAATCGTGGCGATCACGACCGGATGCGATTCTATGGACACAGGGGCTTGCGCAGCGCTAACGGCGCAATGATGCTCATTCGCAGTGTGGTCTGCCGTGCTATCGCTTGTGGGCGATGAGCTGTTCGGCCTTGCGCAGACCGTCGAGGCATTCCGCTTCCATGCCGCGCTCAGCCTGCGCGCGGGCGGCGACCAGCACTGCCTGCAGTGTCGACATGTCGGCCGGGTCGAGCGTCCGGGCCTTCGCGCTCTTCTCCCTGGGTGCTGGCCGCACGACATCGGGCATCGTCGGCATGCCGGAATGGTCGCGGGGCGGCGTGACCACCGAACGGTCCGACGTCGCCGGCGGCTCGACGACGCCGCCCGATCGCGCCAGGTCGTCCGGGCTCACGGGCTTCTTCATCTCGCCCGGCGGGATGGTCGGCGGATCGGTCGAGGTGCCGTAGGCCGCCGCCATCTGCTCCACGCGGTCGAGGCAGTTGTCGCCGAACGCCTGATCGGGGACGAACAGGAGGCTGCCCAGCAACGCAGCCGCTATCGCCAGCGCCTTGCGTCGGGCGGCGTGATGGGCTGCAGTGTGGCGTCGTGCCCTCAGGCGGTACATCGCTGTCCTCATGACGGCTGTCCAAGGAGTCAAACGACGGGGCCGGCGCGGAGGTTGCCGCGGTTGCCTTACACCAGTGCGTTGCGCTCGATGACCTTGCGGTAGAACGAGGCGCTGAGCTTGGGCGTGCGCTTCAGCGTCTTGTAATCGACATAGTGCAGCCCGAAGCGGGTCGCATAGCCGTCGGCCCATTCGAAATTGTCCAAAAGACTCCAGACGAAATAGCCTCGCACCGGCACGCCCTCGCGGAGCTGGGCGAGGTACTCGCGCAGGAACATGACGCGGTCGAGGTCGTCGATCCGGTCGTCGGCGTCAGGCTTGTCGGCGGACGAGGTGCCGTTCTCGGTGACGTAGATCTCCTTCACGTTCCACAGCTTGTGGAGCTGGCGCGGCGCCCAGTAGAGCGTCTCCGGCGCAAAGCCCAGCCACGACGATTTCATGTGCGGATAGGAAGCCGGCAGCGGCATCTCGGCGTATCCCGGCGTCTTGGCGCGTGCGCGCACGAAGGCGCCCGGCCCGTAGACGTTGATGCCGACGAAGTCGACCGGGGTCGAGATCGTCTTGAGATCGGCCTCCGTGAAACGCGGCGCGTCGGCACCGGCGGCCTTCAGGTACTGGTCGGTATAGCGGCCTTCCAGGATGACGGTGAGATAGGGCGCGTTCAGCTCGCGCGTCGCCTCCTGGGCGGCGCGCACGTTGCGCTGCGTCTCGACGTCCGGCAGGGCGATCGTGATGTTCTCCGCCGGGCCGACTTTCAGGCCGGCGCGGCCGTTGGCGCGCACGGCCTGGACGCCGAGGCCGTGCGCCAGCACCGCATGGTGCCGCACCTGATGGAGCCGCGCCTTGGGCAGGGTGAGGCCGGGCGCGAACACGCCGTTGCCGTAGCCCAGCTCGACGAAGCTGCGCATCTCGTTCAGCGTGAAGAAGTGGCCGACGCGGTCTCCGATCTGCCGGGCGACGGTGCCTGCATAGTCGGCGAAGGCCTGCACGGTGTCGCGCGATTCCCAGCCGCCGCGATCCTGCAGCGCCTGCGGCAGGTCCCAGTGATAGAGCGTGGCGTAGGGTTCGATGCCGTTGGCCAAGAGCTCGTCGATCAGCCGCTGATAGAAGGCGAGGCCCTTGGGGTTGGGCGTGCCGCGTCTCTCCGGAAACAGGCGCGGCCAGGCGATCGAAAAGCGGCAGGCCTTCACGCCCAGCGCCTTCATCAGCGCCACGTCCTCCTTGTAGAGGTGGTAGTGGTCGTCGGCGATGTCGGCGTTGGCGCCGTCGCGGATCTTGCCGGGCAGCCTGGCGAAGGTGTCCCAGATCGACGGACCGCGGCCGTCCGCCTGGGTGGCGCCCTCGATCTGATAGGCCGAGGTCGCTGTTCCCCAGCGGAAGCCCTCGGGAAACCGGGATTTCAGGAACGGATCGTCCGGCTCTTTTAGCAGCTTGGAGCCGGCGAGGCCGAGCGCCCCGAGGGCGAGAGCCGACGCGGCGAGGCCTCGTCGGGTGAAACGGGAAGAAGTCATCGAGCTCGTAAAGGCGGCAGCGGCTCGATCAATATCACAGATCAGTACCGGGCGATCACCTTGTCGGCGAAGTCCTTGAGGTTCTGCCGCGCTGTCGCCATGGCCGGGAGCAGGGAGATCTCGTTCAGCCCCATCGCTTCGCGCTCGCGCAGCATGGCGATGATCTCGTCGGGCGTGCCGACCAGCCCGCCGGTGGACCGGATCAGGTCCTCGGTGATGAAGCGGCGTTCCTCCGGCGGCAGGAAGGCGCAATGGCCGCGATGGACCTGCTGGTAGCGCTTGGCCGCCGGCATCTCCATCTTCTCGGTGAAGGTGAGGTATTCGTCCCACAGGTCATGGCAGCGGCCGGCCACCGTGCTGGTGTCGCCGTCCTTCTGGTAGAGCTCCCACCAGTAATGCAGCGTTGCCGCGGCCATCGGCCCGATCTCGTCGATGACGCGGTCCGAGGTCATGCTCTCGCCGGGCCGCAGCACGCAGGCGTAACTGAGCGCAGTGGTATAGAAGTTGTCCGGCAGCGTGCGGCCGACGGCGCCCGCGCCCTCGCGCATCGTCTCCAGGCTCCGCTGCAGGCGCGCCTTGGTCTGGTTGTGCGAGCAGACCCGCCCGTCGCCGTAGGCGCCCGCCGTCTTCAGCGCCAGCGGGCCGTCGGCCGCGACGTAGATCGGCACCGGATGCTCGACGTCGATGAAACCCTGGTCGGGATGCAGGAAGCGGATGTCCGTGCGCTCATCGCCTTGGCCGCCGTCAGCCAACGCATAGTCGACCTCCCGGCCGTGCAGCAGCGCGCGCAGCACGCGCAGGTATTCGCGGAAGTCGCGCGCCTTCACAGGATCCTTGCCCATGACGCGCATGGCTGTGTGGCCGGTGCCGATGCCGAGGAAGGTGCGGCCGGGCGCCAGCTTGTTGATGGTGGCGATCGAATGAGCGGTGACCGGCGCCAGCCGGACGCCCGCGACCGAGACGCCGGTGCCCAGACGAATGCGCGAGGTGTTGACCGCCGCCAGTGCCAGCGTCGCGTAGGCGTCGGAATAGAGCATCTGCGAATCGGCCGCCCAGGCGGCGTCGTAGCCCATCGCCTCGAGGTCGATGAACAGCTTCCAGTCCGACACGCGCGGCACGACGGTGACCCCGAACTTCATGGGCATTCCCCTTGCTGTTCTTCGCTTACCGCCTGTTTACCAGAGCAGCGTCAGCGTGGGGATTTCCTTGATGGCGTGATCTTCCGCCATGCGCACGGTCGTCGCCGGCGCTTGATCAAGGCTGGAGAGCCGGCGGCCGGGCTTTCATCTTGCCGACATTTGCCGTGACGCAGGCAAGCACGTCGCCCACGGTTTGAAGGCGCCAAGCCTCGTCGTCGGAGATATCGATCTTGAACTCGTCCTCCAGCGACATCACGACTTCGACGCGATCGAGGCTGGTGGCGCCGAGATCCTCGTCGAGCGTGGCGCTTTCCGTGATCCTGTCGCTGGCCACATGGAACTGCTGGGCCATCACGCGACTGACCCTGTTCCGCATATCGTCCACGGCGTTCCCACTCATTGGCATCCCCATATTTCCTTGAATTCTAACAGGCAGGACGCAGCTTCGTTGCCGACTGGCACCGGATTCGCCACACGCGACCTGTGCCGTGTCGACGCAGGCGCTGTGCAATTCAGCACACTGCGCGTCGCCGCAATCTACTGCTGGGCGTCGCCGCGATCGAAGCGCCGGCCCTTGCCGGCGGAAAGCAATTGCTGGGTGCGATGCTCGGCGGGCCAGGCCTCGATGCGATCCAGCCACTGAGCGTAGTGGCTGCACTGCTCTTCGGACGCAGCGCCATCCTCGATCGCGCGGATGACGTCGACGTCCAGGCCAAGGCCGGCCGCCATCGTCTCGCGCGACGCACCCAGGCGGCGACGTCGACCTGGGAGCTGCGCCGATTGTGCGGGGGTGTTCATGCCTCCATCCATGGTCCAAAGCGACCGCCTCTTCAAGCGCGCCGCGGCGGTGGCCAACCCGGCGCCGTACTGTTATGGCTTTCCGGGGAGACATCTTCACTCATTCCGCGCCGGTCCCGGATGTCGGGCCGTCACGGCGGAAAGGAACCCTTTGAACCTGTTCAATGCCGCGGTGGCGGGACTTCCCGCCGGTCCGACCGCGGCCGCGCTCGCGTCTACGCCGACCCGCAACCTCGTGCTGCCTTTCTGCCGTGGCGGCTTCGCCAGCCTGCGCGAGGCGCTCGACTACGCCGCGCAAGGCGACACCGGCCTCAATTTCTTCGATGACCGCGGCCGGCTCGGCGAGGTGCTTCCCTACTACGCGCTGCGCGAACGCGCGCAGGCCTTCGCGCGCCGCCTGATCGGTGCCGGCATGGCACCCGACGAGCGGATGCTGCTGGTCGTCGACACATGGCCGGGCTTCTGCGTGGCGCGTTCATGGGCGCGCAGTATGCCGGTGTGGTGCCCGTGCCGGTCGCCATGCCGGTCGGCTTCGGCGCCATGGCGGGCTATATCGGCAACCTGCGCAGCCAGTTCGCCGCCTCGGGCGCATCGGCCATCGTGGCGCCCGACGGGCTCGCCGCCATCGCCGAACGCGCCGCCCGGGACAGCGGCGCACGGCTCGCCGGCTCGATGGAGTTCTTCGCCAGCCTGCCGGAGTCGGCAGACGATCAGCGGCCGCTGTCGGACGGCCGGCGCTGCTACATCCAGTTCTCCTCGGGCAGTACGCGCATGCCGATGGGCGTCGATATCCGCCAGGACCGCCTGATGGCCAACATCGACGGCGCGCTCGCGAGCCAGCAGGTCGGTCCGGACGATTCCGCCGTGAGCTGGCTGCCGCTCTATCATGACATGGGCCTGATCGGCTTCATGCTGGCGCCGCTCTGCGCGCAGCGCAGCGTCGACCTGATGGCGCCCGGCGACTTCGCGCGCCGCCCGCTGCAATGGCTGTCGCTGATCTCGCGGCGCCACGCCACCGTCACCTACAGCCCGAGCTTCGGCTACGAACTGGTGGCCCGCCGCGCCGCGGCCGGACTGCCGGCCGACATCGATCTCTCGTGCCTGCAGATCGCCGGCATTGGCGCCGATATGATCCAGGCCGCCGCGCTGGAGCGCTTCGCCGCTTGCTTCGCGCCGGCGGGTTTCGACCGACGCGCCTTCCTGGCGAGCTACGGCATGGCCGAGCTCTGCGTCGGGCTGAGCTTCGGCCGCCGTCTCGGCGGCGTGCAGTTCGACGGCGAGAGCAAGCGCCGGTTCGCGGTGTGCGGCGGCGTGCTGCCCGGCCATCGCGTCCAGATCCGCGACGGCGTCATCGACGGTGAACGCCATATCGGCCGGTTGTACGTCCAGGGGCCCAGCGTCATGCCCGGATATTTCGGCAGGCTCGAGGCCAGCGCCACCGTGCTGGTCGATGGTTGGCTCGACACCGGCGACCTCGGCTACTGGTGCGATGGCGAGCTGGTCATCACCGGCCGGGCCAAGGACCTGATCATCATCAACGGCCGCAACATCTGGCCGCAGGACATCGAATGGGCGGTCGAGGCGCTGCCGCACCTGCGCCGCGGTGACGCCGTCGCCGTCGAGAAGGAAGAGGGTGGGGAAGTCGTCCTGCTGGTGCAGTGCCATGCCGAGGGTGAGGCGGAGCGCGCTGAGCTGACCGGCGGCATCCGCGAGGTGGTGAATCAGGCGGCCGGCATTGACTGCCGCATCGTGCTGATGTCGCGCCGGCACCGCCTGCCGCTCACTTCGTCGGGCAAGCTGAGCCGTACGCGCGCGCGGGAGAACTTCGTCGCCGGCGCCTACGCCGCGGCGGCGTGAGGCGCGGGATTGCGCCATTGCGCGATCGATCGATCGAAAGGAGAAGCCAGTGTTCGAAAAGACGCAGACACCCGGGTTCCAAAGACCGCCGTCGAAAGACAGCATCCTGAAGCAGGCCGATGGCCTTCGCGACCTGGCCCGCCGGGCGCGACGCCTGGCGGAGCAGATGAGCATGGAATCCGACCAGCGGCGGCTCGCCCGCTACGTCGAGGAGCTCGAGGAAAGCGCCTCGCGTCTGGAGAAATCCGCGGTCGAGGCGAAGGCCGGCTAGACGCGGCTATAGCGCCGGCCGCTCACCGAGCGACACCAGTCGCGCGGACCTCCAAGTCTGCATCATAAGAAGCATGAGCGGACCCGGAGGTCCGCGCGCTCCAGAAGAGCTTGTCGGCGATCAGTGCGCCGCCTGGCGGACCATGTCGGCGCACTTCTCGCCGATCATGATCGAGGGCGCGTTGGTGTTGCCGGCGACGATGCTGGGCATGATCGAGGCGTCGGCCACGCGCAGCCCCTCGATGCCGTGCACGCGAAGCTGCGGGTCGACCACGTCGTCGACGGCGCGGCCCATGCGGCAGGTGCCGACGGGATGCAGGTTGGAGACGCCGTTGGCGCGGATGTGGGCGCGCAGGCCTGCCTCGTCGGTGACGTCGGCGCCAGGCAGGATCTCCTCGACCACGAAGGGTTTCAGCGCCGCCTGCTTGCCGATGTTGCGGCAGATGCGCAGGCCCTGGATCATGGCGTTCCAGTCGTTGGCGCTTTTCAGGAAGTTGAAGCGGATCTCGGGCGCGGCCAGCGGATCGGCCGACTTCAGCCGCACCGTGCCGCGGCCGTCGGGCCTGAGATGCACCGGCGACAGGCCGAAGGCGGAGAAGGGCTGCGGCACCACGCCATGTCGGTTCCTCTCCTTGATCGCCCAGGCGAACATGTTGATCTGCAGGTCCGGCCGCTCCAGCCGCTTGTCGCTGCGCACCAGCGCGCCGACGTAAAGCCCCATGCTGGCCAGCGGCCCGGTTCGGCCGAAGGCGTACTGCATGCCCGCCAGGATGCGCCGCGGCAGGCTGTTTATCAGGTCGTTCATGGTGACCGGCTGGGCGCACTTGTAGGCGACGTAGGTGTTGAAGTGGTCGTGCAGGTTGCTGCCGACTCCCGGCATGTCCTTGATCACCTCGATGCCGTGCTTCTTCAGATGCTCCGCCGGGCCCAGGCCCGACAGCATCAGCAGCTGCGGCGAGCCGTAGACGCCGCCCGAGACGATGACCTCGCGGCTGGCACGCGCCGTCTTGAGCCCGTCGGGCGTGCGGTATTCGACGCCGACGGCGCGGCCGTTCTCGATCAGCACGCGCGTGGCGTGGGCCGAGGTGGCGATGGTGAGGTTCCGTCGCTTCTTCGCCTCGCGCAGGTAGGCCCTGGCGCTCGACCAGCGCCGCGCGCGGTTGATGGTGGTCTGGTAGAAGCCGACGCCTTCCTGGGTCCTGCCGTTGAAGTCTGGATTGGCCGGGATGCCGGCCTGCTGGGCGGCCTCGTGCATGGCCTTGGCCAGTGTCGGCTGCCAGCGATGGTCGCTGACCTTGAGCGGCCCGCCGACGCCGTGGAATTCGTCGGCGCCGCGCTCCTGGTCCTCGGTGCGCTTGAAGTAGGGCAGGACCGAATCGTAGTCCCAGCCCTCGCAGCCGCGCTGGCGCCATTCGTCGTAGTCGGCGGCGTTGCCGCGCATGTAGACCATGCCGTTGATCGAGCTGGTGCCGCCCAAGACCTTGCCGCGCGGCTGGTACATGATGCGGTTGTTGAGCTCGGGCTCGGGCTCGCTGTCGAACATCCAGTTGACGCGCGGATTGTTGAACGTCTTGTGGTAGCCGAGCGGGATGTGGATCCAGGGATAGCTGTCCTTCGGGCCCGCCTCGAGCAGCAGCACGCGGTAGCGGCCGTCCTCGGAGAGCCGCCCGGCGACCGCACAGCCGGCCGAACCCGCGCCAGTGACGATGAAATCGTATGCTTCGCCCTGCACCACGCTCCTCCACTTCGTTGTCGGCAGCGTAGGCCAGGCGGCCATCAAGTCAAACGAGCGGTTCGACAGACAGAACGTTATTGTCCGCGCTGATGGCACGTCCCTTGCGGCGTTGGCGGGGCAAGGGCAAGAACGAACGCCGACACTGGAGCGACGCCATCTTCAATCTCTACCTCGCACTCGGCGCGATGACGGTGCAGCAGACCTTCGCGACGCTGGGCCGCTCGACGGTGCCGCTGATCGCCGCCGCCATCGTCGCCGATCTCGGAGTCGATCCGGCACTGGTCGGCGTCTATGTCGCCATCGGCGCCGTCGCGGGCTTTTTGACGACGATGGGCTGCGGCGGGCTGATCCTGCGCTATGGCGCCATGCGCATGACCCAGGTCGGCATGCTGGCGCTGGCCGTGGGCCTGGCGCTGCCGGCCTCGGGCTGGCTGCCGCTGTTCGCGTTGGGCGCTTTCGTCGGCGGGCTGGGGCAGGCGATCTCCACGCCGTCGAGCTCGCACCTGCTTGGCCGCCTGTCGCCGCCGCGTCTGGCGCCCCTGGTCTTCTCGATCAAGCAGACCGGCGTGCCGGCAGGCCTGATGGTCGCGGGCGTGGTGGCGCCGGTGCTGGCGACCGATGTGGGCTGGCGCACGGCCCTGCTGGTGATCGCGGGGCTGTCGGCGCTGACGGCCGTGGCGTTGCAGCCTTTGCGCGCGCGCTTCGACGTCGACCGCGTGCCGGGTACGTCGCTGTCGCCGGCCGACATCCGCGCCAACGTCGCCCTCGTGCTGCGCGAGCCCGCGCTGCGCGCGATGTGCCTCGCCATGTTCAGCTTCGTCGGCCTGCAATCGCTGTTCACCGGCTTCTTCGTGCTCTACCTGGTGCGCGGCCTGGGCTACGACCTGGAGCGCGCCGGCCTGGTGTTCGCGATCGCCGTCGCCGTGGCCGTGCCGGCCCGCATCGGCTGGGGCTGGCTGGCAGCGCGCCTGGTGCGGCCGGCGACGCTGCTCTCGCTGCTGGGCGTCGGCATGGCGGTCTCGGCCGTGCTCGCCGCCATCATCGATCCCGCCTGGCCGACCTGGCTCGCCACGCTCGTCGCCATCCTGTTCAGCGCCACGGCCGTGAGCTGGCACGGCGTGCTGCTGGCCGAAGTGGCGCGGCTGTCGCCGGCCGGCCGCATCGGCGCCACGACCGGCGCGGTGCTGGCCTTCGGCGACGCCGGCGCTCTGGCCTTGCCGCTCCTGTTCAGCGCGGCGCTCACACTGACCGGTGGTTACGCGACGGGCTTCCTGGTCGGCGGGGCGTTTGCGCTCGCGATCGGGCTGGCCGGCCTGTGGCGGCGGATCGGCCGCGGCGCCTAGACGGCATCAGGAAAACGTTGTCATCCGGCGCGAAGCGGGGGACGTTGGGCGATGTCGATCAAAGCACCCGCGGCCGACGCTGCCCGGTTCATTTCCTCGCTGCTCGGAGCCGTCCATGAGCTGACGGGGCGGCGGCAGCCGCCCACTTGGACGCATGTCGAGAAGGTCCAGCGCAAGCTCGGCACCGAGAACAGGGACGCAGTCGACGCCGGCATCCGGCTGGCGGTCGCCCGGGGCTGGCTGCGATCGGACGGCGATCCGCCGACCTCTGTCACGCTTACTGTGGAGGGCGTCAGAGTGCTGCCGCCGGTTTTCTAGCGGAGGGCGACGGCCCGGGCGTTGGTGGTGACGCCCGACGGCATCCAGTCACCGGTGGGGCAGTCGTCCCGCGATTGCTACAGGAACATCAGCCCCGATAGCTGGGGCTGATATTTCTCCCGACGAACCGTCCGGGCGCGCTGCGCTTGAATGCCGACACGCCGAACCCTAGCCTCGGCCGAGTTCTTCAAGTTCCTCTTCCCCTAGCGGGGCGGAGGAGCATGAGAGATGTGTTCCAGGGAGGCGGGTCATGCCGACGATCGACGTCCAGGTCCATTGCTACGAGCGCAACCATCCCGGCCGGCCGTGGCATGCGGTGCTCGCCGGACCGCCCGAGGTGACGGGCCCCGACATGATCAAGGCGATGGACGAGGTGGGCGTCGACGGCGGCCTGCTGGTCTCGGTCTATACGATGTACAAGTGGGATGCGAGCTACGCGGTCTCCGTGCAGAACCAGTTCCCCGACCGCTTCGCCCTGATCAAGCCGGTCGATTCCAACGATCCCAAGGTCGGCGAGACGATCGAGGAATGGGCCAAGATGGACGGCACGGTCGCCGTGCGCATCATGTTCACGCCCGAGGTCTCGACCGATCCGGCGCATCCCGGCATCAACAAGGTGCTGGCGACGGCGGGCAGGTGCGACCTGCCGGTCAACCTGATGGCGCGCGGCCGGCTGGAGCAGGTGGCCGAGCTCGCCAGGCGCAACCCGAACACGACGCTGGTGATCGACCATCTCGGGCTCGAGCAGCCTATGAAGCCGCCGGCGCCCAAGGAGCCGTGGGCCGAGCTGCCCAAGCTGCTCGCACTGGCGCCGCACAAGAACATCGTGGTCAAGATCAGCGGCGCCTGCACGCTCAGCCACGAGCCGTTTCCGTACAAGGACATCCGCCAGCCGGTCGGCCGCATCCTCGAGACCTTCGGCCTCGATCGCTGCATGTGGGGCACCGACTGGACGCGTGCCGTCAACCTGCTCACCTACAAGCAGGGCGTCGATGCGTTCCGCGCCAAGGATTGGCTGTCCGACAGCGATCGCGCCACGCTGATGGGTGGCAGCCTCAGCAAGATCTACGGCTGGGCACTTAAGAAGAACTGAATTGCGGGGGCGCGCCACTCCAGTGGCGCGTCATGTTGGAGCGCGGGCCTTTGGCCCGCTCATGAACATGATGCGGGCCAGAGGCCCGCGCTCCGGAAGAGGAAGACGCGCCACTGGAGTGGCGCCCCCAGCTTCATGTCGGCACCAGCGGCAAACCGAGGAGCGACCAGTAGGGTAGCACCAGCAGGGCGACGGCGATGGTCAGCACCAGCATGCCGAACCCCAGCCGTCGCACATCGGCGCTTGGGAAGTAGCCCGCCTCATAGGCCAGCAGGTTGGCCGCGGTCTGCACCGGATAGAGGATGATCGCATCGACGGCGATGGTGACGATGAGGCCGCAGACCAGCGGGTTGAGATGCGCTGCCTGGGCGATCGTGACGGCGATCGGGATGAGGAGCGCCATGCAAGCAGCGAGGTTGGTGATGGCGAGATGGACCAGCGCGACGGCGACCACCAGCAGCACGACGATGGCCGCGGGAGCGACGGCGGCCGAGGTGAGTCTGTCGACGAACGCGGCGCCCAGCCATGAGGCGGCGCCCGTGTCGATCATGGCGCGGGCGAGCGACATCGAGGCGCCGACGGTGAGGATCAGGCCCCACGACAGCTTGCTCTCGAATTGCTTCCAGGTGAGTGCACCGACGCGCGGCGCCAGCAGCACGATGGCCGCCATCAGGGCCGGGATCGCAGGCGACAGGTGATGCCAGGCGTCGGTGAGCCAGAGCAGCGCCGTGGCGGCGAGGATGGCGAGCGTCTTGATCTCGGCCGTCGACAATGGCTCGACGACGGGTTTGGCGGTGCACGGCCCGCCGTTTTCGAACGGTCCGACCATCATGCGCAGCCAGATGCCACCCAAAAAGATCAGCGCGTAGTAAGGCACCGCCATCAGGGCGAACCAGCCCAGCCAGGAGAAGCCGCCCAGCAGCGTGGCGGCGGCGATCGAGGCGATGCCGCCGGTCAGCAGCGCCGACGAGGCCAGCGGATTGAGCATGCCAAGGGCCAGCATCAGCGCGCGGCCGACGCGGCCCGACTTGCCGACGCCCATGGTTTCGAGCGCCTCGCGGTAGGCCGGGATGAGAATGGCGTTGCGCGTGATCGCCGACGGCACGAGGAAGGCGAGCGCCGGCAGAGCCAGGATCATCTGCACATAGAGCCGCGTGGGATTGCCTCGGGCGCTCCGCGCCAGGAAGCGCGCGGCGCGCTGCGCCAGCCCGCTCGCCTCGACGGCGGTGCCGATTGCGGCGACGCCGACCAGGAAGAAGGTCACCTCCGACGTGAAGCCGTGCAGCGCGTCGGGCAGGTGCATGCCGGGATTGATGGCCAGCAGCACGACGACCAGGAGCGCAGTGACGCCGAGCGGCACGGCCTCGGTGATCCACAGGATGGTGCCGGCGATGGTGACGGCGAGTGCCGCCTGGCTTGCCTCGTTGAGACCCGTCACGGGTGGCGCCACCCGCGCTGCGGCGTAGGCGAGCAGGGCGACGGCCAGCCAAAGCTCCTTCTTCATCGCACGGGACTCGCCAGTTGGAAGAGGCAGTCGCCGCGCTTCGCCCAACCCGGAAAACGCCGACACAGCACCATGCCGGTGGCCTCGAAGGTTACGATCTGCTGCGGCCGCCAAGGTGTGTCGGGAAAGTGCAGGGCGCCCGCCGGCTGCCCTGTGGCGACGTCTTCTTCGAGCCGCGCATAGGGCTCGAACAGGCCGTCCTCGAGGCAGTAGACATAGTTCGCCGCGCCCTCGACGGAGAAGGCGCGCATCCCGCGCTTGGGCGAAGTCGCTGGATCGACCGGCAGCAGGCCGACCGACGCCAACGCGCGGCGTACACCGCGCTCGGCCATCGTGACCAGCTCATGCGAGATCGTGCCGCCGCCGCCCAGCTCGGCATTGAGGTAGACGACGTTCTGCCGTTCCGCGGCGGCTGACAGAGTCCGTGGCTCGCCCTGCAACGGCTTCACCAAGCCACCATAGGGCGCACCGAACGCCGCAATCAGCGCCTCAGTCGCGGCGCGGCGCTTGGCATCTTCGGGCCGCCGGGCATGGGCGTGGGCGACGTATTCCAGCGAGCTGCCGCCGGAATGCAGATCGAGACAATACTGGCAGCGCGCCAGCAACACGCTTTCGATGTAGTGCGCGATCATCTCGGTCGGCGTGCCGTTGGCATTGCCCGGGAAGCAGCGGTTGAGATTGCCGTCGTCGATCGGCGAGACGCGGCGGCCGGCCATGACTGCCGGATAGTTGGCGGCCGTGAGCACGATCAGCCGGCCTTGCACTCGCGCCGGGTCGAGTGAGCGCACCAGCTTCATCAGCGCGATCTGGCCCTCGTACTCGTCGCCTTGGTTGCCGGCGACCAGCAGCACCGACGGGCCGTTGCCGTTGGCGGCGACGGTGATGGGCGCCGGGATCCAGCCATAGGCCGACTCGTGCGTGGAATGCGGCACCTTCAAGTAGCCGTGCCGCAACCCGGGCCCGTCGAGATCGATGGTGGTGGCGATGCGGGTCATGCCGCGGCCCTCGCGCGCGCCCAGTCGAGCCACGGGAAGAGGGCTAAAAGATCGTCGGTCTCGACGGTGGCGCCGGCCCAGATGCGCAGGCCCGGCGGAGCGTGGCGATAGGCGTCGATGTCGAAGGCGACCCGCTCGGCCTCGAGCAGGGCCGCGAGCTTCTTCGGCGCCACTGTCTCATCGACGACCTTCAGGCAAACCGAAGTGCAGGAGCGTTCGACCTTCTTGTCTGCCAGGAACGCGACCCAGGGCGAGCGCGCCACCCAGGCCTCGATCGCGGCGAGATTGGCTTCGGCGCGGGCGATCAGCGAGGGCAGCCCGCCGATGCGTTCGGCCCATTTCAGGGCGTCGAGATGGTCTTCGACCGCGAGCAGGGACGGCGTGTTGATGGTCTCGCCCTTGAAGATGCCTTCGACCAGCCGACCGTCCTGGGTCAGGCGGAAGATCTTGGGCACAGGCCACGCTGGCGTGTGGCTTTCCAGGCGCTGCACCGCACGCGGGCTCAAGGTGATCATGCCGTGCTGTGCCTCGCCGCCCAGCGCCTTCTGCCAGGACCAGGTCGTGACATCGAGCTTGTCCCAGGGCAGCGCCATGGCGTAGGCGGCAGAGGTCGCATCGCAAATCGTCAGGCCCGTGCGGTCGCGGGCGATCCAGTCGGCATCGGGAACGCGCACACCCGATGTCGTGCCGTTCCAGGCGAAGACGATGTCGTGCTCGGGCGAGGCCTTCGACAGGTCAGGCAAGCTACCGTAAGGCGCCTCGAACAGGCGGACGCCTGCAAGCTTGAGCTGGGCTGCGATGTCATTGGCCCAGGTCTCGCCGAAGCTTTCCCAAGCGAACACGTCGACGCCGCGCGGCCCCAGCAGGGACCACAGGGCGAGCTCCATCGCGCCAGTGTCGGAGGCCGGTACGATGCCGACTCGGTAGTCCGCGGGGATGCCAAGCACGGCGCGCGATCGGCTGATCACCTCGGCGAGCTTACTCTTGCCGACCTGTGAGCGGTGCGAGCGTCCGAGCACTGCTCCGTCGAGACCCTGCAACGACCAGCCCGGCCGCTTGGCGCAGGGTCCGGAGGAGAAGCAGCCGTTGTTTGGCCGAAGAAGTGGCCTGCTGATCATCTCCGCACAGATGGCGGAGCTTGGAGGCCCGTGACAAACGATCTAATGTCACTATCTATGTGAGGAAAAATCACAGGTATGGCCAAGCGGCGATTGCCGCCCCTGAAGGCGTTGCCGGCCTTCGAACAGGCGGCGCACCATCTCAGCTTCAGTGCCGCGGCGCGCGAGCTCAATCTCACGCACGGCGCCATCAGCCGGCAGATGAAGTCGCTCGAGACGCATCTCGGCGTGCGCCTGTTCCGCCGGCTCAATCGCCGCCTCGAATTGACCGACGCGGGTGCCGCCTTCCTGCCGGCGGCGCGCACCGCCCTGGACGTCGTCGAGGCGAGCGCGGCGCGATTGTCAGCGGGATCGCGGCAGGGACCGCTGGTCGTCTCCTGCCTGCCGACCTTCATGATGCGTTGGCTGATCCCGCGGCTCTACGACTTCAATGCGCGGCATCCCGCGATCGACGTGCGCCTGTCGGCGTCGTCGGCGCCGGTCGACTTCGCGCGTGAAGGCGTCGATGTGGCGATCCGGATCGGCGCGCCGCCGTGGCCCGAGGGCATCGAGGCGCACGCCTTCATGAATGAGGAGATCGGCCCGGTCTGCAGCCCCGCGCTCGCCGAGCGCCGCAGGCTGCGCCGCCCCGCGGACCTGCGACATCACACGCTGCTCCATACCGAGACGCGCGCTGATGCCTGGCCGGATTGGCTGAGACGCAGCAAAACGAACATTGACGCGTCGAAGGGTCAGCGCTTCGAGCATTTCTATTTCCTGCTCGAGGCGGCCGTCGCGGGTCTAGGCGTGGCCGTGGCCCCGCGGCCGCTGGTGACGGAGGACCTGAAGCTCGGCCGCCTGATCGCGCCGTTCGGCTTCGTGTGCAGCGGCCGGCAATATTGCCTGCTCTACCCGGCTGAGGTCGCCGGCTTGGCCAAGGTCCGTACCTTCCGGTCGTGGATCGATCTCGCCGGACCGCGGGCCTCCAGGCCCGCTCATTCTCTTGGAGCGCGGACCTCCAGGTCCGCATCATGATCATGAGCGGACCTGGAGGTCCACGCTCCGATGAGAGAACTGGACAGACCGACCATATTGATGGATGATAACTATAGTTATTTTCGGTCGGCAAGATCGCCTTCGAGAAGAACAGCGATTGTCGCTCCTGTCGCGTTTTAGGCGACATGCATCCGACACTGTCTCTAGACGATTATCGATCGATAATAATAACTTAACATAGATTCTTGAGACGTCATGAGAGCACGATCCTGACTCGAACATGTCGCGTCGGGACGCGGTCGGCAGCGCCAACGGGCTTCGGGCGTTACCGGTCCATGCCGTCCTCAGTCATACGGTCCTACCGCTACGATCACGAAAGGCGCGAGCTCAACGTCGTCTTCCAGTCGCGACGCCGCTACACCTACAGCGAGGTGCCGGCCGAGACCCATGCCGCGATGAAGGCCGCCCTCTCGAAAGGCGAATTCTTCAACCGGCACATTCGCGACAAGTTCACCTTCCGGCGCGACGACGATGCCTCGCCTAGCAGCCTGTCGGACTGAGGTCTGGGAGTTGAGAGACGAAGGGAAGGATGGTC
>WHTW01000114.1 GCA_009377525.1 Rhodospirillales bacterium
TGGCCATCGAAGGCGACGCCTTCCATCCCGAATGGAACTATGCGATCAAACCCAGACAGCCCCTTCAGCCGGAGCGATTAATTTTGGAAGTGTCCTAAGCGGAGAATGGCCCGGCGAAGCGCCGGGCTTTTCTGTGTTTGGTAGCTGACAAACGTGACGTACTCAGCCAGCCGACCGTTGGATCGATGAACAAGGCATGAGCGGTCGGCAACTGTGATAAGCGAACTTCGTCATTTGGGCACGAGGAGTGTCGGCGAGGCTGGGGTAATTGAGCCGACGGGCTTTGCTTGGTCTGGACTCGGTCCTCGGCTGTACGGAGAATCGCCAGAGGGTCTTTTTTCGCAGGCCGTGAGCGCCAAGCATCCAAGGGCAGCGAAAACGAGCAGCTTGGTCATCATGACTCCTTCAGTCGAGCCTAAGCCAAGTGCCGTCGCGATCTACGGGAGCGGGAGCGAGGCCGTTCGCCCTCTCGAGTGGCTTAAGGAACCGTCCCCTGTGGGAAGCTGAAAGTGATCGACGGAGCAGTGTTGTAGCCAGCGTAAGGAGACCCATAGCCGTAGCGGGCCGGATAGTAATTGGCCGGAGGTGCGTAGTAGCCGCGGCCCGCCGTAATGGCGTAGCCCTGAGAGGGCCAATGGTACGGGCCGTAGCTGGAGTTGTCGGTGGTGCAGGCGCCGGCGAGGATGGCAAGGCCCACGGCGAGACCCAAGCTGGTGAACTTCATGGCAACCTCTCTTTCATTGTCAAAGAGAAAGGGACCAACTGGTTGCAAATGCTGCCCTCCAGGGCGCGTTGCTGAGCGGATCAAGGCTGGGCTGGATTACTGCCAGCACCTGGGTCCGGCAGCGCCTGGGTCCGGTCTTCGCCCGCAGGGCGCATCAATCTCGCCCCGCACCGTGTTCGGCCACGCCATCGTTGGGCTTGCTCACCCTCAGTTGAAGGAAAAGGCAATGAGCAGCACGACCGACAAGATAAAAGGCACCGCAACCAGGTAGCCGGCAAGGTGAAGCAGGGTGTCGGTGAGGCGACGGACGATCCGGCTCTCAAAGGCGGGGGCGAGGCGCAGGAGGCTAAGGGCGACCTGCAGAAGGCTGTCGGCAAATCCAAGGACGCCATGAAGAAGGCCGCTGATCTTTAGAGGCGATCTGTGTGCCGTAGAGCCGGAAGGGAAGCCAATTGGCGCCCTTTCTTTCTTCGAAAAACGTCACTTACGAAGCAGTTGCGCGACAGGCGTTCAGCCCGCCGCACGCGTGGCCGAAGGACGCCTGATGCGACTGTTCAAGTGCCAGGTCTGCCGGCAAATCCTGTATTTCGAGAACACGCTTTGCGAAAAGTGCTCGCATCGCCTGGCTACGTGCCGCTGGCCGCGACACTGTCGGCGGTCGAGGCGGAAGGCGATGTCTGGAAGGCGCTAGCATCGCCCAGCATCCTCTATCGTTTCTGCGCCAATGCCCGGGACGGTGCCTGCACCTGGCTGATCGAGGCGCAGTCGCCCGAACCACTCTGCCTGTGCTGCCGGCACAACCGCACCATCCCCTACGTCAGCTTGGAGGCCAATGTTGCGGCATGGCGCATGATCGAGCGCGCCAAACACTGGCTGTTCTATTCCCTCATTCGCCTGAATCAGCCGCTGGTGCCTCGGATGGAGAACCGGGGGACCTGCCTCGCCTTCGACTTCCTCGCCGAGCCGCCCCAGGGGCATGCACCCCGCGTGCTTACGGGGCACGATAACGGCCTGATCACTATCTCGCTGAAGGAGGCCGACGACGCCGAGCGCGAGAAAAGGCGTGTCGCCATGCACGAGCCCTATCGCACCCTGCTCGGCCACTTCCGCCACGGGGTCGGGCACCATTTCTGGGACCGGCTGGTGCGAGACGCCGCGGGACCGGAGGGCGGCCCGGCTGGAGCCGTTCCGCCCCCTGTTCGGCGACGCGCGCTGACTACGGCCAGGCCCTGCAACGCCACTACAATCAGGGACCGCCCGCCGACTGGCACGTCCGGTACGAAGGTCGCTGTGCTGCGCGCCGTCGATAGAAAGCATCGGGCGCTCAAATCTCCTGCGCCAGTTTGGCTTTGCTGGCGCTGTCCTTCGCCTTCTTGAACTGTGCGAAAAGATCCTCGACCTGCGAGGTCCGCCTTGAGCAAGGCAACGGCGTCGGCGGTGTCTTTGCTCGGCATTGGATGTCTCCTGCGGGGAAGGAGCAAGCCGGCAACGTTCCCTGAAGCGCGCAGATTGCCGGCGCTAGCAGGCTCAAAGCCAGCGAGGCACGCAGCAAGTGTGTAGCCCGAACCTCCATCGGATGACGATCCGGAGCTGCGGGCAGGCGCAACGAACGGACCGGCCCAGCGTTGCCAATGTACCGCGCGAGAGGAGATCGACATGGGGCCGTCTTCCGACGCCTTCGTCCGCCATCCATTCGCGCCCGATTCCCACAATACTGGGGCCGATTGCGGTGGCGGAAGTGCCGGATGAGGCGCCGATGCAAGGGAGCTGGTTTTGAGCAATTCGAAAGTAGTCGACGCCGAAGCCGTCCCGCATACCCCCCTTGCCCACGGGAGCCGGGTGCTTCCGGCCGTCACCGTGGACACCTACAACGAGGAACTGCGCGACGACGATGGCTTCGTCGGCGATCGCGCCAGCCGCCGTGCCTTCCGGGCGATACTGGCCGACTGGCGCGACCGCCTGAAGGAGCATGGCGAGGATCCGCTGGGAGACACGCCGATGGAGGATGTGTCCAAGGCGAAGCTTGACAAGATGATGGCGAGCGACGATCCGAAGTCTGCCGCCCTCGCCCATACCGTGGTGGAGGAATTCGCCGCCGAGCTGGCGACGGTAGTGCGTCGTTTCATGAGGCTGGCAAGCTGGAAGGATACCGAGCGCATCGTGCTGGGCGGCGGCCTGATCGCCAGCCGCATCGGCGAGCTGGCGATGGGCCGGGCCGCGCTTATTCTCACCGGCGCCGGCATTGCCGTGGAGCTGTCTCCTATCCAGAATCATCCCGATGAAGCCGGCCTGATCGGTAGCGTGCAGCTTGCCCCCTCCTGGATCCTTGCCGGCCACGACGCCATCCTCGCCGCCGACATTGGCGGCACCAACGTGCGCGTCGGCATCGTCGAGCTCAACGCCGACAAGCGCGGCAGCGTTTCCGAGGCCGATGTCTGGAAACGCCAGCACTGGCGGCACTTTGACGACAAGCCGGGCCGCGAGGAGGCGATCGATCGCATCGCCGACATGCTGGTCAAGCTGATCGAGCGCGCCGAGGGCGAGAAGGTGAAGCTCGCTCCGTTCATGGGCATCGGCTGCCCCGGCCTGATCGACGAGCACGGTACGATCCTGAAGGGCGGACAAAACCTGCCCGGCAACTGGGAAGGCGATGGCTTCAACCTGGCAGTCGCGCTCGGCAAGCGCCTGCCGCGCATCGGCGGTCACGATGTCTTCATCCAGATCCACAACGATGCCGTCGTCCAGGGCCTGAGCGAGGTTCCAAACATGCAGGACATCAGCCACTGGGGGGTCATGACCATCGGCACCGGGCTCGGCAACGCCCGCTTCACCAACCGCACGGACTAGGAGCGTGGAAGCGCCGCGTCTGGAACGCAAGCTGGTCGCTATCCTCGCCGCCGACGTCGAGGGTTACAGCCGGCACATGGAGCGCGACGAAGCGGCAACACTGGCCACCTTGTCCGCGCACCGGGTGATCGTCGATGAGCTCGTCAATTCCCACCATGGCCGTATCACCGGCACGGCCGGCGACAGCGTGCTGGCGGAGTTCGCCAGCGTCGTCGAAGCTGTCGACTGCGCGGTGAAGATCCATGACGCGCTGGCCGCGGCGAACCAGGCATTGCCGTACGAGCACCGCCTGCGGTTTCGCATCGGCATCAATGTCGGCGACGTCATGGTCAAGGACGGCGACATTTTCGGCGACGGCGTCAACATCGCCGCCCGCCTCGAAGCGCTGGCCGAGCCGGGCGGCATCTGCATCTCGCGCGGCGTGCGTGACCATGTGCGCAAGATGGGCCGCTTCGCCTTCCAGGATCTGGGCGAGCAGAGCGTCAAGAACATCGAACAGCCGATTCGCGCCTTTTGGCTGCGCGGCGCGGATGCCACGACAGCGCCAGCTCCGATTTTGCCGACCACGGCGCCTCCGGGGGCCGACTACGCTTCCTCCGACGGGCCTGTCCTGCGGCAGCAAGCCAGTCCCGCCGAGGAAGCGGAGTTCGAGCTGACCTTCTGGGAATCGATCAAGGAGAGCAGGGAGCCGGCCGAGTTCGCTGCCTATCTCGAACGCTACCCGGCAGGCACGTTCGCCGCGCTGGCCGAATCGCGTCGCAAGGCGTTGCTCGAAGAAGCCGCTGTGCCGGTGGTCGAGGCGGACGCCGCCGACGAGGAGGTCAGCGCCGTCGAGCTGGCGTTCTGGGATACCGTCAAGGACAGCGCCAATCCTGAAATGTATTCCGCCTACCTTGAACGTTATCCCGAAGGTGCCTTCGCTGCCTTGGCAAAGGTTCGCCTCGAGGAGTTCGGATCGTCCCTTTGAGGCATTGGAAGCCGACAATGCGCCTGTTCAAGCGTCGGGTTCGCCATCAGATTCTCTGTCCCGGGACCACGGTCGGCGGGACTTGCTCGTCTCGCCTCGGACATCCGTTTCGCGGACGGGCGTGACCATGGAACGGCTGCCCGGTCCGGCCTTGGTGGCCCGCGACGCCGATCTGCAGCTGGTCCGTGCCGTCGCCGTCGCCTTGCTGGGCGCGATCGCGATCCTGGCGCTGTATCTCGGACGCGACGTGCTCATTCCGACGGCGCTCGCGGTGCTTTTCGCCTTCATTCTCGGCCCGGCGCTCACTTGGGTCAGGCGCATCCTGCCACTTCCGCTGGCGGTCGCCGTGGTAGTAGCCGGGGGCCTGGTGGTGGGCGGTATCGTCGCGGTCCTGGTGTTCTCCCAGCTCGCCGATGTGGCGGGCAGCCTCACCTCCTATCAGGCCAACCTTCATCAGAAGATTCAGGACGTGCGGGCCCTGTCCCAGGGGGGCGGCGCCGTCAGCCGGTTCATGTCGATGGCAGCCTCGCTGGCCCAGGACCTCAACCTCGATGCCGGACCGGCGGCGGTGCCCGCCCTTCGCGTGCAAAGCGGCATGTCGAGCTTTGCCAGCGTCGCGGGCTTCGTGGCGCCGTTGCTCTCCCCGCTGCTCAGCCTGGGGATCATCGTCATCCTCGTGGTCTTCATCCTGGCCGACCGCGACCATCTCAGCGACCAGTTCGTACGGCTGTTCGGCGCCAGCGATGTGCACGCGACGTCCAAGGCGCTGGGCGATGCCGCTTCGCGAGTCGCACGGGTTTTGCCGCTGCAGCTTCTCACCAATTTCGGGTTCGCCGTGCTTGTCGCGGCAAGCCTGTTCGCGCTTGGCATGCCCAACGCCGTGCTCTGGGGCCTGCTCGCCGGCGCGCTACGCTTCGTGCCGTATATCGGCGCCATCCTCGGCGCAGTGCTTCCCACGGTCATCGCCTTTGCCGTCCTGCCGGGGTGGTTGATGCCCCTGCTCGTGCTGGGATGCATCGTCGCCTTCGACGTGATCATCGGCCAGGTCGTCGAGCCGCTGCTGTTCGGCGAATCGACGGGCATCACCCCCTGGCTCTGATCCTGTCGGCGATCTTCTGGGCCACCTTATGGGGTCCGATCGGTCTCCTGCTGTCGACCCCGCTCACCATCTGCCTGCTGGTCATGGGCAAGCATGTGCGGCACCTGGGGTTCCTGGAGATCCTGCTCGGCCACGAGCCGGCGCTGGCGCCGTACCAGCAGATCTACCGTCGACTCATCCGCAAGGCCGTGGCCGACGCCTCCGCCGTTGCATCGGCCGAGATCGAGGCGAAGGGGCCGGAAGCGGGACTGGACGACGCGATGGGACGCATGGTGGTCCTAGCCGAAGCGGACGACACGCTCGACCGCCTGAGTCGACCAGAGCTCGCCGCAATCGTCGAAGGCACCGATGACGTGCTCGATTTCCTGTCCGCAGCGCCGGACGACGTTGCCACTGCTACCGAGGCGCTACCCTCGGTCCTTCCCGAGCGGCGCGAAGACCGGGCGTCCTTCCGCTGTATTGGCGGCCGAGGCGGAATTGACGATGCCGCCGCCGTGATCTTTGCCTTCGCGCTGCGCCGGCAGGGTTTCGAGGCGGTTGTCGGCCGTCGTGGCGAACCTGACGGCGAGCAAACCGATGACACGCGCCGCGTGCTTCCGCTGATCTGCTACGCCTCCCATCCATCGGATGCGGTCAGGCGCTACAACCGCCGCAAGCTGCCGGCGGAACAGGCGTTGCAGGCCCGCCATGCCGTGATCGACTACAACGTGGCCCCCGCGCCAACGCTGATGGCGGGTGTTGCTGGTCCGCACGACCTCTGGGTCGGGGACATCGCGAGCATATGCCGGTTCGCGGCCCATCACGCGCTCGCGGTCGAAGGCCGATGAAGTGCATACGCATGCGGCTCTCAGCGATTTCGGCGCAGCGCGATTGATCTTCATGGGCTCGCCGCCCGCAGCGACGGTAGCGGCGCGCGGCCCCGTGGTTTCCGGCCGGGCCAATTTAGGTCCAGCAGGGAACGGCGTTCGCGGTACAATCACGTCGCCTCATGCGCATGCCGCTTTCAAGTCGCTTTCTTGTTCAATCCACGATTGTCTGCTGGGCGTCGGCCTGTTCGCGCTGCTCGCCATCGTCGGCATGACGATCTGGCTCAATGAGCACTCGCAGGCCTACTTCCGCGAGGTCATCGACGCTCGAGACATCAGGGGCTCGGCCGTCGAATTGCAGTCGGCCCTGCAGACGGCTGAGGCGAGCCAGCGCGGCTTCCTGCTCTCCGGCAACGAGATCTATCTGTAGCCTTACGACAATGCAAGGCGCTGGCCGCAGGAAAGCTCGACACGCTGAGCCGGGATTTGGGCACCGAGGGTGATGCAAAGGCGATGCTTGAGCGCCTGGCGGCCGTGATCGGCGAGAAGGTCAGCGAGACGGATCAGACGATCGCGCTCAAGGCTGATCGGCGCGATGCCGAGGCTGAGGCCATCGTGCGCACCAACCGCGGCAAGGCGTTGATGGACCAGGCAAACGTCTTCCTGTCGGGCATCGTCCAGGCGGCCGACCGGCGCCTCGACGAGCAACGGGCCAATGCCGCCATGATGCGCCTGACATCCATCGTCGGCGCCGTCGTGATCGTGCTGGTGGGCGGTGTGATCGTCACTGCATCGCGCTATGCCCGACATCGCCCAGGCTCGACGAGGTGCGTGCGCTCAACGCAGGCGCGTATCCTTGCCGTTTCCCTCGTGCACAAGCGGCTCTATAGCTCGGGCGGCGTGCGGTTCGCCGATGATGTCGTGCCAGCGGTCGACCGGGGTCTGACTGGTGATGAGGGTAGCGCCGCGGCCGTAGCGCTCCTCGACGATCTCCAGAAGACCGCGGCGCTGTTCGGATCCGAACGGCTCCAGTCCCCAGTCATCAAGGATGAGCAACCTCACCTTGCCGAGCCTCTTCATCATCCGTGGATGGCGCCGTCGCCACGGATGAGAGCGAGGTCGGGGAACAGCTTGGGCACGCGCTGATAGAGAACGGAGTGGTTGTCACGGCAGGCCTTGTTGCCGAGTGCGCAGGGCGAGCCAGGACTTGCCGACGCCAGGGGTCCTTCGATGATCAGGTTCTGCGGCGCGGCGATCCAGTCGCCGGCGATCAGCTTCTGGATCAGGGATCGATCTAGGCCGCGTGGTGCACGATAGTCGATGTCCTCGATGGTGGCGCGCTGGCGTAGCCGAGCGTGGCGCAGCCTGGCCGTGAGGCGCCGGTTGGCGCGTTCGGTGGCCTCGCGATCGAGCAGCAAGGCCAGCCACTCGGCATGGCCAAGGCCTGCAGCGGCGCGGTTCTCCTGCAGCTCGGCGAAGGCGTGTGCCATGCCCTTCAGGCCAAGGGCAGTGAGCTGATCGACGGTGGGATGGATGAGCAAGGTCTGTCTCCTTCATTGGTAGTAGCGGGAACCGCGGATGTTGAGATGGTCGATCGGCAGCTCGGGCTCTGGCGCGGGCCGCAGCGGCTGACGGTCCAGCCCCTTGTCGAGGATGGAGCTGATCGAGCCATAGGAACGGGCGCCGATCTCGAGGCCACGCCGGCACGCGGCCGCGAGGCGATCAGGTCCATACTGGCGGGCGAGTCTCAGGATGCCGAGGCAGGCGCGGAAGCCCTGCTCTGGATGAGGCCGGCTGCGCAGAATGACCTCGACCAGGGTGCCGGTGTCGGGGCCGATGGCAGTGGCCTCGCGCAGGAGGCGCTCGTGGGTCCAGCCGGCGTGGTGGCGATGGTTCGAAGGCATGTGCTCGGCCAGCGTGGTGTGCCGGCCGCGGGCGCCGCCGCGCAGGTGGCAGGCTACGCGCTGGCCCTTGTAGAACAGCTCGATCGTGTTCTGGGTAATCCGCGCCTCGAGCTGCTGGCGCAGCAACCGATGGGCGACGGAGTAGCAATGGCCGTCGATGTCGACGTGATAGTCGGGCCCGACGCGGCGTTGGCGCCATTCGGCGTAAGCGTAGGGTTCGACGGGCAAGCTGGCGAGCGCCGGCCGATCGAGTTCCTCGAACAGCTGGCGCCGGCTCACCCCCAGTCGTCGCATCGGCCAACCGTTGAGCGCGTCGAGCAGCGTGCCGATGGCGCCATTGAGTTCGGCCAGCGAGAAGAAGCGCCAGGATCCAGCACTCAACCACCTGCACGCCGACCCCCACCTTGGCCTTGTCGCTCGGCCGGCGCGGCCGGGCTGGCAGGATCGCCGTGCCGTAGTGGGTGGCAAAGTCCTGGTAGGTCGGGTTCAGCCCCGGCTCGTACCAGTTGGCCTTCAACACGCCGACCTTGGGGTTGTCGGGCACGATCTGCCGCGGCACGCCGCCGAAGAAGGCGAGCGCCCGCACGTGCGTGCCGATCCAGTTGGGCAGGGTCTGCGTCAGCTTGGCTTCGGCGTAGGTGTAGCTCGACGCACCCAGCACGGCGACGAAGACCTGGGCTCGATGAAATTCGCCCGTCGTGCCGTCAATCAGCTCGGAGGTCTGTCCGGCATAGTCGACGAACAGCCGCTCACCCGCCGGATGGGTCTGGCGCATGGTGGGCGACAGGCGGCGTTCCCAACCATCGTAGAGCTCGCAGAAGCGGCTGTAGCCGTAGCCGTCGGGCGCATTGGTACGGTACTTTTGCCACAGCAGCATCAGCGTGACGCCCGGCCGGTGCACGCGGTGAAGATCGGCCCAATCCGGCTCCGACCTGCGGCGGGTGCCGAGAGCCACGCCGGCGCCCGCGAACAGCAGCGCTTCGACCGCTGCATCGGTCAGGTCCGCCGGCAACGGCCAGGCCAGTCTAGCGGCCGTGGCTCGCCCCAGGTACTCTTTCACCGTGCTGCGGGCCAGCTCCGTGCTGCGCGCGATCGCCCGATCGCCCAGCCCCTCGGCCTTGAGCCGCAATATCTCCCTGACGCAACGCATCGACGCTCTCTCGGCTGGCATTGGCCCCCCTTCCTTGGCAGGCGGGGAGCCTATGCGGTTCAACCAGCGATCGAGCGTCCCCACCCAGGGGTGGCCGACTTCAAATCGGAATCGGTGGCCGGCTTCAAATCGGAATCGGTGGCCGACTTCATTCCGGAAGCGGTGGCCGGTTTCCTCCGGAACCCGCAGAGAGAGAAAGCGGCTCGCACTCGAAGAGACGAGTAACGGCATCGCTTCGCGGCAAGCCGGCGTGACTTTCCGGCGTTTCCAATAGGTTTGAAATCGCCAGAAAATCTTCACCCTACGGCTCCCAATATGGCAACCCGCCCACACGGGCGGCGTTATCCCGCGTGCGCACCCATGGGCGCACATGCTGGGAGGCCACGGCGCGCCCCGGCGCAGCAACAGGAGGGGCATAGATGAAGACGATCCTGCTGCTAAGCGAGTCCGCTTTGCCTCACCGCTATGTCGCGAAGAAACGCGTTAACAGGAGGTTTCATGAAAATAGAACAGCGCAATGAACTCTTGCAGCAGATGCTGGAAACTGAGCTGGGCGGTGTCCTGGTTTACGAAACCGCTCTTTTGTGCGTCCTGAATGACGAGCTGAAGGAAGAATGGGAAAAGTACTTGGAGCAGACCAAAGCCCATGTCCGTATCGTCCAGGATCTCATGGAGGCTCTCCAAGTGATGCCTCAGGAGACGCCCGGCAGACTGGTAGTCCGGCACATCGGGCGCTCCCTAGTCGACGCCATGAAAATGGCGAAGGCGAGCGCCCCGCCGCCCGATGCGGAGATCGTCGCCTGCGAATGTGTTGTGCACGCCGAGACCAAAGATCACGCCAACTGGGAGCTCCTGAGCGCGTACGGAGAGACTGCCAAAGGCGATGACAAGAAAGCGATAGACGCGGCTGTTGAGGAGATCGAAGACGAGGAGGATGAGCACCTCTATCACTCGAAAGGCTGGTGCCGGGAGCTTTCGATCGCGAACCTAGGCATGAAACCTGTCCTTCCGCCTCCCGAGGAGCAAAAGGACGTCAAAACGGCTATCGGCGCTGCACGGGCCAAGCAGGCTCGAACGGAGCTTATCTAAGCTACGTACTGGAATTGCCCGGAGACAGTCTCTTGGGGCGAAGTTATCAGCTTGCGTGTCCGCAACCTCGGCGCCTTGTGGCCGTCTCAAGGCCGAAGGCAATTCGGAGCATGATCCCAAATAAAGCGATAATTGCGCCCGCGGCTTGCGGCACGCACCGCGTTTTCAGCGTCAACCTCAGGCATCCAGGCACCCGGCCAAAGTTGAGCCCGCGACCGTTGTAGTGAGCTTTGCATCCATGTCCCGATTTCCCGCCAGCCATTGACACTCCAAGCGAGCAAGGAAAACCCATGCCAAGCAAAAAGCCCGCTCCCGTGCAGTCTGAGCGCCCGCTGTCCGCACCGGACGCTAGCGGCATAACTCCGATGACACCGACGCCGGCCCTGCCGCGGACGTCGGGGCAGGTGACCCCCTTCGATCCGCTCCCGGCGCCGCCTCAAGATACCGACAAGACCTTCGATCTGCGCTTGGACACGATGGCCCCGGGCCCCGCGTTGACTACCAATCAGGGCGTGACGGTCAGCGACGACCAGAATTCGCTGGTGTCTCATGTTCGCGGGCCAACGCTTCTTGAAGACATCCTGATGCGTGAGAAGGTCACGCATTTCGACCACGAGCGCATACCCGAGCGCGTGGTCCATGCCCGAGGCGCGGCCGCGCATGGCATATTCCAAGTCTATGCAAGTCAGGCCCCTCTCACCATGGCGGCGCCCTTTCAGGACCCGCAGCTGAAGACGCCAGTGTTCGTGCGGTTTTCAACCGTCGTCGGTTCGCGCGGCTCGACCGACACGCCGCGGGATGTTCGCGGATTTGCCGTCAAGTTCTACACGATGGATGGCGTTTGGGATCTCGTCGGCAACAACATGCCAGTGTTCTTTATCCAGGACGCCAACAAGTTTCCAGATCTCATCCATGCGGTGAAACCCGAGCCCAACAACGAGATTCCGCAGGCCCAATCGGCGCACGACACGTTCTGGGACTTCGTCTCGTTGACGCCCGAAAGCGCCCACATGCTGATGTGGCTAATGAGCGACCGGGCTATCCCGCAGCGCTACGCTACGATGGAAGGTTTCGGCGTCCACACGTTCCGCCTGGTCAACGCCGAGGGCGTGTCGCGCTTTGTGAAGTTCCACTGGAAGCCGTTGAAGGGCGTCTGCTCCCTGGTCTGGGAAGAAGCCCAGCTCATTTCGGGCAAGGACCCGGATTTCAACCGCCGCGACCTCTGGGAAGCGATCGAGCGCGGCGACTTCCCCGAATGGGAGCTCGGTTTCCAGATCGTCGAGGAAGCCGACGAGCACAAGTTCGGTTTCGACCTCCTAGACGCCACCAAGATCATCCCGGAGGAGATTGTGCCGGTCGTGAAGGTCGGCAAGATGACCTTGAATCGCAACCCCGACAATTTCTTTGCCGAGACCGAGCAGGCCGCTTTCCACACGGGGCATGTCGTACCCGGCATCGACTTCACCAACGATCCGCTGCTACAGGGCCGGCTGTTCTCCTATATCGATACCCAACTTCGCCGCGTCGGCCCGAACTTCCATGAACTGCCCATCAACCGCTCGGTGCGGGCGGCCGACAACAACCAGCGTGACGGCTTTGCGCGCATGACCATCAACAAAGGGCGGGTGTCGTATTTCCCCAACGGCCTCGGCGGGGGGTGCCCCATGCATTCGCCCGGCGCTGCTGCCGCTTTCCGCTCAGTGGCCGTTCGGGAAGAGGCCGGGCCGAAGGTGCGCGAGCGCAGTCCGAGCTTCGCCGACCATTTCAGCCAAGCGACGCAGTTCTGGAACAGCATGAGCGAGTGGGAGAAAGACCATATTGCTGGTGCTTTCTCCTTTGAGCTCAACCAGGTGGTTGACGAAGGGGTACGCGACCGCACCATGAACGAGATTCTCGTTAACATTCACCCGGATCTGGCGAACATGGTTTCGGAAGCGACTGGCATTGCTGTCAACCCAGCCGGCACCCGCGAGGCCCCCACGCCTTCCGCGCCCACACCGGCAGGGCCGCTGAAAGACGCGAGCAAGCTCAAGTCCCCGGCATTGAGCATGGACAAGCCGCCGCCCACTATTAAAGGCCGCAAGATTGCGGTCCTCGTGGGGGACGGCATCGACACGGCCGAAGTAGAAGCGATGCTGGAGAGCCTGACAGGCGTCGAGCTGCTCACAGAGACAATCGGGCCCCGCGCGGGCGCTGTCGCGGCTAGCGGCGGACCGATGAAAGTCAATCGTGCCGCCCCCAACGCTCCGTCGGTCATCTACGACGCAGTCCTCGTTCCATCCGGTATTGGCAAGGCACTGGCTGTCCAGCCAATAGCGCAACGCTTCGTCCACGAGGCCTGGCGGCACGGCAAGCCGATCGCCGTGACGCCGGATGCCCGGTCACTCCTCGAGGCAGCGGGCGTACCGGTGTCGGATAAGGGCATCACGGTTGGTAACGTTTCGGAAATTGCATCTCGGCTGATTAGCGACCTCACGCATCACCGCTTCCCGCGTCGAGTGTCGGTGCTGCGACCATCGTGATGGTCGCTAGCGCCCTACACGCCTTGTAGCTTGGGGAGGCCAAGCGGCCTCATGAGCGCCAGACATCCGCAATGAGGCCTTTCCTAGTACCCGGAATCATAATTGACTGATACGTCGGCCTTTGACGCGTCTCTGGTAGACTTTTTTTTGTCCAGACGAAGGGTTTGGGGTGCTTGTTGTAGGCGTCGATGAAAGCATCGATGTGCTCCCTGAGCTGCTTGACCGAGGTGAAGGACGCGCCGTGCAAGGACTTTTTCTCCAGGATCGAGAACCAGATTTCGACTGAGCCAGGAGGCCCGCGTCGGGGTGAAGTGGAAGCGAACGTTGGGATGGCGCTTGAGCCAGCGGTCGTTCTTGGGCTTGTGGGTGTTGAGGTTGTCGAGCACGACATGGAGAGCGGTGTCGGGATAGGCGGCGACGACCTCATTCATGAAGTCGAGGAACTCGACACGCCTGCGGCGCTTCTTGTGCGCGGTCGTCACCTTGCCGGTCGCCACCTCGAAGGCGGCAAACAGCGTCGACGTGCCGTTGCGCTTGTAATCGTGGCTATGGCCGGTCAGCGTCCGCCCGCTGGGCAGCTTCAGGTAACCCTACGCCCGCTCCAGCGCCTGGATCGAGGGCTTCTCGTCGACGCAGATGACAATCGCATTCTCCGGCGGCGCCATGTACAGCCCGACCACGTCGGCGGCTTTGGCGGCAAACGCCGGATCATCGCTCTCGCACCACGACTTGCGGCCATCCAGGTCGACCCGCTGCGCGCGCAGCACCCGCCACACCTGCTGCTCGTGCACGTCGCCCAGCTCGGCGGCGATCAAGCCTCCGGTCCAGCGCGCAAAGCCGGCCGGCGGCGGGCGATCCAAAACCGCCAGGACACGCTTATCCGTCTCCACGCTGTACTTCGGCCGCGGGCCGGGCCGAGGCTTGTCGCTCAACCCGGCCAGACCCTCCCGGACATACCGGCCGCGCCACTGGCTGACCGTGCGCGGCATCGTCGCCACCTCGCGCGCGATCGACCGCGTCGAGCGCCCGGAGGCCGCCAACAATACGATCCGCGCCCGCATCACATCGCGCTGCTCGCTCGTCGGCGCTCGAACCCGAGCCTCGAGCACCGCTCGATCTCCGCGCCTCAGCCAACTTCTGCTGCTTTCGGAACCATCAAAAGGTTGAATCACGAATCAGCCTTTTGCAAAAGTAGGTACTAGTCTAAGTCTAGGCGCCAGCGGAAAAGCGAACTCACTACCTGGGAGCTTTCCGCAGGAGAGTTGTGTCGACAAAGCGCTGCTGGCGCGGTCGCCCGCACCAACAGGTGGCTGGAGCTACTCCAACGATCCAAGCTTCGTGATTACCCACCCGGCCAATCTCGAAGGCGCCTGCTATGTACAAGCGATTTCGCTACAAAGAGGACGGCGTCGTCAAAGTCGTGTTGCGGCCGGGTGGCTTAAAGAACAAGCGCAGGTATCATAAGAGTAGCGCGTCGCTGGGACACGCATCGTAATAGGGCTGCGGACGTCAGCAACGGTGTACAGGTCGCGACGTTCGTCTCGCATGCCCCAACCCAAATCAACGACCCCTTCCCCAGCGTCTGAAGTCGAGCGTCTCAATCCCGGACGCGCACCTCAACGGCTCACTCAACCACGGCCACCCCGCAAAGTCGGCAAACGTAACAAAGCTGCTCTCCCGGGGAGTCAGAATTCGGACCTGCAGGGACCAAGACCGGCCCGAGGTCCTCGCGCAGCGAGCACCTGAACCTAGACTATAGACTAGGCCGGCATGGCTCATCCTCCGGCCGTACATAGCCGCGATGGCGGCAAGGGGTCCGTCAGTATCGATGCAGACGAACACGCCGGCGCGCGCGATTTCGTTCTGATGCAGCGGACGGGACGGGCGGCAAGGGCCGTCTCGATCTCGCCCAGGCGCGCATCGACCTCGTCCGGAGCTCGTCAGCGCCTTCGTATTCACTCTCTAGCTTCGCCTGCTCGGCGGACAGGCGTCGAACAATCGCCTGCTCGTCGGGGTGTGAGTTCGACCTCCACGCCGTCGAGCCGCCGGCAGCGCTGCGCATGGCCGTACCGAAATCGATAGCCACCTCGATCCACTCCAGCCTTCGGCGGCAATCTTCTCGGCTTCGGCCGTCAGCTTCTCGCTGATCGGCCGATCGAGCAGGACCACGTCCTGGAGCCAGCCGCCTCCGTCGTCCTCGAACAGTCGCGCAGGACCGTGCCGCCGGCTGCCTCATAAGCTTCGAGCCCGACGAACCGCGCCCGGCGGTTCCGAGCCCGTACGGTGCTCTCGGTGAGCTAGCGGCGGATCAAGTGGGTTCCTTGTTGTAGGACTGCTGCAATGCCTCCCAGACCTGCTTCTGCCGATCATCGTCGGTGGTGACCGTGAAAGCCGTGTGCTGCTGCTCCACGGTTATGCCGTCCTCGGCATAGCAATTCCAGAACCCAGGGCGGCGGCGCGGCACACTCCATCCACCATGGCTCAGCGGTCAAGGGACGGCCGGCGGATCTCGGCCAGGAAGACGTCGTGCGTCATCGGGCGCGAGAACATCTTGGCGCAGCCACCCTGCCATCGTGAACGAGCCGCAAACCCTACCCGCCACTGATCCAAAGTTCGGCGCGGGCGCACAAACTGGAACGAATCTCCTTGTTACCGACAACAAATCGAGGTGCAGTCGACTTCATCAACCTACGCTACAGTTTGGTGTCGTTTCCCCACCTTGAGAGGCTCACGAATATACACCGTCACCGTCGGCACTCATGTCCTAGGCGGAATGCTGTCCGGTGCCTACTATCGCATCGAGTGGAGCAATGAGTTCGTAGCTGACGCCGGACGGCGCGAATTCCATCCGCGGTTCGCTAAAGAATTCAGCCATGACACGTTCAAGCACCGTACTGCCGAAGCCTTTGCGCTTGGGCTCTGCCACAGGCGGACCGCCGCGCTCCTGCCAGCGAAAAACGAATGTACGCGAACCAGCCGATTCGTTTACTGACCAGTTGATATGGACTCGTCCTGCCGCGGTGGACAAAGCACCGTATTTCGCCGCGTTGGTTGCCAACTCGTGGATAGCGAGGGCAACGTTCTGCGCGGCCTTCCCAGTCAGCATGACGGTCGGGCCGTCAATTTCCACACGGCCGGCAAAGGGGGCCATTTCCGCGCTCACGACTTCCCTGATGTCCGCGGCCTCCCATTGCTTGTCCAACAGCATGACATGGGTTTGAGCAAGGGAGGACAAGCGGCCGAGAACCGCTGACTCTGCCTCCTCTACGGTCTGCTTGCCAGCAAAGCTCCTGCTTACGACCGCCTGGGCGACAGCGAACAGATTCTTAGTGCGATGGGATATTTCTCGCGCCAGGAGCTCTTGGTGAGCTTCCGCCTTCCTTCGTTCGCTGATGTCACGAGCAACTTTTGAGGCGCCGATCACCTTGCCACTGGCATCCTTGACGGGCGACACGGTTAGCGAGATGTCGATCAAGCTGCCGTCCTTGCGCATTCGCACCGTCTCATAGTGTCCAACCCGCTCGCCACGCCCGATGCGTTCTAGGATTTCAGGCTCCTCGTCATGGCGCTCCAGGGGAATGAGCATCGTGACCGGCTTACCGACAGCCTCGTCCGCCGTGTAGCCGAACATCCGCTCCGCGCCTTTATTCCAGCTCGCGATAATGCCGTTCAGGTCCTTGCTTATAATGGCATCCTGCGAGTTCTCGACGATTGAGTTCAGCCGCTGCTTGTCCTCATCGGCCTCCTTGCGCTCTGTAATGTTGACTAGCATGTTGACTGCGCCGACTAGCTTGCCTGCTTCATCGTGCAAGGGCGTTGCATGCGCCTCGAGCCATACGCGCGTGCCGTCCGGCCGCTCGGCAATGGCTTCCGCGCCCCAGACGGGGCGAGCAGACTTCAGGGCGAGCGCCATTGGACATTCGTCATGCGGCATCGAGCGGCCATCGGGCCAATACAGCTTCAACGCAACGCACCAGGAGTCGCTGCCTAACTGTGGAACACGTCCGGAGAGCTGGCAGGTCGCGTTGTTGAACAAGGTGATGCGCCCTTGGGCATCGGTCATGTAGACGGCCACGGGAAGCGCCTCCACCACCTCTCGAAGGCGATGCTCGCTATCTCGCAGTATCTGCTCTGCGCACGTGCGCTCGGTGACGTCTTGAAGTCCAAGCAGAATCGCGCGTCGAGACTGGTCCTGCAGAGACAATTGACGCGCGTTGAGCATCACCGTCCGCCGCCCAATTACCGGAAACTCGTGATTGATCTCGAAAGGCTGGAAGTCGCGATTGCCGGCAAGCGTCTCCTGAAGTTGCGCGGGCAAGCCTGGAACGTTAAAGGCACGGTTCCCGAACTCGGAGAGCAGAACATTTTGAGCTTGCTCGCGAGAGACCTGGAACATTGCATAGAAAGCTCGATTAGCCGTCTCCACGCGCAAGTCGGAACTGAGCACCAGGAGCGGCTCGGCTACAGTGTTGAGGATTGCCTTGGCAAATTCGCGTTCGTGAATTGCCTGATCGAGGCTAGCATGGAAGGCCGTCACATTGGTCAATGTCAGCACGGCGCCAGCAATCGTGCCGTCGCTCCTCGCGTGCGACGATATACGAAGAACGAACGATCTCTGCTCGTCGTGCAAATCATGCCGGGACGGCGTGGCGGCAGTAATCGCCTGCGCGCACCACTCTTGCAGGTTCGGAAAATCGGTGAGCAGAGATATCTCGTTCGGTGAGCGGCCGACATAAGAGGGGTCAAGATCGAACGCGGCTGCCGCCGCGTGGTTGAAGCAACCGATTGTAAAATCGCTGCGAACCACGATGATCGGAACATCAAGAGCGTCGAGAACATTCGTGAGTTCGATAGCAACTGGATTTGCCTGAGGGCCATTTACTGGACGGTAAATCGTCCAGCCGTCTGTGAGCGATCCTGTCGTCATTGGTCTGGCCCTTGGGCGGTGTACAAGCCGCGGCTCCGCTGCAGCACAAGGTCAGCAATCGTCGGCAAGGCCTGACGAAGCGCCAGCAGCAACATCTGCGCTCGCGGCATGTTGAAGGAGGATGGATATTGAGAGAGCAGCCGATTTTCAACGACGCGCGCCTCGTCGGGTCCAAGAACTTCGCGTAGCGCAGCGGCGACGGCCCGCTCCAGGCGGTCATAGTCTTCCACAGGGATCAGGTGAGAGTGGCTCTCCCCCAACCTCGGCAACATGTGCGCGTGCACCTCACCATTGAAGTTATCCATCAGAAACGAGCAGAATATTGCGATATCTTGAGTTTTGCTGACCTGATCGAACAGATCCTCAAGGTTCATGCTGGCGGCAACGTCACCCCGCTCCCAGAGGACGTTAACCATCTCTCCCCACCAGCGCACTTTAGGAAAGCGGCCGGCTCCTCGTGTGCGTGCGATGATCTCCCCGGCGAGGCCGAGAAACATCGGTGCGTCGGGCAGGGCTTTCTGCATGAAGCGCGGCAAGAGTTCGTCGGCGTCAACGATGGTCAGCTGTCCGCGGCGCTGCGCATCCGTCACATTTAGGCCTTCGGCTTCCAGGCGCGGGCGGAAGGCGTTCCAGTGGGCAAGCGTCGGTACCAGGATGACGCCTTCACCGTTGGCAAGGGCGGCGGCCGCGAAACGACAAACGGCACGATTGAGAAAATCCTGATCCTGATACAGTTGCACAATGTGGTCGCGCGGAGCCGCGTGCGCCAAAACGTGGTTCCATGGCTCGCCGTCGCTGCCGCCGTCGTGCTCTGCAAAGGGTCGAGTATTGTGTTCCATTGAGTTGCATCGGCTCCCTAGTTCACAAGGATGCACTCTACCGAACACGGGCGCGTCAGCGGCGATCTAACTCGCAGCCCGAGCACCGTCAACTGAGCTGTTCGAAGGTCACCTCCGCAAGTTTCCGGCGTAATCTGCACGGATGTCCGCGATTCGGCGCTTCCGAAGCGTAAGCCGATCGATCCTGTCTGACTTTGATTTTTGCATAGGGTTCTCCTCTCAGGAGGACCTTGAACCATAGCCCCTTAATCTGTCCCCGGATGTTCACTTCCAGACTCTATCGGGGTAATGTTGGGAATGGCGTCTTCTCGCAGCGAACAGGCTGTCGCATCTCGGGATCTAGCAAAAAGGGCTAGGCGGTTAGCTCAGACCCTTTCGGATGGCCCGGACAAGACTCGCCTTCTCCGCTACGCCGGTGAACTTGAGGGGCAGGCGTCCGATCTTGAAGCATCGGCAGAGCCTAAAGGGCCGAAGTTAAAGTAGGCCCCTCCCTCAATTCGGCCCTCTGTAAGTCCCGTGCTACATCTAGCGGGTCAATTTCAAACTGACAGTGCCGTATCATCGACCACCGTGGTTTGTTCTTTGCAGACTGCCCTGCAGCAGCGGTTGAGCGACGCCTTCTCCATTGAGACCCTGACGCTAGCGCAAAGTGCAACCTATTGTCCCGAATTGTGTTTAGTTAGCTGGGCTGAGTGGGGTCGCGTCGGTGAGGGCGTCTGAAAGTCAATAGATGGCGGTCAAGACTTGCACCCAAATTCACATCGGAACGTGAGGTGACCGCAAATCGTGCGCTATCCCAAGTACACCACCACCGTGGTCGGCGCCTATAGCGTGCCGCGCTGGTACGAGTCGTTCGACAGGCTCGTCGTTCTCGGCCAGCTCTCCCCCCAGGACTTTGCCGATGCGCAGTTACGCGCCAGTCAGGCCGCCGTCGTGGACCAGGAGATGGCAGGCATCGACGTCATCACCGGCGGCGAGATGCATCGGCGCACGCACAACCGACACTCGCCGCCGAACGCGATGCTGAACCATTTCTGGCAGAAGATTCCGTCCTTCGCCGGCGCGACCCGCGCCAGGCAGATCACGCCGCATGATCCCAACGTCTTTCATCCCGCCGCCACCTGCCGCGGACCGATTCCTGAGGCGCTCGACCTCGGCTTGGTCGAGGAATTCACGACCGTTTCGGCCTATGCACGCAAGCCGGTCAAGATCACTATGACCGGGCCGCACCTGCTGGCAGCAGTCGCCTACGACGAGTACTACAACGATCTGCCGCGCATGATGCTCGACTTCGGCAAGCTCCTGCGCTGGAACTTCACCAAGCTGGTCGATGCCGGCTGTAGGCACTTGCAGATCGACGAGCCCTATTTCACCGTTGCCAGCGACGATGAGGTCGCAGCGGCCGTCGAGGCCATCAACCTGGCGCTGGAGGACGTGCCCGACCACGTCCACGTCTTGCTGCACTACTGCCAGGGCAACTATGCGGTCGGCCCGGACTACGATGGCCAGATCGGTCACCGCTATTTCGACGTCGGCCGCTACAAGGCCGACCTGGTGTGCCGTATCGACTGCGACGGCTACATGATCGAGCACGACATGGCGCATCACTACGAAAACGTCCTCGCCGACAAGCAGCTCGGCGTCGGCGCCGTGGACGTCCAGTTCCCCAATGTCGAGACCGGCGAGCAGGTTGCCGAGCGCATTCGGCGCCATCGCTGGCTGGCACCGGAACAGACCATCATCACTAGCTCGTGCGGCCTGAACCATCTGCCCCGTCACATCGCGCTCGGCAAGCTGAAGGCCATGACCGAGGCCAAGGCGATCCTGAGCGGCAAGGTCTTCTAGCGCGCCATGGCCAGTCCGCATCCCGACCTCGAAGACCTGCAGAGTCGTTTGCGCGCTGCCGAGGAGCGGCTGCGCATGGCGGAGATCGCCGGTGGCATCGCCACCTTCGAGCACGATTTTGCGACCGGGGCGTGGACGCTGAGCGGCCGCTTTTGGAACCTCCTCGATCGTGAGGGGAGCGCCCCCCCGACCTTCGAGGAGGTCGCCCGTTCGATCTTTCCCGACGACCTCTTGAAGCTGCAGGCTGCCGTCGAAGCGGCCCGGACGGCGGGCACGCTGCAGGCGGACTTCCGCCTGCGGCTGGGCGCGGACGTGCGCTGGCTCGAAGCGCGCGGCCGCACCGTCGGCGCTAGACGACAGCCGAGGCTATGGGGGGCCTTCTACGACATCAGCCAACGCAAGGCCCTTGAGTCCCGTCTGCTCAGGCTCAACGAGACCCTCGAGGCGCGCATCGCCGAGCTCGGCGAGGAGACGCGGGCACTGGGCGTGCTCAACCGCGCCAGCACGGCGATCTCCGCCAACCTCGAGCTGGATTCCGTGGTGCAGGCCGTGACCGACGCCGCCGTCGAGTTGTCCGGTGCGGCGTTCGGCGCCTTTTTCTACAACCTCGTCTCCGAGAAGGGCGAATCCTACACGCTCTATACCCTGTCGGGCGCACCGCGCTCGGCGTTCGAGAAATTCCCCATGCCGCGCAATACCGCGGTGTTCGCGCCGACCTTCCGCGGGACTGCGACCGTCCGCTCGCCCGATATTCTGGCCGATCCGCGCTACGGCAAGAGCGCGCCTCATTTCGGCATGCCCAAGGGCCATTTGCCGGTGCGCAGCTATCTCGCCGTACCGGTGACGGCGCGCAGCGGCGAGGTCCTGGGCGGACTTTTTTTCGGGCATCCCCAGCCCGGCATGTTCACCGAGCGCGCCGAGCGGCTGGTGACCGCCATAGCGGCCCAAGCCGCGGTCGCCATCGACAATGTCCGGCTCTACCAAGCGCTGCAGCGCGAACTCGAGGGGCGGCGGCAGGCCGAAGAGGACCTGCGCCGTATCAACGAGACACTCGAACAGCGCGCCGGGGAACGGACGCGCGAGCTTGCCGACACCGAGCGGCGCTTCCGCCTTTTGGTCGAGGGCGTGACCGACTACGCGATCTACATGCTCGATCCGGTGGGAAACGTAGTGAACTGGAATCCCGGCGCCCAGCGCATCAAGGGCTACGCGCGCCAGGACGTGCTCGGCCAGCATTTCTCGCGGTTCTATACCGATGAAGATCGTTCGCTCGGGATTCCGACGCGCGCGCTCAAGACGGCCGCCACGAGCGGCAAGTACGAGACCGAGGGTTGGCGAGTCCGCAAGGACGGCAGCCAGTTCTGGGCGAGCGTCGTGATCAACGCTATTCACGACGGCGAGGGCGAGCTAATGGGCTTCGCCAAGGTGACCCGGGACCTGACCGAGCGTCGAGCCGCCGAGGAGCAGCTGCGGCAGGCCCAGAAGATGGAGAGTGTGGGCCAGCTGACCGGCGGCGTGGCGCACGACTTCAACAACCTGTTGACGGTCATCATCGGCAATCTCGACGCCCTGCAGCGCCATCTGCGCGAGCCCGCTGCCGACAGCGAGCGCCTGAAACGCTCGGCTGAGAACGCCATGCGCGGCGCCCGTCGCGCCGAATCACTAACTCAGCGCCTTCTCGCTTTCTCGCGCCAGCAGCCGCTCGACCCCCGGCCGGTCGATGTCGGCCGTCTGATCGCCGGCATGTCGGATCTGCTGCGGCGCACCCTGGGCGAGCAGATCGCAATCGAGACGGCGCTGACCGGCGGGCTGTGGCAGGTCGATGTGGATCCCAACCAGCTCGAAGTCGCCATCCTGAACCTCGCCGTCAACGCGCGCGACGCCATGTCCAACGGCGGCAGGCTGACGCTGGAGACGGCCAATGTCTTCCTCGATCACGCCTACGCCGCGGGACAATCGGAAGTGGTGCCCGGCCAGTACGTTCAGCTGGCGATTTCCGACAGCGGCGTAGGCATGACCCGCGAGGTCCAGGCGAAAGCCTTCGATCCATTCTTCACGACCAAGGATGTGGGCCAGGGTACCGGTCTCGGCCTCAGCCAAGTCTATGGCTTCGTCAAGCAGTCGCGAGGTCACGTGAAGATCTACAGCGAGGTGGGCCATGGGACCACAATCAAGATCTACTTGCCAAGGCTACACGCAGAGCAGGCGATCGAAAGCCCGGTGGAGGTGCCCGCGCCCGTGCGCGGCCGGGCGAACGATACAATCCTGGTAGTGGAGGACGACGAAGACGTGCGCGCCTCGACCACTGAGATGCTGCGCGACCTGGGCTACACGATCCTCGAGGCCGCGAATGCCCGCGACGGCTTGCAGCTGCTCGACAGTCATCCGGAAATCCGCCTCCTTTTCACCGACGTCGGCCTGCCGGGCGGCATGAACGGGCGCCAGCTCGCCGATGAGGCGCGTCGCCGACGCAGCAACCTCAAAATCCTGTTCGCCTCGGGCTATGCGCGCAATGCCATCGTCCATGACGGGCGGCTCGATCCTGGGGTCGAGCTGATCACCAAGCCCTTCACTCAGGACGTCCTTGCCGCCCGCGTGCGCGACATTCTCGATGCCGGCGCGACGACCGGACGGGTCCTGGTCGTCGAGGACGAAGCCATGATCCAGATGCTGGCGGTACAGTTTCTCGAGGAACGTGGGCTGAAGGCTGATGTAGCCGGTTCAGCAACCGACGCGCTAAATAAGTTGCGGCTGATCCCGGGCGGCGTGGACGCCGTGGTGATCGACCTCGGCCTGCCCGACCGTCCTGGCGAATTCCTCGTCCGCGAGATCCGATCGCTGTTTCCCACGTTGCCGGTCGTCCTTGCCAGCGGCGCGCATCATCGCGAATTAGAGAAGCTTGCCCGCGAGCAGTCCCGGCTCGCCATTGTTGGCAAGCCATACACTGCCGAGACGCTGATGGCGGCACTGCGCAGCCTTGGCATTCATTGCTGAGGTAGATTCAGCGGTCCTTGGGCCTAGCCCGGATATCTCACCGCGTTTAGTGGGCGGTGCCGTTTGACGGGCTTGGGCGCCAGCGACAGCGGTAGCGCGGCGCCGGAGGCGTTTTGGGGATTATCCGGACAAGCTTGAGCGGCCGCGGCGGAGCGGCGTCGGATGTCGTGATGTCGGCTGTGCGCTGTCTGGTTCGTGTCAGGGTGCGGCGCCGAGCGCGGCGTGGGCGAGCCCCCAGTCGCGCTGCGGCGGACGGAGATGCGGACCAGGGCGCCGATCTTGAGGAGCTTGAGGCGGATCGAACCGCAGGTGGCGTCAGCGAGCGTGGTCGCCTTCAGGCCGAGGCGGCGCAAGGCTTCGAGCAGCACATAGGCCATCGAGGCGAACCACAGGCGGAGTTGGTTGGCGCGCATGGTGGCCGTTGAAGTGCGATCGGCAAAGAGGTCGAGCTGACATTCCTTGATGCGGTTCTCCATCTCGCCGCGGGCGCAGTAGAGGTCCTCGTAAAGTACCCGGGCGTCGGCGCGCTGTTGGCCGAGCGAGGTCACGACGAAGCGCGGATTGGCCTCGCCCTGGGTGTGCTCGGCCTTGCCGACGACCCGCCGGCGGCAGCTCCAGCTGTCGCGCGTCGTCCACAGGAAGTCCTTGAAGCGCCGCACCGGGGCGCAGGTGATGGCGCTCTCCACCGCCGCCTCGGCAAGCTCCTCGGCGATCTCCTCGACCAGCCGCACGTTGCGTGCCAGGCCGAACAGGTAATCGACCCGCTCTTCCTCACACCATGCCATCAAGGCCTCGCGCGCAAAGCCTGAGTCAGCGCGCAACACGATCCGCACCGCCGGCCAGCGCGACCGGATCTGGGCCACGATGCGGGCGACCTCCTCGACCGCGCCGGCCGAGCCGTCGATGTTCGAGCGCCGCAGCTTGGCCGCCAGCAGATGACGGCCGCAGAACACGTAGAGCGGCAGGTAGCAGTAGCCGCCGTAGTAGCCGTGGAAGAACCGGCCCTCCTGCTCGCCGTGGATCAGATCATCCGTCGCATCGAGATCGAGCACGATCTCCTCGGGCGCCTCGGCATGCGCCTCCAGGAAGACATCGACCAGCAGGGTCTCGATCGCCGCCGGGTCGTGGCTGATCTTGTGATAGCGCGTCGGCTCGCTCCGGCTCAGCTCCAGTCGGTTCAGCGTCGACTTGCCGGCCGCCGGCCCGCAGTCCCGCCGCCGCGCCGCAAGCTTGCCCACCAGCACCGCCATCACCGGATCGTGCCGCAGCCAGTCGTGATCGACGACGTCCTCG
>WHTW01000115.1 GCA_009377525.1 Rhodospirillales bacterium
GGAAAACGCTCGATCTTTCCGACTGCAACAGCTCCAAAACTTCGGGGAACTTCAGCCTAAACCACTCTTACGACCAACCTACGCTCCCGCACTGATGGATCACTATCTCCTTGGAGCAAGCGATACCCTCGCGCAGGCCGAAAAACTGGAAGCGGTTGGAAGGAGCTGGAACAGACTGGAAAGAGAGCTGCGCGGCTCCTTTCAGTCCTGCAGCGGGACGAGATCCCCGAGGATCGTCGGGATGAACTCCGCGATCGTGGGATGGATGTGCACGGCGCGCTGCAGGACGGTGCAGGGTGCCTTGGCGTACATGGTGTCGAGCACGCAATGGATCGCCTCGTCGCCGCTGGCGCCGAGGAACGTGGCGCCCAGGATCTGCCTGGACTCGGCGTCGACCAGCACCTTCATGAAGCCCTCGGTCTCGCCCTTCTCGGCGGCGCGCGAGACGTCCTCCATGGCGATGCGGCCGACCAGCGCTGGGCGGCCGCTCTTGCGCACCTCTGCCTCGGTCATGCCGGCGCGGCCGAGCGGCGGGTCGGTGTAGAGCGCATAGGCGGGGATGCGGTCGCTGACGCGCCGCTTCTCGCCGTCGAGCAGGTTGGCCGCCACGATCTCGTAGTCGTTCCACGCGGTGTGGGTGAAGGCGCCGCGCCCGTTGCAGTCGCCGAGCGCCCAGATGCCGGGCACGCTGGTCCCGAGCTCGTCGTCGACCTCGATGTAGCCGCGCTTGTCCTGCTTCACGCCGGCGCGGTCCAAACCGAGATCGTCGGTGTTGGGTCGCCGGCCCGTCGCCAGCAGCAGGTGCGAGCCGATGACCTCGGCCGGACCGGGCTCGCACGAGAGCTGCAGGGCGATGCCGCCGTCCTTGCGGGAGACGCTGACGCACTGGGCATTGGTGCGCACGTCGACGCCCTCGCGGCCGAGGAACGCCGCGACCTCGCGCGACACCTCCTCGTCCTCGCGCGGGATCAGGCGCGGGCCGATCTCGACGATCGTGACCTGGCTGCCGAAGCGGCGATACATCTGGCCGAACTCCAGCCCGATATAGCTGCCGCCCAGCACCACGAGGTGCCGCGGCAGGAAATCGACGTCCATCATCGAGCTGTTGGTGAGGAAGTCGACCTCATCCAGCCCGGAGATCTCGGGCACCGACGCGCGGCCGCCGACGTTGAGAAAGATCCTCTCCGACCGCAGGACGTCGTTGCCGACCTCGACCTCCCGCTGCGAGCGGAAGCGGGCGTGGCCCGTGTAGACCGTGCAGTTGTCCAGCTTGCGCAGCGAGCGCTCGACGCCACGGGTGGAGCGGCCGGCGATCTCGTCCTTGCGCGCCTTGACGCGCTTCATGTCGACCTTGATCTCGCCGGCGGTGAAGCCGTAGTCGGCGCCGCGGCGCGCCACGTGCACGGCATAGGCGCTGGCGATCAGAGTCTTGGTCGGCGTGCATCCGGTGTTGACGCAGGTGCCGCCGAAGCGGCCGCGCTCGACGATCGCCACCTTCATGCCCGAGCCCGCCAGCCGCCGCGCCAGCGCAGGGCCGGCCTGGCCGGTGCCGATGATGATCGCGTCGTAGGTTGTCATGGCGTTCTCCCGCGGGATGCGTGGCAGTGTCTGGCCGCCGCTGCGGTGGGGCAGGGCGGGACGCCGGTCACGGTAGACCATTATAGCCGTAGTGGCGCTTCCTCCCTACTCAAGGCAGGAGGGGCGCTCCCGGCAATGACCTCACCCGAAGAGATCGGCGGCTGATGCAGGCTGAACGCCGCCGCCGTCAACGACTGGATCTCGATGTCGTCGCCGGGACCGCCGTCGATCACGTCCATGCCGCCACCGCCCAGCAGCACGTCGCTGCCAGCGCCGCCGATCAGCGCATCGTCGCCCGCGCCGCCGTCGGTGGTGAGCTGAAGGCGGATGGGTCGGGATCGTCTACGCACCCAGTTCCTTGGCCGCGATTGCGAACACGTCGTCTGCTGACCCGACAGCCACAAAATGACCGGCTCCCTCGACGGGGTGCCATACGGCTCCGGGCATTCGATCGGCCACCGTCTTGTTGATGGCAGCCGCGACAAGTCGATCGTCTGTTCCTTGCCACATGTGGACCGGCCGTTCGATCGTCGTCACGTCGAACGCCCACTTGCGATAGAGGAGGACAGCGTCGCGAACCAGCCCGTCGCTGCCTTGCGCGAAGCATTCGGCGCTGGTGTCGAGGAAGGCGGCTTCGAATTCCGGTTGAAGCAGGATCCGTCGATCGTAGTCGTTGAGGGCTTGCCGCAATTGTTTGGCGTAGGTCCCGCGGAAGTGTTTGGCGGTTATGCCGAGGGCCGCGTACATGAGGCGCAAGCCGGGTTCAAAACGCAGCGCGAGGGATCCCCCCAGTGCGTCGGCTTTGGAAAGTTGATCCGCGGCCCAGTTGTCGCCAAACGTTCCGTAGCTTCCGCCCGCAATGCTGCTGACATGGCGCAGTCGACGGGGATCGATGTAGGCGGCTGCCGCAAGTGCCCACGGGCCGCCCTCCGACCAGCCCGTCACGCCGAATTCGCGGTGTCCCAAGGCGTCGGCGATCGCCGTCAGGTCATCGGCCCAGCCGGCGTAGGAGCGTGTTTTCTGGCGACTGGACTGTCCGATGCCGGGTCGGTCCACGCATATCAGTCGCAGCCCGTTCTTCGATGCCGAATTTGCAAAGAGACGGGCTTCGAGCCGACTGCTGGGTCCGCCATGATTATGGATGACGAGCGGCCCGTGCGGATCGCCAACCTCGAGATAGGCAAGATTGCGGCCGTCCTGGGTCGCTACCGTTCGCGATTCGCTTTCGCTGTCATCCATGGTTCCGCTCCGATGAATAGCGCGATCTCCCTCGAATTGTCGGTATATTGCGCGGCAGGAGAGAAGACCAGACATGCAGCAGGGGGCAGGCATGGCCAAACCAGCTCGGCGAAAGCGCGTTGCCGTCGAGGACGCATCGCTCGCCGACGTCGTCCAGGCCCTCGCGGCAGGAACGATCACGGCCAGTGCTCTCGCCCGTGCGTATCTGGCGCGCATCGACGCCTACGACCGCGCCCGGAACGCCAAGGGGCCGGGCCTCAATTCCGTACGCGAGATCAATCCCGACGCGCTGTCGATCGCCGCCCGCCTCGATGGCGTAAAACCTTCGGCGCACCAGGCGCTGGCCGGGGTGCCGATCCTGGTCAAGGACAACATCGCCACCGGCGACCGGCAGCACACGACCGCCGGTTCCCTGGCGCTCGCGAGCGCGCGCGCGAGCGACGACGCCACGGTCGTCAAGCGGCTACGCGCGGCGGGGGCGCTCATCCTGGGCAAGGCGAACCTCACGGAGTTCGCCAACATCCTCGCCGTCGACATGCCCGCGGGCTACAGCTCGCTGGGCGGCCAGGTGAGGAACCCGTACGCGCCGTCACTGGTCGACGATCGCGGCATCCCCGTCGTGCCGCCGGGCGGCTCGAGCTCGGGTTCCGCCGTCGCCGTCGCGGCCGGCCTCTGCGCCGCGGCGATCGGCACCGAGACCTCGGGCTCGCTGCTCAGCCCCGCGACGCAGAACGGCCTGGTCACCGTGAAGCCCACGGTCGGGCTTGTAAGCCGCGCCGGCATCCTGCCGATCTCGCACAGCCAGGACACGGCGGGCCCGCTCACGCGCACCGTGCGCGATGCGGCGATCCTGCTGAACGTGCTGGCGTCGCGCGATCCGCTGGATCCCGCGACGCGGCCGCTGAAGCGGCCGAAGGACTACACCGCGGGCCTCGACAAGGACGGCCTCCGGGGCGCGCGCATCGGCGTGCCGAGCGATCCCGACGATCCGCTGAACGACGTCTACCTGGGCAAGCTGCCGCCGAGTTCGAGGAAGGTGATGGCGAAGACCCTGAAGGTCCTGGCGGACTGCGGCGCCATCCTCGTGCGGGCCAGCATCCCCACGGCGGGCTGGATCGGCGGGCCCGGCGTGACCATGAACGTGCTGAACCGCAATCCGCTCAGCCGGCACAGGGGCGGGCTGGCCACGCCTTCGATCGTGTTCCTCTACGAGCTCAAGCGCGATCTCAACCTCTATCTGCGCGACTGGGCCGTCGGCACCAGGATCAGGACCATGGCCGACATCATCGCCTTCAACCAGCGCAACGCCAAAAGGGCGCTGCGTTTCGGCCAGGATCTCTTCCTCGCCGCTGAGGCCACGCGCGGCGACCTGTCGGCGCTGGAATATCGCTCGGCGCGGGCCATGGACCTGCAGTCCGCCAAGGTGCGCGGGCTCGATGCCTACATGAACCGGCACAAGCTCGATGCCGTGATCTTTCCCGGCATGGCGGGCTGCGCCATCGCCGCCAAGGCGGGCTATCCCAGCGTCCAGGTGCCGGCGGGCTTCAGGAGCGGCGTCGATGACAGGAAGACGCCGGACTTTCCGCTCGGCCTCACCTTCACCGGCCGCGCCTGGAGCGAGGCCACGCTGCTGCGGCTCGCCTACGCCTACGAGCAGGCCTCGATGGCGCGCCGGCCGCCGCCGGGATTGCCTGCGCTTTAGAGCCGAATCCGATCAGATGGAACCGCGCGTGCGCTCCGACGATCGCATCCGCGAGGACGTGTGCGACCGCCTGATGGAGGACCCGCACTTCGACGCGAGCGCGATCGACGTGCGCGTCGAGAACGGCGATGTGACACTGAACGGCGCGGTCGACAGCCGACGGGCGAGGCGTCGTGCCGAGGATCTCGCAGAGCGCGTCGGCGGCGTGAAGAACGTGTACAGCGGGTTGCGCGTCACGCATCGCCCCGGTCATGGCGGCGCTTTCTAGTTTTCCAAGGAGGTTGAAATGCGTGCAGGCGAAGTCATGACCCGGGACGTCGTCACCGTGCGGCCCGACGCCACTTTGCGCGAGGCCGCGTGCCTGATGGACGACCTGAACGTCGGCGCCTTGCCGGTATGCGACGGCCGCCGCCTGGTCGGCATCATCACCGATCGCGACATCACCGTGCGGGCCACGGCCGACGGCATGCGGCCCGACGCCACCCCGGTCCACGTGGTGATGACCGACGACGTCTGCTGGTGCTTCGAGGACGATTCGATCGACGAGATCGAGCACGAGATGGCGCGGCACCAGATCCGGCGCCTGCCGGTGGTCGACGCGTGCAAGCGTCTGGTCGGCATGCTGACCCTGGGCGATCTCGCGGACGACCGCGTGCGTGGCACCGAGGACACGCTGCGCTCGATCTCGCGGCCCGCCGAGCCCGACCGCCCGCGGCGCCGCCGGGGAGACGGTCGCGCGGCGTCGCGCGGCGAGGCGCCCCCGTGGCCGGAGTATGGGCCTCCCTACCGGGAGGCCGGTGGCCTGCCGCGCGGCTGACGGCTGCGCCGCCGATGTCGCGCGATGCATGCGGGCACATCACGCTGTGACCGCGCTCCCTTGAGGATGCGGGCGCAGAGAGGGGCAACCCGCTGGAGTCCGAGCCGTTCCCGCTACGACAACGGTTTGAAGGAGGTCCACATGTCACGAACGGCAACCTCGCCGTCATCGTGTCGGCGCTGTCGATGCTGACGGCAGCTTGCGGCGAGACCCCTGGCGAACGCGCGGTCACCGGCGGTGCCATCGGCGCCGCGAGCGGCGCCGTGGTCGGCTCGACCGTGGCCATCCGGTGGGCGGCGCGGTGGTTGGCGGCCTCGGCGGCGCGGCCGTCGGCGCGGCGACCACACCGCGACGCGACCACTACTACGGAGGCGGCTGCTGATAGCGGACGATTCCCTCGTCCCGACCGGAGCGCCCCTCGGCTTCGCTCGAGGTAAACGCGTGGAGTGGAGGGACCCTCTCTCGACGATTTGACGGCTATGCCGTGCAACCCATTGGCGCTTTTAGTCCTTCGTCGTTGGGGACCCTGAAAACGCCTGGCGTCGAACCGCGACTTGACGACGCAGGCGTTGCATTGTCGGCCAGGGCGAGTGAGATGGCCTCGCCGAAAGCGCAACCACTAACGGAAACCCAAACGAGGGAGTTGTGCAATGAAGATGAATTCCGCACAGATCGAGCAGACTCTGCAGCAATTCAAGGCCCAACCTATCCCGGCCGGACATCCGGTGATGCCCCAGCTCGAACGCTTGTTCGGCGATCACACCTATTTCCTCGACGGCAAGGGTCTCAACATCGTGGAGCCCGTCGACGAGGAGCAGGATGGCGGCCGGCGGGCCGTGGTGGTGAATCTCGCCGATTGGGACGACAGGACCGAGAAGAACGGTCTTGAGCCTCACTCGCCCGAAGTGACGGAGCTCGTCATCGATCTCGAAGTCGATTTGCCCCATTGATGAGCCGTCGACGGCCTGGATCCGCCATGGAGACCGTTGGATGACCAGTTGCTTACCCGAGCCGGCACGCCGCAGCCCACAAGCCTCGGATGGCCGGATGATCCAGCACGGACGGCCGGAGGGTTCCGAGCATGTGGCGATTGCCGCTCGCGACGACGTCGTGCGCGTGACCCGCGGCCGGCCCAACTGTTGGGTCAGCGTGCATGAGATTGCCCGGCGGCTTGCCTTGGACGATCAGGTCGTCGAGCGGGCTGTGGACCTCGCGATCGACCGGGGGTGGCTGGTTGGCGATGGCTATCCGCCCCACAGCGTACGCCTAGCCGCCACGTCCATGCAGGAACTGTCATAGACGGCGCGGCTGGCCGGCGGCGCCATGGAAACCTCGGTCCTCCTGTCGAAGACGTTGGGGCTCTGCCTTGTCGTCATCGGCGCGGCGATCATCCTGCGAAGGCACTATTTCCTTCCAGTGTTCGCCGCCTATGTCGAGCAGCGCCTGGTCCGCGCGGTCGTGTCCATGATCGAGCTCGCCGTGGGGCTGCTCCTCGTCGTCCACAATGTCTGGTCGCCGTTGCCGGCCGCCATAATCACGCTGCTCGGCTGGATGGCCGTGGCCGAAGCGATCGCCTGGCTGTTCCTGCCGGACACCGTCGTTGCGCGACTGATCGGCACCTTCAATACCGCGGCCTGGTACATCGTCGGCGGCATGCTCGCGATCGGGGTCGGCCTCTATCTCGCCGGCTTCGGCTTCGGTTGGTGGTGAAGCGCCCGCGAGGGCTGGCACTGCGGTGGCAACTAACGATAGCGAGCGTCGGCCTCGAGGGTGGCCGCGATCAGGCTTTCCCACCGATCGCCGTTCGCGAGCAGCTTGTCCTTGTTGTACAGGAGTTCCTCGCGGGTCTCGGTGCAGAACTCCAGCGTCGGGCCCTCGACGATGGCATCGACCGGGCAGGCTTCCTGGCAGAAGCCGCAGTAGATGCACTTGGTCATGTCGATGTCGTAGCGCGTCGCGCGGCGGCTGCCGTCCTCGCGCGGCTCGGCCTCGATCGTGATGGCCTGTGCCGGGCAGATCGCCTCGCAGAGCTTGCAGGCGATGCAGCGCTCCTCGCCGTTGGGATAGCGGCGCAGCGCATGCTCGCCTCGGAAGCGCGGGCCTTGCGGGCTGCGTTCGTAGGGATAGTTCACCGTCACCTTGGGCCTGAACATGTACTTCAGCGTCAGCGCAAAGCCCGCTGCCACTTCCCAAAGCAGGAACGAACGTGCGATGCGATCGAGGGAAGGCATTCGAGTCACGTTGCTACAAAGGTTCAATGTTGGTCCGGGTTGCCGCCGTGCCCCAATTTCCCTGTCCAACGCGAACTTCGCTGTCGGCATGCGCATCCGCGCCCAATCGAGACCGCCCGGGGCGGCACCGGGTGCTGTTGCCGCGCCAGCATCGGTCCGAAGTGTCGCGCCTTTTGCGCGGCCTTTTCCCGCCTGCACGGCAACCGTCGCGCTGTGCGGTCATTTGCTCGGAAGAAGTCGATTTCCGGGCGAAGGAGGCGAAGCATCATGAGCGCCACCGGTTTGGACGTTTTCGACAAGTCGCTGCAGACCACCAATATCTGGCTGGACGAGGTGATGGCCGATATCGGCCCCGACCGGCAGGTCGCATGGCATGTCCTGGGCGCCGTGCTGCGCGCGCTGCGTGACAGGGTGCCGGCGCCATTGGCCGCCCATCTCGGCGCGCAACTGCCGTTGATCGTGCGCGGTGCCTACTACGACGGCTATCATCCGAAAGCCGAACCCATGCGGCTGCGCACTCAGGATGCGTTCCTGGCGCATGTGGAACATGGTCTCCACGGCATCCGGCCCGTCGATGTGCGCGATGCCGTCTGCTCGGTTTTCGACGTGCTGAGCGCCCACCTGCCGCGCGGCCAGTGCGTCAAGGTTCGTGACGCACTGCCGGGCGATCTGAAGGCCCTGTGGCAGCTTGACAATGCCGACCGCTCGTCCGTCGAAGAGCATGCGGCGGCCGGCCGGGCGGCGCAGAACGCGGCGGATGCGCGGGCCTTCCGGGCGCGTTCGTCCGGCGGCGCCAAGCGCCGCGAGACCTGACGTCGGCGAGTCGTTGCGCGGCCGGTAGCGACGAAGGAGGCGCGTAAGCGCCACGAGTTGACTCTTCAGGAGGATGGCATGCGTGTAAGCGAAGCGATGAGCCGGGACGTGCAGGTCGCGGCTTCCGATCAGACCCTCCAGCAGGCGGCCACGAAAATGCGCGACCTGGATGTCGGCGCTCTGCCGGTCGGTGAGAACGACCGGCTCGTCGGCATGATCACCGATCGCGACATCGCGATTCGGGCCGTGGCGGATAACAAGGCGCCCTCGACCAAGGTGCGCGACGCCATGACCCGGGCCGTCAAGTTCTGCTACGACGACGAGGACGTCGACCACGTGGCGCGCAACATGGGCGATCAGCAGGTGCGACGCCTGCCCGTGGTCAACCGCGACAAGCGGCTGGTCGGCATCCTTGCATTGGGCGACCTTGCCGCGCAGGGTGCGGTGCGCCCGGCCGCGCAGGCACTCGAAGGCATCTGCCAGCCCGGTGGGCGCCATAGCCAGGCGCCGGGCTGATGTCTGCCGGGGTCCAGGACATCGCGAAGTCCGGGCCACAGGGTCGGCAACGTCCTGATACCTGCGGCGTTCGCACATCGTCTGTCGAAGGGTGGCGAAAGAGTGGTCCGGTCATGCCGCTAGGCTTTCCCAACGAATGCCGCTTCTATGATGGGGCCGTTCATGCTGTCCGCTTTTCGGGGTACGACGGTGCCCTGGAGGCGCCGTTCTTCATAGGCGAACGCGCCCTGAAGCGGATCGAGCCCGACATGCCGTTCGACGAGTCGGGGCTGCTGAAAGCCTTCGACCTCAATCGCCAGCGGATCTACGCGACGGCAAGCAAGGTATACGACCGTGGCCGCAGAGGCTCGTATGAGGTGTTGCCCGAGGATTTCTAAATCTCCGCGGCGACGACGCACGGCTGGAATGCATGATCGAAAGACCGCGATGGGTATTCGCGCGTGACGCGCTAATTGGTTGTCTTCCGGCAACCAAAGCATTCGCGAGGTCTTGTGTCCCGATTGGTAAATGAACAGGGGACTCCGGAGCATGTTCAATCTTGACCCCGTGCGGATTGCGGAAACCTCGCCGCGGCTTACCGTGAAATTGAAGCGCCTGCGCACCGCCATGACAGGGAGGAACTACTTCTTCAACGGCCAGAGAAATCGGGCGCGCGTTTTCGAAACGATCGATGCGCACGTTGCGTTCTCGAACTATGTCGAGACCGGCACCTTCCTCGGCATGACGACGGATTTCCTGGCCCGCCGGGCAAGGGCGCGCGGTGCACGCGTCCATTCCTGCGAGATCGATGATCGGCACCACGCGATCGCGACGCGCACGGTCGGGCACCTGCCCAATGTCGACCTGCAGCGCGCCAACAGCATCGATTTCCTGGCGGCGCTGGCGCCGAGGATCTCGAGGTCGCAGAACTTCGTGTACCTCGATGCGCACTGGAACGACTACCTGCCTCTGCGCGACGAACTCTCGATCATCAGGAGCTGGGACAACACCGTCGTGCTGATCGACGACTTCAAGGTTCCGTTCGATCCGCACTTCGGCTGGGACAGGTACGATGAGGACCGCGAGATCTGCCTCGAGCACATCGCCGGCACCTTCGGCGAGAATCCGGTCTACTTCCCCAACTACCCGGCACACGAGGAGGGCGTCCCGCCGCGCGGCTACTGCGTGATCGCCTTTTCACGACCGCTGCAGGACCTGTTGGACGCCGTCCCTCTTCTCAAGAGGCATTGAGCGGAGCCTGATTCGAAGATGTGAGGAAGGCTAAAGCAGCTTATCCAACGTGATCGGCAGATCCCGCACCCGCTTGCCGGTGGCGTTGAACACCGCATTGGCGATCGCCGCCGCCGTGCCGGTGATGCCGATCTCGCCGATGCCGCGCGCGCCGAGCGGCGCCTGCGGGTCGGGGATGTCGGTCCACATCACGTCGATCTCGGGCACGTCGAGGTGCACCGGCACGTGATATTCCGTGAGGCTCGGGTTCATGACCCGCCCGCTGCACGGATCGAACAGCGTCTCCTCGCTGAGCGCCAGCCCCATCCCCATGATGATGCCGCCGCGGAACTGGCTGGCCGCCGTCTTGGGGTTGAGGATGCGCCCGCAGTCGAACGAGCCCAGGAAGCGCCGCACCCGCACCTCGCCGGTCACTTCATTGACGCCGACCTCGGAGAACTGCGCGCCGGTCGAGTGCATGGAGTATTTCATCTGCTCGAGCGGCAGCGACCCGCCTTCCTCGGCCTCGACGAAATCGCGTTGCGCGCGCTGCAGGATCGAGGCGTAGCTCTCGTGCCGCGACGGGTCCTTCGCGTGCGCCAGCCCGCCATCCCGCGCCACGACGTCGTCCGGCTTCAGCCCGGCCAGCGGGCTGTCGTTGCCGGCGAGCTTCAGCAGCTGGCGCAACAGCGCCTCGGCTGCCGCCGCCACCGCCGCCACCGTCCCGGCGGTCTGCGACGAACCGCCGGCCATCGCGCCCGCCGGCAGCAGGCTGTCGCCGTACTCGAACGACACCTGCTCCAGCGGCACGCCCAGCCGGTCGGCGGCGTGCTGGGCCTGCACCGTGGCGGTGCCCATGCCCATCTCGTGGCCCGCCGTCGACACCGTCACCCGCCCCTCGGCATCGAGCCGCAGCCGCGCCTTCACGCCGGGCATGCGGTAGTAGGGATAGGTGGCGGTGGCCACGCCCATGCCCAGAAGCCATTCGCCGTCGCGCCTCCGTCCAGGCACGGGATCGCGCCGCTCCCAGCCGAAGCGCGCCGCGCCGTCGGCATAAGCCTTCACCAGGTGGCGCGACGAGAAGGCGGCATGGCTCGTCGGATCGCGCCCGGGCTCCCAGCGCCGCCGGAGCTCGATCGGGTCGATCTTCATCTCGTGCGCCAGCTCGTCGATCGCGCTCTCCAGCGCGAAGGTGCCGACCGATTCGCCGGGCGCGCGCATCCAGGTGTTGGCCAGCATGTCCATGTAGGCGACCTTCTGCTCCAGCCGCACGCTCCTGGCGGCGTAGAGATGCCGGGCCGGGAAGGTGAACTGCTCGGGGCAGTTGTTGCGCCTGGTCATGGCAGCGACGCCGGTGTGGATCAGCACGGCGAGCCGGCCGTCGCGGCCGGCGCCCAGCGCCACGCGCTGCACCGTCGGCGTGCGGCCGCCGACCAGGCGATAGACGCCCTCGCGGCTCAGCACCAGCCGCACCGGCCGGCCGGCCAGCTTCGACGCGGCGGCGGCCAGGAACTGGTGGCTCCACAGGCCCTTGCCGCCGAAGCCGCCGCCGACGAACGGCGACAGCACGCGCACTTCGGTAGGCCTGAGGCCAAACACCTTGGCGAGCGAGCCCGCGGTGCTGCCGATCATCTGGGTGGCGTCGTGCACGATCAGTTGCCCGCCCAGCCAGGCGACCGTCGCGGCGTGCAGCTCAATCGCATTGTGGTTCAGGGGCGGCGTCGAATAGGTCCGGTCGATCCGATGGTCGGCCGCGGCCAGGGCCGTCTCGGCGTCGCCGCTCTCGATGACCGCCGGCTCGCCGATCACCGGGCCCGGATCGCGCGCCTTGCGTCGGGCGGCGGCGAAGTCGGCGACGGCCGCCTCCGGCGCATAGCTCACCGAGACGAGCCCAGCCGCATGGTCGGCCTGCTCCTGCGTCTCGGCCAGCACGACGGCCACCGCCTCGCCGTTCCAGTGGATGGCGTCGTCCTGCATCACCGGCAGGTTGCTGCCGGCCACGCCGTCGCCCTCGCCGAACACTTCCGGCGGCTTCATGCGCGGCGCGTTGCGATGGGTCATCACCAGCGCGACGCCGGGCGCCGCTTCGGCGGCAACGGTATCGAGCGTCGCGATCCGGCCGCGGGCGATCGTCGAATGCACGACGGCGGCATGGAGCATGCTCTCCATCGCGACCTCGGCCGCGAAGCGCGCCTGGCCACGCACTTTCAGCACGCTGTCGAGCCGCGATACCGGCTCGCCAATGTGGCCATGCCGGACGCGAGGGCCTTCCGGCCGCGTCCCCTCTGGCCGTGTGCCTGGCACCAGGGCATCGGGCACATGGCGCAGCACCGTGCGCAGGATGCTCATCACGGTCATGCCCAGCCTCCCGTCGGCTGTGCCGTGAGCTGGCTCAGCACGGCGACGATCGTGCGCTTCGCGAGCTCGATCTTGAAGCCGTTGTCCCGGAGCGGCCGCGCCGAGGAGAGTTCAGCCTCCGAAGCGCGACGAAACACCTCCTCCGACGGCTGCCCGCCGCGCAGGATGCCCTCCGCCACGTGCGCCCGCCATGGCTTGTGGGCCACCCCGCCCAGCGCCAGCCGCACGTCGCGGATCGTGCCATCGCCGACCTCGAGCGCGGCGGCGACCGAGACCAGCGCGAAGGCGTAGCTCGAGCGGTCGCGCACCTTGCGGTAGGTCGAGTGCCGCGCCATCGGCAACGGCGGCAGCTCGACCGCGGTGATCAGCTCGCCGGGCCTGAGCTCGGTCTCCCGATCGGGCGTGTCGCCCGGCAGCCGGTGCAGTGCCTCGAACGGCAGCGTGCGCGCGCCGTCGGCGCCTTCGAGATGCACCGTCGCATCGAGCGCGGCCAGCGCCACGCACATGTCCGAAGGATGGGTCGCGACGCAGGCCGGCGAGGCACCCAGGATGGCGTGCACGCGGTTGAAGCCGTCCAGCGCGTCGCAGCCCGCGCCCGGCGTGCGTTTGTTGCAGCGCGCGGCGTCGTCGTAGAAGTAGAGGCAGCGTGTGCGCTGCAGCAGGTTGCCGCCGACCGTCGCCATGTTGCGGATCTGCGCCGACGCGCCCGCCACGATGGCGCGCGTCAGCATCGGGTAGCGGGAGCGCACCCGACGGTCCGCGGCCAGCGCGGTGTTGGTGGTCGCGGCACCAATGCGCAGGCCACCGTCCGCGCGCTCGGTGATGCCGCGGTCGAGCCCGGTCACGTCGACCAGCGCCGACGGCCGCTCGACGCCCTCGCGCATCAGGTCGACCAGGTTGGTGCCGCCGCCCAGGTAGCGGGCGCCGGCTTGCGCTGCCTCGCGGACCGCCGCGGCGGAATCGCTGGCGCGGCTGTAGGTGAAGGGGGTCATGCGGCCTTCTCCTTGGGGACGCCCGATTCGCGCGCGCCGCCGCCAGAGGTTTCGGCAAAGGTTTCGGCGATCGCCGCCACGATGCCGTTGTGGGCGCCGCAGCGGCAGAGGTTGCCGCTCATGCGCTCGCGCAGCTCGTCGCGGCTCAGCGGGATCGCCTCGGCGGCGAGGTCGCGGGTGACATGGCTCGGCACCCCGCGCGCCATCTCGGCGGCCATGGCGATCGCCGAGCAGAGCTGCCCCGGCGTGCAATAGCCGCACTGGAAGCCGTCATGCGCCACGAAGGCCGCCTGCAGCGGGTGCAGGCCGTCACCGTCCGCCAGGCCCTCGACCGTGGTGATCTCGCGCCCCTGGACCTGCACCGCCAGCGCCAGGCAGGCGTTGATGCGCTCGCCGTCGACCAGCACCGTGCAGGCCCCGCAGGCGCCCTGGTTGCAGCCCTTCTTGGAGCCGGTGAGGCCGAGATGATCGCGCAGCAGGTCGAGGAGGGAGGTGCGCAGGTCGACGTCGACAGTGACCGCACGGCCGTTGATCCGGAAGTCCATGAGAACGCTCCTGTCTGAAGCGAACGACCCGCTAGCAGGAATGTTCCCGGGTGCCAAGGCGGCCTTCGGTGGGAATCGAACCATCGCAACGAGAAGGCGATCACCTCGTCCACCTCCGGCCCTGGGAGCATCGGCATAGCTGATATACGAGTCCGCCATCGATCGGGCCTTGCTCGCCAGTGCTTCGAAAGACGGGAGCTCCTTGCTTGTTCAGGCGCCCGCGCGGTTGGGGTCCCGCCAGGCCCTCTCGAAGGGCAGGCGCCAGGCATGGGGAGCGATGAGCTGGTGGATCGATTTCGGTCCCCATGAACCCGGCTGGTAGAGCCGAACGGGCGGCGGCGATTCGAGCTGCGGGATCGACACTTCCCACAGGCGCTCGATGCCTTTGGCGGTGGTGAACAGCGTGCGGTCGCCGCGCATCGCATCCAGGATCAGGCGCTCATAGGCCTCGAGGACGTCGCCGATCCAGCCGGTATCGTGCATTGCAAACTGCATGCTCAACTTGTTCAGCCGCATGCCCGGACCAGGGCGCTTGCCATAGAAGGACAACGACATCTTCGAGGCGTCCGCGAGGTCGAAGGTGAGGTGGTCCGGTCCCTGCGCGCCGACGCCCGAGCCTGCGGGAAACATGCTCTTGGGCGGTTCCCGGAAGGCGAGCGAGATGATCCTTTGCCCTTCGGCAAGTCGCTTGCCGGTGCGCAGGAAGAACGGCACGCCGGCCCAGCGCCAGTTGTCGATGCCGCACTTCAGGGCGATGAAGGTTTCGGTGTCCGATTCGGGGTCGACACCCGCCTCCGACCGATAGCCGGCGTATTGCCCGCGCACGACGTTCCTCGGCTCGATCACGGACATGCTGCGAAAGACCTTGTTCTTCTCTTCGCTGATCGGCGCCGGCTCCAGGGAAGTCGGCGACTCCATCGCCACAAAGGCAAGGATCTGGAACAGATGGGTCACCACCATGTCGCGGAACGCGCCGGTCGCCTCATAGAAGCTGGAACGCATGCTGAGGCCCAGCGTCTCGGGCACATCGATTTGCACGTGGTCGATGAAGTTCCGGTTCCAGATCGGTTCGAACAGGCCGTTGGCGAAGCGGAACGCCAGGATGTTCTGCGCCGCTTCCTTGCCCAGGAAGTGGTCGATCCGGAAGATCTGCTCCTCGGCGAAGAATTCATGCAGCCTGGCGTTCAGCGCCACCGCGCTGGCGAGATCGGTGCCAAAGGGCTTCTCCATGATGACGCGGCTGCGCTCGACAAGACCGGCTTCGGCCAGCAGCCGCACCGCCGGCAGGGCGGCGGCCGGCGGCACGCTCAAATAGTGCAGGCGACGGCTCTCGCCGGCCAGGGAAGCCTCGGCCGCATCGACCGCCGCCCTCAGGGCGCCGGGGCCGGCCGACATTGGGACGTAGTCCAGGATCGCGGAGAAAGCGGCCCAGTCCGCCTCGTTCACCTTGCGGCTGGAGAATCCATCGAGCGCTTCCCGGGCGATCTTGCGCAAGCCGTGAGCGTCAAGCTCGTCCAGCGAGACGCCGATGATCCGGCAGCCCGGGATGAAGCCGGAACTGAGGAGATGGAACAATCCCGGCAGCAGCTTCCGTCGCGACAGATCACCCGTGGCGCCCACGAGAACGACAACCTGCGGATATCGCGGACCGACCTTTGAAGCATTCTTCGCTGCCATGTGGACTCCATACGGTTCGCTGAACGGCTCGCCCGCCCGCTCCTGCCGATCGCCGCGGCCATCGTGATTGCCGATGCACTGACACGCCGGCGCAACCATACAACGAACCGCTTGCCAGGCGCTGCGCCTAGAGCATTATCCGTCCGGCTGGAATCAGCCGGACGGATAATGCTGTTTGGCACTCCTATCGAAACAATGCGTTTCCGTTCAGCTGGAACCGCCAGAGCGGTTCCAGCTGAACGGAAGCCGCTCTAGCTGCCGGCGATCTTCGACAGGTACGGCGTGCGGCACAGCCAGAGTTCGGGCGCCCGGACATGATCTATGTCGGCGCCGGCATCGATTGCCGCAACGGCCGTTTTGCCCGCTGCATCCGGGCCATGGAAGATCTGTTACAGCGCAGACCCTTACACCTTCCGGGGGCGGTGCGGTAGACCAGCATCTTGGCCTGGGCCGTCGCCGAGGTCGCGAACTCCGCGGCCACCGGTCTGGAAACGGCCGGTAAGGCAAGCGCAGAGGGATAGGTATCGTAGACGCCGCGCCGGCCGCCGAAGGGCGCGACCTCCTTGTAGCGACGATGCGCCGCCGGGCGAGGGCCACGCAACGTTCTGGCTGGCGTCGTTGAGGACGTCGAGAGACCGCCGCAGTGCCTTTTTCGCGCGTGCAACCTGCGTACGGTCCGGTGGTTAGTGCAGAGAGGCGTAGTGGTTCGCACCTGCCGCACACACTTGGATGGCGCCAGGCATGTCCTCATCCGCGCCAATCGCCCCGCGTTCGCTCTACAGGAGAATGACGATGCCGCAGAAACGACTCGGGCTCGCCGTGGCAGATGGCGTGGGCCGGCCGAGGACCACCTCATGCTCGTAACGGTGTTTGGCGGAACCGGATTTCTCGGCCGGCGCGTCGTTCGCCATCTCCGGGATGCCGATTTCATCGTGCGCATCGCATCGCGCCATCCCGAGCGTGGTCTCTCGCCTTTCGCGGGCGACGGGTCGAACATCGAATCGGTGCAAGCCGACATCAATGACGATGGCTCGATCCTGGCCGCGACCCGCGGCGCATATGCCGTCGTCAACGCCGTCAGCCTGTATGTCGAACGCGGGAAAGAGACGTTTCGCTCCGTCCACGTGGAGGCCGCCGGAAGGGTTGCCGAGCTTGCACGCCAATCCGGCATGGCCAGAATTGCCCACCTCTCGGGTATCGGGTCGGACCCGCGGTCGACGTCCTCCTACATTCGTTGCCGCGGCGAAGGAGAAGAAGCGGTCCGGCAGGCATTTCCCGGCGCCACCATGATTCGTCCCGCCGTCATGTTCGGGCCGGAAGATTCCTTCGTGACACCCTTGCTCAAGATGCTGCGTGTCCTTCCGATCTTTCCAATGTTCGGGCGAGGGCAGACCAGGCTGCAGCCCGCCTACGTGGACGACGTGGCCCAGGCAATCGCGCGTGCCCTGCGATCGCCGGACGCGGCTTCGGCCTACGACCTGGCCGGGCCGCGCATCTACACTTACGCGGAACTCTTGGCGACGATTGCGGCCGGCGTGGGCAAGAGACCTCTGTTCTTTCCGTTTCCATTCGCCCTGTGGAGAGCCGTTGGATACGTCGCGAAAATCCTGCCCAATGCTCCAATCACCACAAGCCAGATCGAATTGATGCAGATGGACAACATCGCATCGCCGGGCGCCCCGGGGTTCGACGCACTCGGAGTCTCGCCGCGAGCGATCGAGGAGATACTTCCGCAGATTTCGAAGCAGGCTGCAACGGCAGATGCCGATGCCGGCCCGCCGCCGGGACCCGATCCGCCAGGACCCGATCGGATCGTCGGTCCGCCGCCCGAGGAAGGATTCCGTCCGCTGTTCGACGGGACGGCGGCGACGTTCTCGCAGTGGCGTCTCAGCGGTCCGGCCGGAGGGGGGATGCGGCACGCCAATGGCGAGATGCTGAGCTACGGGGACGGCGGCCTGCGACTGTTCTACTACGCCACCGAGACCTTCGCTGACTTCACGCTGCGCCTGCAGTTCAAGATCCTGGACGCCGCAAGGCACAACAGCGGCGTGTTCGTGCGCTTTGCGGATCCCACCGTCGACCTCCCGCCGCCGCTCAGTCAGCGTGTGGCCAACGAGCCTTCGTTCGATCCGGACAATCCGGCCTGGCGGCCGGTGATCTCGGGCTTCGAGGTCCAGATCGACGACAACGCGATCGGTGATCCGACCAAGGACTTCCATGGCATCCGGCCGGAGCCCGACAGCCTCCACAAGAATCGCACCGGCGCGATCTACAAGATCCAGGCGGGCGACCGTATCTGGCATCAGGACCGCAATGAACCGGCGGTGCAAACCTGCACGCCAGGTCCGCTGCTCGTTCCCGATGTCTGGTTCGAGTACGAAATCGTCGTTCAAGGCGACGACTATGCCGTGTTCCTGACCAACACCCTGTCCGGTGAACGCCGCCAGACGACGACCTTCCACAACGCCGATGGAGATCGCGGGCGCGCGCCCGGCTTCATTGGCGTGCAGGTCTATCCTGGCAGCGCGGTAGCCTGGCGGCACATCCGCATCAGGACGTAGCCGCTGGAGCGTTTTCCGATACGGTGGAATCGCTCGCGCGTTCTACTTGAAGACCGGCGTGATGAGCACGCTCGGCAGCCAAAGCGCCAGGACGGGGAAAAACAACACCAGGACCAGAACCCAACCGTCCGTGAACAGGAACGGCATGGCCCCCTTCGTGACCTCGTGCAGTGGCACACGCGTGGTGCCTGCGACCGCGAACAGGTTGAGCCCGACCGGCGGAATCACCACGCCCATCTCCATCGCCAGCGCCGTCAGGATGGCGAGCACGACGGGGTCGATGCCGAGGTTCATCGCCACCGAGAAGTACACCGGCACGGTCAGCACGACGATGGCGATGCCGCTGAGGAACATCGACAGGAACAGCAGGATCGGCAGCAGGATCAGAAGGAACTCGAAGGGCGACAGGTTGAGCCCCGAAACCCATTGCGCGAGGTGCTGCGCCCAGCCCTGGTTGGCGAGCACGAACTGGAAGACGCCGACACAGCCCAGGAGGAAGAAGATCACCGACGTGAGGTTCATCGACCGCACCGTGACCGCCATCAGATCCCTCAGGAAGGCTCCGCGCTTGACCAGAACGCCGTAGATCAGGGCGTACCCGCAGGCGGCGGCGCCCGCCTCGGTCGGCGTGAACAGCCCGCCATAGAGGCCGCCCAGGATCACCACCGGCATCAGGAGCGCCGGCCATGCGGCCACGGTTGCCGAGCCGATGGCGCGCCAGGAAAAGTCTCCTGAAGGCAGCTTGAGATACCAGGCGAAGAAGACGAGCACGATGGCGTCGCTGATGGCCAGCAGAATGCCCGGAACGACGCCGGCAAAGAATAGCGTAACGATCGAGGTCTCGGTGAGGATGCCGAACAGGATGAGGATGATGCTCGGCGGTATCAGGATGGCGATGCCGCCGCCGGAGGCGACCAGGCCGGCCGCCAGCCAGGCGGGATAGCTGCGCTTGCGCAGCTCGGGATAGGCGATGACGCCCATCGCGGCCGCCATGGCGGTGCTGGAGCCGGAGATCGCGCCGAAGATCACCGCCGCGATCAGGGTGGCGAAACCGAAACCGCCGGGGACCCAGCCGATCAGCGCGTCGGCGAAGCGGAACAGCCGTGCGATCAGCCCCGTCTGCTCCATCAGGAAGCCGGCGAAGATGAAGAACGGCACGGCCATCAGCGTGTATTTGGTGAGGAAATTGAAGAAGGCCTGGAACACCGCGCCGGGCGCGAGCATCGGGTCGGCAAAGATGAAGATCAGGCTGGCGCCGGCGAGCACGATGCCGAGCGGCAGGCCGACGACCAACAGCACCGTGAACAGGCTTGCGAGCAGTGACATTTGGCTGAGCTCCCCCTGATGCCCGCGGGCCTAGAGCGTTTTCCGATCAAGTTGAACCGCGAGCGGTTCAACTTGACCGGAAAAGCGCGCACGGGTGATTGGTGTTTCACCGGGCACATTCCGTCCGGCTGATTCCAGCCGGACGGAATGTGCTCTAGAGTTCCATCTCCAGGTGCTGCGGTTCCCAAGGGAAGGGGTCGTGGCCTGCCAGCCGCATCACGTCGCGGTAGAGCTGGAACAGAAACGTCACGCCCATCACGCCAAGCCCGAAAAGCAGCATGTACATGAACGGCCAGAGCGGGATGATCATGCTCTCCGTCATGCGTTCCAGTCGCAGGGCCCGGTCGGCTGCCGGATAGCCCCACCAGACGACGGCGAGGACGAACAGGAAGCCCAGCAGGGATGCGACCGCCTGGACGGCCAGGCCGAGCTTGATCCGCCCGCTGCGCCTCAGCCACTCCGGCAAGAGGGTGACGGCAAGATGGGTACGCTGCGCCTGACAGGTGCCGAAGTAGATGAACGTGGCCGCGACCGTGAAGTAGGTCACCGCGTCCTGGCCCCAATGGAACGTCTGGCCGTAGATGTATCGCCGGAAGATCTCGATCACCGACAGCATGGTCACGCCGAGCAGCACAGTGGCGGCTGCATAGCCAACGATGCGGTCCTGGAAGAACCGCCAAGCCTTGTAGAGTGCAGTCATGATGGTCGCGCCTGTTTCGTCGGCATGACGGGCGCCGCCGTTGCGGACAGCGCCCGTCGTTACCGGTTCCTGCTACTTCTTGGCGAAGTACGGAGCGAGCTTGGCGCAGTCGGTCTTCTCGATCGAGGAGCTGCCCATCGGGTTCGCGGCCGACGCCGCCTTGGCCTCCTGGACGAACCGGTCGACCCATTTGTGCGCATCGCCGGGCGTGTTGGCCTTCACCCACTTGATCGTGGCGTCGCCCAGCGCGTCGGCGAGCACCTTCTGCTCGTCCGGCTTGAGGATGTAGATGCCGGGCTTGTTCGGATCGTCGGTCAGGTATTGCTTCATGACCCGCTGGTCGTTGCACCAGTTGACCTGCTTCTGCAGCGGCAGGAGTTCCTCGACGATCAACTTCTCCAGCGCCGCCTGGGTGGGCTTGTTGAGCTTGTTCCACCATTTCAGGCTGGCGCCGACCCAGTAGTAGTCGCCGACGATGCCGTTGACGCCGGCGATCGTATAGAACGGCGCCTGGTCGCGAACCGCATTGAAGCCGCCGATGCTGGTCAGCAGACCGTCGATGACTCCGGTTTCGAGCGCCGGCGGCACATCGCCGAACGCCATGGTTACCGGCGAGGCGCCCCACGCCGACAGCGCCGCGTTCTCGGCCGGGCCCATGCTGCGGATCTTCCGGCCCTTGAAGTCGTCCGGACTGCGCAGCCGCTTCTTGGCGCCGGCGCCCATGAACATGCTGAGATGCGCGGTGCCGAAAATCTTGACGCCGTGCAGGTCCTCGAAGCGCTTGCGCAGCATCGCCACCGATTCGAACTTGTCGAGCTGCTCCATCGCGCCGGGCGTCGTCAGGAGCATCGGCCCGGCGACCACGTTCATCCAGCGGTCGATCGCGGCCGTCTTGCCGAACTGGCCCCACGTCATCTCGAGGTTGCCCTCGCTCATCGCCGCCAGGGCCTCGGGAATGGTGTACAGCGCGCCGGCGTGGTAGAGGCGCACTTCGCTGCCGGGGATCGCCTCGGCCACGCGTTTCCCGAACTGGATCTGCGAGATCGCGGCCGGGTGCGGCGGCGGCGTATGGTCCGCCACCAGCCGGATAGTGACCTTCTGAAGGTCTTGGGCTGCGACGGGCCCTGGCGCCACCATGCCGACCGCTGCGGCCACGGCCACCAACATCGTGAGGCCCTGCCGCTCTGCGCCGGCGCGTGGGCGCCGCACCATGTCAATGCGTAACGTCACTGTAGGATCCTCCCAGATCGATTGTTTCGTTGTTCGGCGGGCGTTGCCGCCATGCTCGGCCCCGTTATCGAGGGTTCATTTCGTGTGAAACGATAGCACCGAATGACGGCCGTGTCCCGCTGCTCTCCGCCAGTCGCACCAGGAGCGGCTTGCGGGCCGACCAGCGTGGTGCGGTGATGGTGTGCAACGGCTTGGTCGCCGTCGTCAGGGTCGACCGCCGAATAGGTCGACATGGCGCCGGTCGAGCCATTGCGCAGGCGCGTGACAGCTCCCGGTGAGCGCGGGGTTACCCCGCGCCGGACGACTGGCAACTCACCTTCCGGTGCAGGTCAGCTCTGGCGATCCACTCGCCGCTTCAGATATGCACTCATTGGAGTCGAAGGCGCCGCGGTCATCGCTTACCTTGTTGTCGGTACCTCCCACGTACCGCCTGGAAGGCCCGGTGCCCACGCCCCAAGCCATCTCCCGCCGGGCCTTCCTTCCATCCCGCCGCGCCACCACTGATGTGGCGGGCTCTGTCAATGCAGGGCGTCCGCAGCCGCCGAGCGTCCAGACCTCCAATCTCGGGGTGGGGAATTCCTCGGGCTTCGTTGTTTCGCCATCCGTGACTGCGCTATCCTTCGGCATCGAGGGATGGAGAGTCGCCGATGAGCGCTCACCTCACATATCGCCCGCGCCAAGGCACCGTCTTTGGCATGGTGGCCGGCAAGGTGATTCGACTTGTGACCCTGCGAAGCCAGGCTGGCATGGACATGGAAACATGGCGCCAGGCCGCCCGGTCCGGCGGGACCGTCCTGCCCAATGTCACGGATTGGCACAAGGTGCAGGAGTTACGTGCGGGCAAGTGGGCGGCGGGGGCGATCGGCAACAGGCTGACCGTCGCCGAGAACGCCGCCCTCGAGATCTACGACTACCCGGGAGCATACGCCCAGCGTTTCGATGGCGTCGATCCAGGTCGCGGAGCCGATGGGTCGGCGGATCACGGGCTTTACGGTCGCGTTGTTTGGGTCAAGCCGACACTCAAGGCCGGATTTCCTCGCGGCGGCTTCCATATTCATGGCCCACCACCTTGCGCCAATCCGCGCTGCATCGTGATCCTCCAGGATTGGGATTCGCTTTTCCAGGCGCTCAAGACGGCGCGACAGATATCCCTTGTTGTCGAACTATGAGCAGGGCTTGCACTTGGCCCCATGCCCCGAATCGGACATGGCAGCACCGCTCTCCGCCAGAAATCGCCGTCGGCTTCCAGAGCAACCTGGATATATCGGCGCGATGGCCGAGTGCCGTGAGCATGGGGCACGTCGTATCAACTGAGCCCGGTTGCGGTCCGCTTTCTCCGTCGATGGCTCCGTTTGCAGCGGCAAGGTCGGCGTATATGCTCGCTGAATGAAAAAGACGCTTTGGGGACATGACCAGATTCAAGGAACACCAAAGTGCAAAGGTGCAGTCCTGTATTCGGGCCTCGGCCTATCGACCCGTTTGCCGGAGTCTACGCTCCGCTCCCGCTTGCGTCTTTCTGGTTCAACAACCGCGACCTGGCCAAGACCCGCCTCAACCAGACGGCTCTTGGCGACGGCAGCAAGGACGACGGACCCAACGGCGCCGTGCACCTCGTGCAGCTCGCGCTCCGCCACTGGGGGATCAACATGAAGAGGCAGCCAAGCCTGCTTCTTCCCTGCTTCGGTCCAGATGGCATCTACGGCGGCGAGACGAACGCCGCCGTTCTGGCTTTCCAGCGCGAATGCAAGGATGAGACTGGGCGGCCGCTCGTCCCTGACTGCGTTGTGGGATACAAGACCCTGGGCGCTCTCGACCGGTTGCTCTTTGTCGACGATCCGAGATCACCGTCCGGGAAACCCAAGCTGATCGATGTGAAGGTGGATTTTGTTCTGTTCCCGGACGGCTTGGGCGCCGACGTGATCCCACGATACCTTCGCAAGGCAAACGCCATGTACAACCGCGTCGGCGTCTCTGTCAGCCTCGGAGCTACCGTGCTGGAGCATGAAGCTGGGAAGGCGGCATGTGACATCTTCGAGAAGAACAGGGGCAAACCCCACAAGCGCGGCAAGTTCGGGACCTGGTGCCGCAGCGAACTTTTGGCGAAGTCGATCAACGAGGGCGGCGCGGAGATCGAGCGCCTGGGAGCCTTTCGCCCCGGATCGCCGAGCCGGGTCACAGTGTACCATACTGCCGCTTTCCCGACGGCCGCGATGACCCCTTGGGGTGCGTCCTACCTTCCGAGCCCTGGCCATCCGGGGTTCACGGTGATCGTCGCGAATTGGCATACCGCCGATACGGCGGATACCTTCTGGCATGAGCTGGGCCACTGCCTGCTGAATACGCGTCCCGGGGACGTGGTGGACGGCAAGCACGAGGATCATGATCACGGCTTCATGTTCAGGCCTGAGCCAAAGAGCCTCAGAATTTCACCCGCGGTTGGTAAACGCATGCACGATACCGCACTTAACGTGACGTGATCTGCTGAAAGTCAGGTATTGATAGTACGAGTTTTGTGTCCCCGGCACCTTTGGATATCGGAGGCGCAACGATGCCATGTAGAGTCAAGCGAAGGGCAGCTGGTGCCCCGTTAGAGACGTGCTGGCGGACCACGCAGATGTCTGCTCATCGAGATAAACCGGAAGCCATCGACCCTCAGAACGACGTGAATGACCCAAGTCTGACATTGGCGCGACCGGGTTGCTTGCAGCTCTGATGCGTGGCGGGCTCCGTCCTCATGGCTTTGAGCGCGAACCAATCCGATGCCGGACCGGCCGGAGCTGTCAGAACTGATGACTTCGAGATATAGTTGGGGTCCTGCTGGACATCTCGTTTCGGAGGGCGGCTCGATGCCAGCCAAGGCGCAGACGAGCGAACCTGCCTCGCAAATGTTATCGCTGCTCAATGCGTGCCTGACGACGCAGGCACTTCATGTGGCTGCAAGGCTCGGCATTGCCGACGAGCTAAAAGCCGGTCCAGGCCGGGTCGGTGATGTCGCGGCGGCGCTCGGCACCCAACCGGATGCGCTCGATCGGCTCATGCGCATGCTGGCAAGCATCGGCGTGTTGAGCGCGGGAGAAGGCGGTACTTATCAGCTCACGCCGCTCGGTGAAACGCTGCGGACCGATGGCCCCAACTCAGTTCGCGATTGGGCACTCTACATTGGTGCTTTGGCGCCGTGGAACGCATGGGGTCATCTTTACGAGTCCGTCAAAACGGGCACGCCGGGCTTCGTCCTGGCTCATGGCATGCCGACATACGACTTTCTCGAGTCGCACCCCGAACTTGCCGCATGCTTTAACCGCTGGATGAGCAAGCAATCGGCCCAGCAAAACGCCGCGATCGTGGATGCTTATGACTTCTCTAAGTGTCAGTCCGGAAACATATTGAATCCGGTGAATCGGTTGTGATTCAAG
>WHTW01000116.1 GCA_009377525.1 Rhodospirillales bacterium
GCCCGAAAGGCGAGTGATTTCAGGCGGCTAAATCAGCTATGTCAGGAGGTCTGAATTTAGCGATGTTTCCAGGCCGCCTTGCGCTTGTCGGCGAAGGCCGCCATGCCCTCGGTGCGGTCTTCGAAGGCGAAGGTCGCATGGAAGGTGCGGCGTTCGAAGCGCACACCCTCGGCCAGCGTGGTCTCGAAAGCGCGGCTGACCGCTTCCTTGGCGACCATGGTGGCGGGCAGCGACATGCCGGCAATCTTCTCGGCGGTCGCGATGGCGTCGCCCATGAGATCGGCAAGCGGGACCACGCGGCTCACCAGGCCGCAGCGCTCGGCTTCGGCGGCGTCCATCATGCGGCCGGTGAGCACGAGGTCCATGGCCTTTGACTTGCCGACGAAGCGCGGCAGGCGCTGGGTGCCGCCGGCGCCGGGGATGGTGCCCAGCGTGATCTCGGGCTGGCCGAACTTCGCGTTGTCTGCGGCGATGATGAAATCACACATCATCGCCATCTCGCAGCCGCCGCCCAGCGCATAGCCCGCGACGGCGGCGATGATCGGCTTGCGGACCTGGCTCACCTTCTCCCAGCCGACGGTGATGAAGTCCTTCAGGAAGACGTCCTGATAGGTCTGGTCCCTCATCTCCTTGATGTCGGCGCCGGCGGCGAACGCCTTGTCGCTGCCGGTGAGCACCATGCAACCGATGCCCGGATCGGCCTCGAAGGCATCGAGCGCCTGACCCAGCTCGCGCACCAAGTCGGCGCACAATGCGTTCAGCGCCTTCGGCCGATCGAGGCGGATGATGCCGACCCGACCCTTGGTCTCGGTCTTGATGTTCTGATAGGCGGTCACGTCGTCCTCCCCCAATCATCCCTTGGGCGTGACCGTGTTAGCTAGCGCTGGCAGTGCGCGCAATAGAAGGTCGAGCGTCCGGACTGCACCAGGCGTTTGACGATCTTGCCGCAGGTCCGGGTCGGACAGGGCGCGCCGGCGCGATCGTAGACGTTGAACCGCGTCTGGAAGTAGCCGAGCTCGCCGCCCGGCTGGACGTGGTCGCGCAAGGTCGAGCCGCCGTCGTCGATCGAGCGCAGCAGCACCTGCTTGATGGCGGCGACCAGACGGTCGGCGCGCTCGCCCTTCACGGTGTGGGCCGAGCGCCTGGGCGAGATGCCGGCCAGGAACAGCGCCTCGCACGCATATATGTTGCCGACCCCGACCAGGGTCTTCTGATCGAGCAGGGCGGCCTTGATGGGGGTCTTGCGTCCCTTGAGACGACGGGCCAGCGCGGCGCCGTCGAAGGTCTCGTCGAGCGGCTCGGGCCCCAGGCCCTTGAACAGCTTGTGCTTGGGGACGGCCTCGTCGGCCGCCAGCAGCATCAGGCCGAAGCGGCGTGCGTCATTGAAACGGACCTGCCAACCCTGGTCGGTCTCGAACACGACATGGTCGTGGCGCTCAAACGGATGCTCGGCGGCACTTTGGGCATCGTGCAGGGTCATGCGGCCCGACATGCCGAGATGGGCGATCAGGGTGTTGCCGTCGTCGAGCCGCAGCAGCAGGTACTTGGCGCGCCGGTCGATGGCCAGCACCGTCCGGCCCTCGATCCGTTGGGCGAACCTGGCCGGCAGCGGCACCCTGAGGTCGCGGCGCCGCTGGACCAGGCGCACGATACGCCGCCCGACGAGTTTCGGAACGAGACCACGCCGGACCGTTTCGACCTCGGGCAGCTCGGGCATCGCTCAGGTGCCGCGACTGCCGAACAAGGCGGTACCGACGCGGACATGGGTGGCGCCGAGCCGCACGGCTGTCTCGTAGTCGGCGCTCATGCCCATGCTGACCTTGGCCAACCCATTGCGCGCGGCCATCTTGGCCAAAAGGGCGAAATGCAGCGCGGGCTCCTCGTCGACCGGCGGGATGCACATCAGCCCGACGACCGGCAGCTTATGGACGTCGCGGCAGGAGGCGACGAAGGCATCGACGTCCTTCGGCAGGACGCCGGCCTTCTGGGCTTCCTCGCCGGTATTGACCTGCACGTAGCAGTCGGGGCGGCGGCCGGCCCGCTCCATTTCCTTGGCAAGCGTGCTGGCCAGGCGCTCGCGATCGACCGATTGGATGACGTCGAACAAAGCCACGGCATCGCGCGCCTTGTTGGTCTGCAACGGGCCGATGAGATGGAGCTCCAGGTCGGCGAACTCGGCCTTGAGCGCCGGGAACTTGCCTTCCGCCTCCTGCACCCGGTTCTCGCCGAATACGCGCTGCCCTGCGGCCAGAAGCTCGCGCGCGCGATCGGCGCCGTGGGTCTTGGAGACGGCGACCAGCGTGACGGAGGCGGGATCGCGACCGGCGGCCTTCGCCGCGTCGGCGATACGCTTGCGCACATCCGCCAGCCGATCGGTGGCCTCGCTCATGCGCTGAGCTTCACCAGGGCGTCGAGGGCTTCGGCGTTGTTGGGATTGGCTGCGAGCGCAGCGTCGAGGGCCTCGCGCGCCTTGTCCTTTTCGCCCAGGGCGGCCAGGCAGATGCCGTAATGGCCGAGCAGGCGCGAATCGCCCGGCAGGCCGCGCAACGCGTGTTCGTGCAACGACCGCGCCTCGGCGGCCCGGTCGAGATCGACCAGCACGCAGCCCAGGTTGGTCAACACCATCGGATCGTCGGTCGACAGCCGCGATGCCCGTTTCAGCGACCGCCGCGCCTCCTCGAAACGTTTCAGGCCGCGCAAGGCCAGGCCCTGGTTGTTGAGCGCCCGCACATCGTCGGGCGTCTGATTGAGATGCGGCTCCAGCGCCTGCAGGGCTTCGGTGAACTGCTTCTGTTCGATATGCAGCAGCGAGAGCTGCAGGATGGCGTCGCTGTCGGACGGGCTCTGGCGCAAGGCACGCTGCAGCAGCTCGACGGCCTCGGCGCCCTTGCCGATCGCCGTCTGGGCAAGCGCCAGCGTCCTGTAGGCCCCGGTGAAGTTGGGGTCGATCTCGAGCGCGCGCTGGATGGGACCGATGGCTTCCTCCGGCCGGCCGACGAAGTGCAGGACAAAGCCCAACACGTGCTGCAGCACGGCGCTCTCCGGCGCGAGCTCCAGCGCTTGCCGGGCGCCGGCGATCGCTTCCTCATGATGGCCGAGCCCGCCCAGCGCCAGCGCGCGGTCGCCCAGGATCTGGCCGCGACGGCCGGCATCCTCGCCGGCATCGGCCAGGGCCATGTCCAGCACCTCGATCGCCGGCCCGTAGTGGCCCATGCGATAAAGCGCATGACCCAGCATGTTGCGCGCCCGCGCCTGCAAGGGCTTCAGGCCCTCCATGCCCGGGCCGCCGTTTTGGATCGCCTGGTCGACGTTGCTCACGAACTCGCCGAGCTCGCGCTCGGCGGCGGCAAAGCGGCCCTGGTCCATATGGATGGAGGCGAGCGCCAGCCGCGCTTCGACATGGGCCGGCGCCTTGCGGATGGTGTCGCGAAAGCGCCGCGCCGCCTCGTCGAGGTGGCCCAGCCGCCGCGCCACCAGGCCGAGGTTGTAGGACAGCATCGGCTCGTTGGGGTCCTTGGCGATCGCCTTGCGCCACAGGCCCTCGGCGTCGGCGAGCGCGCCGCGCTGCGCCATGCAAACGGCGAGGAAGTGCAGGATGTCGGGCCGCTCGCCATGGCGCGCCAGGGCCGAGCGGAACAGCGGCTCGGCACGATCGAACCAGCCCGCCTTCAGATATTGCAGGCCGGTCTGCAGATCGGGATCGGGTGGCGGCGGAGTCCGCGAGGGGGGTGGGGGCGCCAGAGCCATGGCGCGCTGTGTAGACCCACCTCGCCGCCAAGGCTAGAGCGATTCCCGATCTGATGGAACCGCATGCGGTTCCATCAGATCGGGAATGCGCGCCCGGGGATGGTTGTTGCAACGGGCACATCCCGCTCGGCTGCTTCCAGCCGAGCGGGATGTGCTCTACACGAAATGCCATGGCCAAGGATGTCGACCTGTTCGCTGCCGCCATGTCCGGGGTGAAGCCGCTCAAAGGTCACAAGCGCGGTAGCCATGCGAAGACTGTCATCCCGAGGCCGAAGGCCGAGGGACCTTCAGGGCCGAAGAAGAGGTCCCTCGCTGCGCTCGGGATGACAAAAGAGCCTGAGCTCACGCCCGACGTTCAGAATTTCGACCGCGACATCTCCCGCGCCCTGTCGCGCGGCAAGCTCCTGCCGCAGGCCTCGCTCGACCTGCACGGCATGACGCTCGCCGCCGCCGAGCGTGCCGTCGCGGCCTTTCTTGAGGACGCTACGGCGCGCGACCTGCGCGTCGTGCTGATCGTCACCGGCAAGGGCCTGCGCCTGGAGGGCGGCCGCATGCTGGGCGGCCGCATTCGCGGCGAGTTCGTGGGCTGGCTGAACCGCGCCGACAACCGCCATCGCGTGCGCGCCGTGCGGCCGGCGCACCCGCGGCATGGCGGCGGCGGTGCCTTCTACGTGCTGCTGCGGCGCCGCTCTTCTGCCAGTCGTTCAGCGGCCAGCAGCCGCTCCTTGCGCGCCACGCCCCAGCGATAGCCGGTCAGCCCACCGCTCGCGCCGACGGCGCGATGGCAGGGAATGACGCCGGCCGCCTGGTTGGTGGCGCAGGCACGGCCGACGGCGCGGGCCGAGCCCGGTGCGCCGATGCGGCGGGCGATCTCGCCATAGGTGCGGGTCTGGCCGGGCGGGATCCTGGTCAGCTCCTTCCAGACCTTCCACTGGAAGGCCGTGCCGACGATGTCGAGCGGCACGTCGGCCGCGTCGAGCGCCGACGGTTTGCGGCCGTACAGCCGCGCCAGCACGCCCTGTACGCGCGGCGCCAGGGCCTGGTCGTTGCGCGTCATGTCGGCGGCCGGGAAGTCGTGCTTGAGGTTCTTCTCCAGGGCGTGGTCGTTGTCGCCCAGGAACACCGCGGCGATGCCCTTCTGCGTCGCCGCCACCAGCACGCGGCCATAGTCCGAATCGACCGTGGTGTAGTCGATATGCGCGCCGGCACCGCCCTTGGCGTAGGTTGCGGGCGTCATGCCCAGCGCCTTGTCGGAGGTCTCGTAAACGCGGCTCGGCGAGCCGTAGCCCGCGCCGTAGAGCGCGTCGGCCACCGCCTCGCCCTCGCGCAGGGCCTTGCGGAAGCGCTGGCGCTTGCGCGCCGCCAGCCAGTCGCGCGGATTGACGCCCAGCTCGGCGATGAAGCGCTTGCTGAGCGCGCCCGGGGTCAGGCCGGCCTTGCGCGCGACCTCGGCCAGCGAGGGCGGCGTGTCGCCGTTGGTCGAATCGAACAGCTTGCAGGCCAGCGCCACCGGCTTGCTGAGGCCGACATCGGCTTGCCAGTCGCGCGGCTTGCAGCGCTTGCAGGCGCGGAAGCCCGCCGCCTCGGCCGCGTCGGGCGAGGCGTGGAAGTCGACGTTGCGCCTGAGCGGCGGACGCGCCGCGCATGACGGCAGGCAATAGACCCCGGTCGTCCGGACCGAGAACCAGAACCGGCCGTTGTAGCTGCGGTCGCGCCGCTGCACGGCCTGCCAGCAGGTCGCCTCATCGGGGAGGTCCACCGGCAGGGCGTGGTGAAGGGTTTTTGAAGCGAGCGCCAAGGTGGGAAGCGAAAGAGAATGTTGGGTCATGGCGCCATCAAAGCACCATGGCCCAACCTGCTCTATCCGCCACCCGCCGGCAATTACCTGCCGCGCTTACGACCAGAAGCCTTTATTGGCCTCGATCCGGGCGGTCGCCCGGTCGAGCCCGATGTCGCGCAACAGGCGCTCGTCGAGTTGGGCAAGCTGGCGTCGTGAACGGGCAAGCTCGGCGCGGGTCATGACATGCTCGATCCCGACCACGACGCCACCGGCCAGCAGCGCCACGGCGCGGCCGAAGGAGAGGCTTGCCGGGCGGGCGAATCCCCGCACGCTGGACAGGGTCGACATGACTTAGCTCCGTTTGAGGCGTCGCGGCCGGATTGCCGTGTTGCACCTCGTTTGTTTGCCCTATTTGCGCTAAGGTAACGCATCCTGCAAAGGACGAATGCTCGGGGGAGGCCTACAAAAACTATGTCGTCGGTGCCTTAAATGAGCCGCTCTCAACTGCCTCTGAATGCACTGCGCGCCTTCGAAGCCGCCGCCCGTCATGCCTCCTTCACGCACGCCGCCGAAGAGCTGCACGTCACCCAGGCCGCGGTCAGCCACCAGGTGAAGGCGCTCGAGGAGCGGCTGGGCGTGGCGCTGTTCGTGCGCCGCCCGCGCGGGCTCGAGATCACCAGCGAAGGCGAGGCGCTCTTGCCCGACCTGCGCGACGCCTTCGACCGCATGACCAACGCGCTCGAACGCGTCGGCCGAAAGGCCAACTCGGGCACGCTCAATGTCAGCCTGGTCACGACCTTCGCGCTGGGCTGGCTGGCGCCGCGCCTGCATCGCTTCCAGACCAAGCATCCTGAAATCGAAGTACGCATGACGACGACGCAGCGGCGCATCGATTTTGCGCGCGAGGACTTCGACTGCGCCATCCGCTTCACGGTGCAGCCCGAGCCGGAATTGCATGCCACAAGGCTTTTTTCCGATGTTCTGACGCCGCTCTGCGGCCGCCGTTATCGCGACAAGCTGAAGACGCTCGATGACCTCAAGCGCGTGCCGTTCATCGACATGACCTACGATCCGGAGTGGGCGATCTGGCTGCGCGCGGTCGGCATGGGCGACTTCAAGCCCAAGCGCGTGCTGACGTTCGACTCGACCATGATCGCGGTCGAGGCGGCGATGGAAGGCGCGGGCGTGGCCGTGGGCCCGCCGCAGCTCTTCCGCGAGGATCTCGCCTCGGGCCGGCTGTTCCAGCCGTTCCCGCAGATCGTCGACTCGGGCAAGGCATGGTGGTTCGTCTGCCCGCCGGCCTCGGTCAGCCGACCCAAGACCAAGGCCTTCGAGGAATGGCTGGTCGAGGAGTTGAGCGCGCCGCAGGCGCGCTCCAACCGCGCCACCATCGCCGCCGTCGGGCGGCGCTGAGGGCACGGTCGCCTACCGCTGTGAGGCCAAGAGAAATTCAGGGCTGAGCGGAGAGGACGAAGGACTCGAGGATCGGATGGAAGGACATGCACTTGAAAGAAATTCTAATGGAGCGTCGGGCGTGGTGAGCAGGTTCCGTCGCAAGCCCGAGGAGGCTCCGGCCTCGGTCCCATCGGCCGTCCATGGAGCGCTTGAGATACACAAGCCGTGGGCGCGGTCCTCCTCGCACCGCCTGCCCAACACCATTGCCGGCGCCTTCCTGGCCGTCGCGAACATGGGCCCGGACGACGACCGGCTGGTCGCGGCCAGCAGTCCGCTGGCCGAGCGCATCGAGCTCCACGGCATCAAGGTTGTCGGCGCGGACATCGATATGCGGCCGCTGGCCAGTGGCGTGGCCATCCCGGCCGGCCGCATCACGATCCTGAAGCCGCGCGGCTACCATCTCCTGCTGCAGGGCGTGAAGGCGCCTTTGGCCAAGGGATCGACCCTGCCGGTCACGCTGACCTTCGAGAGGGCGGGCGCTGTCGCCGTCGCGTTCGCGGTCGAGGAGCCTGGCCTGATCGGCGAGGCCATCCTCAACGAGGAGCATCACCGCGCATAGCGTGGACTGCCAGGCTGCTCGCTTGAGCGGGCGGACTTCCCGATCGAGACGCTTGCCGAGTGCCTTGCGGGCCTTTGCAACGTCGTACTGTGCCTGCAGGCCAACCCAAAAGTCCGCGCCGTTTCCAAAGAACCTACCAAGACGGAGCGCCGTATCAGGGGAGATCGCGCGTCGCTCGTGAACGATGTCAGCAACGCGGCCCACCGGCACGCCAATGGACTGCGCCAGGACTTTGATGGCGAGACCACGCGCTTCGATTTCGTCACGAAGCGTACCGCCGGGATGGACGGGAAACACGACACTCACCTAACCTGAATGGATGGCGGTATGTCGAAGTCAAACGCCCAGGTGACTCCGATTGGATGATGCTCAGCAGTCTTTTGAACGACGACTAAGGATTCACCGCGGATAGCGGTGCCGTCCGCCGAAGGCGTCCTCGACCAGCAGCGCGTCGGGATCGTCGCCGAGATAGCCCGGCCCGATCGGCACCTTGCCGTGACCGCCCGGCACGTCGAGCACGTAGGTCGGCTGCCCGAGCCCGCTCAGCCGGCCGCGCAGGGCCTTCATCAGGGCCTGGCCGCGCTCCACCGACACCCGGAAGTGCCCGGTGCCGCGCACCAGGTCAGGATGGTGCAGGTAATAGGGTTTTACGCGCGCGCTCACCAGGGCGCGCATCAGCGCCTCCAGCGTCTCGACGTCGTCGTTGACGCCGGCCAACAGCACTGTCTGGCCCATCAAGGGAATGCCGGCGTCGGCCAGTCGCGCCAGGGCGGCACGCGCCGCGGAGCCGAGCTCGCGCGCATGATTGCAGTGCACCGCGAACCACAGTGCGGCGCGGCGCGGTTTCAGCGCCGCCAGAAGCTCGTCCGTCACGCGCGAGGGATCGACGATGGGCACGCGGCTATGGATGCGGATCACGCCGACATGGTCGATGGCGTCGAGAGCGGCGATCAGCCTGGCCAGCCGACGCGGCGCCAGCATCAGCGGATCGCCGCCGGTCAGGATCACTTCCCAGATCTGCGGCCGCGCCTCGATGTAGGCGACGGCGGCGTCGACCTCGGCGGCCGACAGCGCCTCGCCGCCTGGTCCCACCTTCTCGCGGCGGAAGCAGAAGCGGCAATAGACCGGGCAGACATGCAGTGGCTTCAGCAGCACGCGGTCGGGATAGCGGTGCACGATGCCCTTGACCGGCGAGCGCGCCTCGTCGCCGATCGGGTCGGCCAGCTCGTCGGCGAGAATCTCGGTCTCGGCGGCGCTGGGCACGAACTGGCGCGCGATCGGATCGGCCGGATCGCTGCGGTCGATCAGCTCCAGCATCTCCGGCGTGACGGCGATCGCCATGGCCTCGGCGGCCTCGGTCAGGCGCGGGTCAGGCGTCACGAGCCTCTCGCGTTCCAGGGTCTTCAAGGTGCGCAGCGTCCGCATGGTGGCGCTCAAATACTCTCAATCGTCGCTTCCAACCAGTTCCGAAAACCGCCATCAGCGAGGTGGCGATCGTCGGCTGACCCCAAGATCAGATTCCGTCACGCTCGTAGAAGAGCACGCGGTTCGCGGGCAGAAGTTGATCGAATGCGTCGAAGTCTCGGACGTTCCGCGTCAGGACGGTCCAGCCGTGTTCAAGCGCCTGAAGATAGAGACTGGCATCGTTCAGCAGGAGCGGCTGTTCGGCTCGTTCAATCCGCAAGAGGCGCGCGGTTGCTCCGGCCAGCATTCCAGCCTCACCCATCGCAGTCTCCGACGGTGAGGAAATCCGATGGCCGGGCATATCCTCGATCGTGCGGCGACGTTCGCTCAGCACGGCTTTCGTCCTCGCATGCGCAGGATCGAGACGGCCAAACAAGTGCGTCATCTCCGCCAGGCAAACAGTGGAGTGATTTGCAATCCGCGCTTCGAGCAACTCGTCAATGCTCGGCGGAGTACGGCCCTGCAGCACATCGATGTAGACGCAGGTATCGAGAAGCAGCTCCGCACCCGCTGAAACGGGTGCCTTTACGGCCGGCAAATCGGCCAATGTACGGCGCTGGATTCGATGCGCCGTGCGCTGCGGCTTGATCCGGCTAGAGCACATTCCGTTCGGCTGGAATCAGCCGAACGGAATGTGCCCTGTGTAATCAGCATCGCCAGAGCGCGCTTTTCCGTTCAAATGGAACCGCGAGCGGTTCCATTTGAACGGAAAACGCTCTAAGCGCACGCGCCAGATCAAAGCTCGAGGTCGAGGTCTTGCGAGATCCGGCCTTTGCGGCGGACGAGCTTCGTCCCGAAGTCGTCTTCAAGCGCCACCTTCGCCAGCGCGTACTCGAGCAGTTCGGTATCGGAGGCGATGCCGGATTTCTTCTTGGCGGCGGCTACGAGTTGACGGCGAACGCGGCCGCCGATTCGGCCGTTTTCACCGCCCAGCAGGCCAAGCTCGCGCGCGGTGGCGATGACCGCCCGCCGCCGCAAAGTGGTCTTTGTGCGCGGGCTGGCAATGTCAAAGGCCGGCTTCTGCATGATGGTTCTCCACGTTGGACAAAATAGCGATTTTGGCCAACGAGTTCAACGCTGCGACGGGAGTTCGAAACGTCGAAACTCCGCGATTCCGCGGGCCTGCCACGTGAGTCGAAATCAGGCGACCGGAGCCTTCTGCCTGCTGAGCACGAAGCCCTCGTAACCCTTGGCGGCGATGGCGTCGCAGTGCCGCTTGTAGCGGTCGTAGCCGCCGACATAGGGCATGAACACGCGCGGCTTGCCGGGGATATTGGCGCCCATGTACCAGCTGTTGGCCAGCGGATAGAGCGTGCTGTCCGCCACCTGGTTGACGTGCTCGACCCAGTCGCGCTCGGCTTGCGGCGAGGCCTCGATGCGGTCGAAGCCTTCGTTGCGCAGGTGGCCGATGCAGTCGGCGATCCAGCCGACGTGCTGCTCGATCGAGGCGATCATCTGCGTCTTCACGCCCGGGCTGCCGGGGCCGGTGACCACGAACATGTTGGGGAAGCCCGATACCATCAAGCCGAGATAGGTGAGCGGCCCGCCCTCCCAATGGTCGCGCAGCACGGCGCCATCTGTCGTGCGCACGTCGATCTCGCGCAGCGCGCCGGTCATGGCATCGAAGCCCGTCGCAAAGACGATGGCGTCGAGCTCGAATTGCTGGCCGCCGTTGGTGCGCAGGCCGGTCCCGGTGATCTCCGCGATCGGATCGCTGCGCACGTCGATCAGGGTGACGTTGTCGCGGTTGTAGGTCTCGTAATAGTTGGTATCGAGGCAGAGCCGCTTGGTGCCGATCGGATGATCCTTGGGCGCCAGCAATTCGGCGGTGCGCTTGTCCTTCACCGTGGCGCGGATCTTGTTGCGCACGAACTCGGAGGCGGTGTCGTTCGACGGCTTGTTCACCAGGAGGTCGGTGTAGGCATAGAGGTAGCTGATGCTGCCGCCCTCCTGCCACTTGGCGTCGTAAGCCTCGTTGCGCTCGTCTTCCGGCACGTCGAGCGCCGATCTGGTCGGCTTGGGATGCCCGCCGATCGCAAAGGGCGTGTCGGCCGCCGCGGCGCGGCGCGCCGGATACTCGGCCTTGTGCCTGCGCTCGCGCTCCGGCTCCATCGGCGCGTTGCGCGCCGGCAGGCTGAAATTGGCGGTGCGCTGGAACACCGTCAGGTGCCTGGCCTGGCTGGCGATGATCGGGATCATCTGCACGCCCGACGAGCCGGTGCCGATCACGCCGACGCTGAGGCCGCTGAAGTCGACATCCTCATGCGGCCACAGGCCGGAATGGTACCACTTGCCTCGAAAGTCCTTGAGGCCCTTGAAGTCGGGCACGCGCGGCGTCGACAGGTTGCCTGCCGCCATGACGCAGTAGCGGGCGTGGATCTCCTCGCCACGGTCGGTCTTCAGGGCCCATTCGCCCACCTTGCCGTCGAAGTGGGCCGAGACGATGCGGGTGTTGAGCTGTACGTCGCGGCGCAGGTCGAAACGGTCGGCGACGTGGTTGATGTACTTCAGGATCTCGGGCTGCGTGCCGTAGCGCTCCGGCCATTTCCATTCCTGCTGCAGCTCGTTGGAGAAGCTGTAGGAGTACTCCAGGCTCTCCACGTCGCAGCGCGCGCCGGGATAGCGGTTCCAGAACCAGGTCCCACCGACGTCCGAGCCCGCCTCATAGGCGCGGACTTTCAGGCCCAGGCCGCGCAGGCGATGGATCGAATAGAGGCCGGCCAGCCCGCCGCCGACGATAGCAACATCGAGTCGCCGGGGAGCGGGACCATGCGAAGCGTCAGGCATCTTTCAGGTGTTCCCGTACTGTTTTTGCTATGCGAGCGGTGAAATCAGCGTGCTTCCAACGGTCTCCCGCCTCGGCCGGCTTGGCAAGGGTCGCCGCCGGACACATTGTCGGGGCCGGCATGCGCCAAGTGCGGTGCAGCAAGCCGGTCCGATCGATGGTCGGACGAATGTTTCAGGCTTATGCTTTTTGAATGACAAGCTGTCGACCGGAAGCCCGGTAACCTCCTCGTGGATCAGTCGGTCTCACCACCTGTCGCCAGGACGGTTTCGACACCGGCTTCTCCGGTCCCCGCAGCCCATCCGCCGCGCGTCAACGTCCTGCCGCGCCGCTCGATCTGGACGGTCGGCCGCGGTCGCCTGCCCTTCGGTCCGCGCACCTTGGCCATCGTCGCGGTGGTGCTGGCGGCCCTGGTCTATGGCGGCCGCGAGGTCTATCTGCGGTTCACCCACATCTACGAGTACGATTCGCGTGTCACCGCCGACATCGTCACCATCTCCAGCCGCGCCGACGGCTGGGTCGTCGACATGCCGGTGCGCGAGGGCATGCGGGTCGAGGCCGGCCAGGTCGTGGCCAAGATCGATGACCGCGCCGCCAGGCTGAAGAGCGATGCTCTCAGGGCGCAGATCGAAGGGGTACGGGCCGAGCGCACGCGGCTCAGAGCCGAGCGCCGGCTGACCTTGAACCAAGCCGAGGCGCTCGCCAAGACGCGCGGTTCGGTCGTGCAGGCGCGCGAGAGGGCGGTGGCGGCGGCCAAGTCCGACGTCGACTTCGCCAAGAGCGAGCTCGAGCGCCAGTGGTCGCTGTTCGAGCGCCGCGTCTCCAACGAGCGCGCGCTCCAGGTTGCCCAGGCCGCGGCCGAGAAGCTGGAAAGCCAGCTCCAGCAGGCGCACGCCGAGCTCGACCAGGCGCTGAACAGCCTCGCGGAGGCCAAGGTCGAGCAGGACAAGCTCGGCGTGATCGACGCGCAGATCGCCGCGCTGGATCACCAAGTCGCCAACCTCGCGGCGCAAATGCACCAGCAGAACGTCGACGTCGAGGACCGCACCATCAGGAGCCCGATCCCCGCCGTGATCGATCGCACCTTCGTGCTGCCGGGCGAGTATGTGCAAGCGGGCCAGCGCATCCTGCTGCTGCACAATCCCGGCGAGGTCTGGGTCGAGGCCAACATCAAGGAGACCCAGGTCGGCCGCCTGAAGCTCGGTCAGACGGTGGTCGTGTCGGTCGACGCCTATCCCGACGACCGTTTCGTCGGCAAGGTCGCGCGCATCGGCAGCGCCACCACGGCGCGCTTCGCGCTGCTGCCGACGCCCAACCCGTCCGGCAACTTCACCAAGATCACCCAGCGCCTGCCGGTGAAGATCGACATGGTCGAGATGCCCAGGCCGCTGACGCCGGGCATGATGGTCGAAGTCGAAATTGACGTGCGCTAGGAATCCTCACCCTGAGGAGCGGCCCGCAGGGCCGCGTCTCGAAGGGTGGGCCACACACCTCGCCCTTTGCCCATCCTTCGAGACGCGCGCTGCGCGCGCTCCTCAGGATGAGGACGTGCCGACATGACCGATGCCGTCCAGACCGCCCAGGTCCTCAGCGAGCGCTACGGGCCCGCCTATCGCTGGCTGGTCACCACCGCCGGCATGGTCGGCGTGGTCGCCATGGTGCTGGCCATGACCACGGTGAACGTTGCGGTGCCCGACGTCATGGGGGCCTTCGGCATCGGCCAGGACAAGGCGCAATGGATGTCGTCGGCCTACATGGCCACCATGACCGCGGGCATGCTGATCAATGCCTGGCTGACCGGCATTTTCGGCGAACGCCGGGTCTTCGTCGGCTCGCTGTTCTTCTTCTCGCTGGGCGCCCTGATGGGCGGCATGGCGCCGACCGAGCATTGGCTGATCTTCTCCCGCGTCCTGCAGGGCTTCAGCGCCGGCGTCGCCCAGCCCCTGGTGATGGCCACCATCTTCACCGTCTTCCCGGCCGACCGCCGCGGCATGGCGATGGGCGTGTTCGGGCTGGGCGTGGTGTTCGCGCCGGCCATCGGCCCGACCATGGGCGGCCTGATGATCGAGTACTTCTCCTGGCGTTACGTCTTCTTCATCTCGCTGCCGTTCTGCGTCATCGCCGCCGGTATGGGCCTCCTGTTCATGCCGACGCGCCGCATCCCGCGCGAGATCCCGCCGTTCGACTGGCTGGGCTTCGCGCTGCTCTGCATCAGCCTGTCCGGCCTGATGACCGGCATCGCCGACGGCCAGCGCGAGGGCTGGAGCTCCGACACGATCGTGCTGCGCCTGACGGTCGGTGCCCTGGCCGGCCTCGCCTTCATCCTGTGGGAACTGCACACGCCGCGTGCGCTTCTCGACGTGCGCATCTTCGCCAACGTCGAGTTCTCGGCCGCCGCCATGATCGCCTTCATCTTCGGCGCCGGCATGATGGGCTCGACCTACGTCATACCGGTGTTCGTGCAGACCATCATCGGCTTCACGCCGCTCTTGGCAGGGCTGATGATGATGCCGGCGGGCATCATGCTCGCCTTCATCTTCCCGGTGGCTGGAAGGCTGTCGGACGCCATGCCGGCCTCGCTCATGATCATCGTCGGCCTGCTGCTGTTCGCGGCAGGCTTCGCCTGGATGACCGTGGCCGACGTCAACACGACCTTCTGGACCCTGGTGGCGATGATCATGGTCTCGCGGCTGGGCCTGGGACTCATCAACCCCAGCCTCAACGCCTCCTCGCTGAAGGCGCTGCCGGCCGACAAGGTGCGCCAGGGCTCGGGCGTCGCCAACTTCATGCGCCAGCTCGGCGGCGCCTTCGGCATCAACCTGATGGTGGCCTTCTTCGAGATACGCACGCGCTTCCATGCCGATGCGCTGACGGCCACCCAGGGCTGGGACAACCACACCACCGAGCGCCTGCTGCACCAGGTCCAGCAGATCCTGCAGCGCGCCGGCCTGCCGTTCCAGCAGCAGAAGGCGGGGGCGCTGGAATATCTCGGCACGATCCTCAACATCAACGCCCAGTCGATGGCCTTCTCCGACACCTTCATCGTGGTGGGCGCGGTGTCGCTGATCGCGTTGATTCCCGCCGCCATGCTATCGCGCCAGCAACGCCGCTCGCGGCGCCTGGCCTTCGGTTAGTCTTGCCGGAGCGCGGACCTCCAGGTCCGCTCATGTTCTTTCGGACCGCGAGCTTCCAGCTCGCTCATCTTCATGAGGCGCGCAAGATGCGCGCGGTCCGGAAGAGCATGATCATGAGCGGCACGGAGTTGGCGCGCTCCCGGCAAAGAGATCGATCCGTCGACAGCCGGCGATGAAGTTCCGAACGGCTCCCGCCGCCTCGCTCAAATGCCGGACCCGTATCGCATTCCGCTCTCGCTACGCTGCCTTGTCCGCAAGCAGTTTCCGCATGACCTTGGGGTTGCGCTCGATGGCGAGCAGCAAGGCTCGAGCTGGCGCATCCGGCACGCTGCGGTGCTGTTCCCAATCACGCAAGGTCGTAATCGGCAGGTGAAAGGCGTCGGCGAATTCAGCCTGGGTCATTCCGAGCTGCTGCCTCACGACCCTGACGCGCGGCACACGGCGCATCTTCGCCAACTGTTCGAGCGTGAGCGGCTGCGCGCTGGGGTCCGACCGCGCGGCGGCCACCACCTCGTCATCGGTCATTGCATCGAGCCGCCCCCAATCGGTCTTGTCGGATGGGAGTCTGTTACGGGAATGGCGGACCACCTTTGAAGTACGTTTCTTGCTCATGTCGTGTTGCCTTGCGGGCGCTGATGATGCGACAGACGCTTTCGTCGCGCATGACGGTTACAACAAGCAGGACTCTCGCGCGTTCCATGCACAAGCTCAGGATTCGCTCTTCGCCGTAGTCGAACCTGTCATCGATCAATTCTAGCTTGCGGGGATCCTCGAGAGCCCGGGCTGCGGCCGTGAAGCTCACACCATGCTTCACCAGATTCGATGCGGCTTTGGCCTCATCTCATTTCGTATTCCACGATCCGAATGCTACCGGATATCGGTAGTCGCCGTCAATTCGGCTGGACATGTCTCACCGCACCTCGCCCCTCCCGACGGCATAGGGCCGACCCGGTATCTCTCTGATCTGTATCGGTGGCTCCGCGATCTCTGGGCCGGCTTCTGCCGCCTCGATCATGTGCCGGACGCGTATCGCATCCTCAGGCTGCATACTGGATCTCTGCGGTGCGCATGACCTCGTCGCGGAAATGGCGGCTGAGATCCTCGGCGGTCCGCAGGTCCACGCGTCGGTTGTCGAGCATGGCGGATAGCTCCCCTTCCATCCCCGCCAGCTTGATGAGACCGGGCTCGTTGCCCGGCTTGAACTCGACCAGCAGATCGAGGTCGCTGCCAGGATGGGCGGTGCCCTTGAGCGTCGACCCGAACAGCGCGAGCCGCTGGATATGATAGCGCCGGCAAAACGCGCCGAGTGCGGCCTGGTCAGGAAAGAGGTTCTGGGTCATCGCACTTGTTCGCTGGAAGACAGGGTGGAAGATTGTGCTCACACGATCTTCAACGCGCAACTGCCCACGTCATTGCCACGGTCGCTCTGCTCGCCCTGATCCCGGCCGCCATGCTGTCGCACTCGCAGCGCCCCGATCGACTATGTATCGAGGGACCCAAGATGCTCGAGCTTCAGGTCCGCTCGCCGGGCGGAGCGGCCAATAGCTGCAATCAGGGGGCGGCTTCGTCCTGTATTGATTAGCACGGTGCGGTCGTGGCAGCATGAACTTAGTCAACTGCATCACAGAGTACTGACGCGGGCGTCCAGGCGCATCGGGGGAGTGCGTCAAGAAATGTCTGACGATATCGAATTCGACCATCTAGATGGTGACGGCAGACTTCGTCATCCCAACAGGGAGTGACCTGAGCCTCGTATTTGGGAAACTTGCGGAGCCGTTCTTGCTACTTGGAGAGATCGAGAATCCGCAAAAAACAGTGCCGCGAAGCAGGTGGCGACGGCCAGCTGGGCCAGCAGTCAGCGAAATATGCCGCTGCGCTTGTTCTCCGGGAATGGCCCCACTTCCGGCCAGCGCCCCATGGCCGCGCGCGCCAGCCTGTCGGCAACGCGGGCTGAGACTCTGAGCGTTCCGACGACGGGGTTACCAAATTGAAGTACGGCGACTGGCCAAAACAGGGCGGGCTTTCTGACGACTACGATGCTCTCCCAAGGCACAAAAAAGTCCCGGCAAAATGGTCCGAGTACACGCATCATTCCGACCCGGAGCCCAGAGGAGCAAACATCCAGAGTTAAAATGTCCCTCATGGGAATTCCGCCCACCGCACCAGACTGGAAGCGGACTCGCAGAATTGGTTCGACGGTTTGATTCGGATATATCGCCATCAACTGAAACCAGCCTGATAGCAGCCCCAGAATCGTGGTGATCGTCAGCCAAAGTGTCCCGAAGAAGAGCGGGAAGGAAACCGCAGGGTACAGTTCAATCAGGTCTTTCAACGTGCTTCCACCTTCGCGCGGTCGGCGTCAACATGATCGGACGGCGCAGACGGCTCAGTTATGCTTCACGACACCATCCTATGGTGGGGGCTATGGGGCTAGCGGCGCAACGAGAACCCAATGGCGTTGCTCGCGCCACAACGAGTTTCCTCAAGCGGGCCGGATTTACGAGGGTTCGTTTCGGTCCGCCTCCTTGGCGGCGCCGGCAAATCTCCAGTGATCGCCCGACCATACGGCGTGCGGCGCGAGCGATCTCGCTGTAGTGACTTGATTCACTCGATCTTGATCTTCACTTCCTCACCCTCGCCGAGCTCGACTTCCACTTTCCTCTGCTCGTCGGAGATTGTCTTGAGCCACTTTGGGGGATCAATCTCCAGGACATACTTGCCGGGCGGCAGCGCAAGCCGGACCTTGCCGGGTTGGCTGCCCCTATCGACCTCCTGGTCTTTCAGGTCCTTTGCCACAAACTCGAAAATGCCTAGCTTGCTCTCAACCTCGATCACGCCAGGCTTGAGTACGGTCGTCGTGCCGGGCTCCAACTCGACGCCGCCAGGCCATAGGACTTTGCCGAACTTCACGTCAAATCGGCCCGGGATGAGGGTCGCGCGTGGCTTGGTGAAGAAAATCTCCTCCGCCACCTCACCCGTTTCCGGCTCGAGCACATAAACGAGGTCGCTGCCCAGGGGCTTGACCTCGAGGAAACCAGGTTTGATCTCGGTCGTCTCGCCCGGTTTGACTTCGATTCCCGTCCGCTCCATTTGACGGCAGAGAATCAACAACCGATTCTATTCGCAACAGATTTATAGGGGTTCGCCCCTAGTTTGTTGTGCCGGGCGATGCATCAGGAAGATGCCGGCGCAGATGGGTGGTCAAGTGGTCGACAAAGCACCTGACCTTCGCAGGAATGAGCCGGTTGGAGGGATAGGCCACGTAGATGCCGGATGATGGGAGGGGCCAATGCTCCAGGACCTGAACCAACGATCCGGTGTCCAGTTCTCGATGTATCGAATAGTATGGAGCAAAAGTAAGTCCGGCCCCCTCCACGAGAGCAGCGTGCAGCCCTGCAATCGTGTTGCACAACAGAGCCGGCGAGATGGGGACAATCAACTCCTCGTGGCCATCTCGGAAGCGCAACTCACGCGACCAAACTGATCCTGCGAAGCCGAGAAAGCGATGTTGGCGAATCTCCTCGGGATGGCAAGGTCTGCCGAACCGCTTCAGGTAAGAAGGAGCGGCGCAAATCACGCCCTGCGATGTTGCCACCCGCCATGCGATGAAGTTGGGGTGAAGCTCGATGTCGACACAGACTGCGACATCGAGGCTCTCGTCGACAAGCTTTGGGTGCCTTTCTGCGACGACCTCGACAGTCATGCGAGGATGTGCATCGAGAAATGTCGCGAGGCTTGGAAGGAGGTACCGAACCGCGAAACCCTCCGGTGTGCCGATCCGCAAATGTCCGACAGGCTCATTCTGCTGCGCCATGACTTCGACCAGGCCGGCTTCTGTCTCCTCGATAGCGCGTCGGCATCGGACGAATAGCAGACGGCCAGCCTCGGTCGGCGCCACCCGGCGCGTGGTTCTATCAAGAAGCCGTACTCCGAGCCGTGCTTCGAGAGATCTGACGCTTTCGCTGACACGGGATTTCGAGACCTTCAAAACGCCAGCCGCGCGCGTGAAGCTACCCGCCTCCACGACACGGGCGAAAGCTTCAAGATCATCGAACAGCCTCATAAGGAGATTGTTCTCCTAAAGCGGACAATCTGTCCAGTATTTCGAGCCTAGTACCGCCTACTGTTCGATTCGATCATACAGTCTAGTTCAAGCCATTGCCGGAGCTTGCTCGTGCGTTCGGCCGCAAAGCAGCCCTTCTCCCCTTCCTTCAGCGAGGCACGCGGTAGCTGGGGGAGGTTCAGGCGGTGGAACAGGTTTCAGGGCCATGCAGAGAACGACAAAGTCATGAAAGTCCTCATTGCAGGTGGCGGGATCGGCGGGCTGGCGACTGCGCTTTCCCTGCATGCGGTCGGCATCGAGGCCGAGGTGTTCGAACAGGCGCGCGAGCTTCGCGAAGTCGGCGTCGGCATCAACACGCTGCCGCATGCCGTCAAGGAACTGGCCACACTCGGGCTCCTGTCGGGGCTCGACCGGGTGGGCATCCGCACCAGCGAGTTGATTTACATGAGCCGCCTGGGCCAGACGGTCTGGCAAGAGCTGCGCGGCATGGACGCCGGCTACGACACGCCGCAGTTCAGCATCCATCGCGGCAAGCTGCTCGGGTTGCTCCATCAGGCCGCGCTCGAGCGACTGGGCTCGGCGCAAATCCATACCGACCACAGGCTGGTCGGCTTCGACGAACGTGCCGACCGGATCGTGGCACGCTTTGAGCGCCGCGACGGCGGCGAGCGCATCGAGGCGGCGGGCGATGCGCTGATCGGCGCCGACGGCATTCATTCCGCCGTGCGCTCGGCCTTTTATCCAGACGAGGGATCACCGATCTGGAGCGGCATGATGGGTTGGCGCGGCGCGACCGAATGGCCGATCTATCGCGACGGCCAAACGATGGTGATCGCGGGCGGCAACGCGGCGAAGTTCGTCTTCTATCCAATCCACGCCGATCCTGCGAAGCCCGACACGCGGTTGACCAACTGGGGTATCATGGCGCGCATCGGCGATGGGACGAAGCCGCCGCCGCGGCGGGAGGATTGGAGTCGTCCCGGCCGGCTTGACGAAGTACTGTCCCTCGTCCGCGACAAATTTCGCCTCGGCTTTACCGAACCGGAAGCGCTCATCGAGGCGACCGAAACGTTCTACGAGTATCCCAATTGCGATCGCGATCCGCTGCCCCGCTGGTCGTTCGGTCGTGTGACGCTGTTGGGCGATGCGGCTCATCCGATGTATCCGAACGGTTCCAATGGCGCCGGCCAGGCGATCCTCGATGCACGCAGGCTGGCAGCGCATTTGACATCCTGCACATCGGTTGCGGAAGCGCTGGCGGCCTACGACGCGGAGCGCCGGCCGGCGACCGCGGCAATCGTGCTTTCCAACCGCAGAGGCGGGCCGGAAGGCGTGATCGACGTGGTCGAAGCGCGGGCGCCGCATGGATTCGACGACATCGACAAGGTGGCGAGCTACGCCGAGCGCGAGGCGATCGTGCGCGGCTACGCCTCGCTGGCAGGCTACGCGAAGGACCAGGTGAACACGCGCGGCGGTCCCGTGCGGGCGGAGCGGCAGAGAAAAGGGAGGACATGATGAAAGCTGGCCTTGCGGCCTTGGCGGCAGCAATGCTCCTAGGAGGTTCCGTCGTGGCCCACGCGGAGACGCTCAAGATTGGCTTCCTCGCGACTTTGTCCGGTCCCCTGGCGGTGATTGGCCAGCACTCCCGCGACGGCTTCCTGCTTGCCGTCAAGCAGCGCGGCGGCCGGCTGGGCGGCCTCAACGCCGAAGTGATCGTCGAGGATGACGCGCTCAAGCCCGACCTGGCGCTCGCCAAGACTCAGCAATTTCTCCTGCGCGACAAGGTCAATTTCGTCGTCGGCATGCTCAGCTCCAACGTTCTGCAGGCGACGTTCCAGCCGATCACCGAGAGCGGAACCTTCCTCATCGGCGTGAATGCCGGAACCTCGATCTTTGCCGGCGAAAAGTGCAATCCATTCTTCTTTTCGACCTCCTGGGAGAACAACCAGGTACCGGAGGCGATGGGCAAATACGCTCAGGACAGTGGCTATCGCCGGATCGTCACGCTGGTGCCCAACTACCAGGGCGGACGCGACGCCACCACGGGCTTCAAACACCACTTCAAGGGCGAAGTGCTCGACGAGATCTACGTTCGCCTCGGCGAGCTCGACTTTGCGGCCGAACTAACGCGTATCCGTGCCCTCAAGCCGGATGCGGTCCTCGTCTTCATGCCCGGCGGCATCGGCGTCTCTCTGGTACGCCAGTATGCCCAGTCCGGGCTCGCCGGCTCCATTCCGTTTCTGTCGGCGTGGACGCTCGACGAGACCACCCTGCCGGCCATCCGGGAGGCGGCCGTCGGCCTTTACAGCAGCTCGCATTGGGCACCGGATCTCGACAACGAGGTCAATGCTGCCTTCGTGAAGGCCTTCGAAGCGGAATACGGCTATGTGCCGTCGAACTTCGCCGCGCAGGCCTATGATGCCGGCCTCCTGATCGATTCCGCGGTCGCGGCAGCCGGTGCCAACCTTTCGGACAAGGATGCCCTGCGCAAGGCCCTGCGCGCTGCCAGCTTTGGCTCGACGCGTGGGCATTTCCGATACAACACGAACCAGTTCCCGATCCAGGACTTCTATCTGGTTCAGGTAATCCGGCGCGCGGACGGCAACTACGTCACCTCGGCAAAGCGGAAGATCTTCGAGGATTACGCCGACCGTCAGGCCCCAAAGTGCCCCATGTAGACTTCCCAGACATGGATTTTCGCGTGCGGCTGCGAGGGGCATACGAGCTTCAAGAGCCTGGGGTTGCTCTAGTCGGACGTTTCCATGATTCGAATCATAAACTGTCCGAAACTGTTCGGCCCGAGAAGCGGCATGCCAAGCCAGTTTGCAGAGATTTCCGCAATGCTGTCGTTAGGATCGGTTTCATGGAATCGGTCGTCTAGCCCGGATAGGGTTTTGACAGGGACAGCCATGTCGCGCTTGATGAAAGTCGTTTACGCTTGGTGAATCTGAGGGCTTCAGGTCGGGAGGCGCAAAGCTCGAATGACGAACGCTCTTACTGCTTCGGCGTTGGTGTCAGTGTGCCACCAAGCCAACCACCCGCATACCCAATCACCAATAAGACAACGATCACGGCTATCACACCGTACCAGAGGCGCTTGTCCTTGAAGTCCATCATTGCCTCCCGTGGTTGCTATGCCTTAGCTGGGCGGTCGTCATTTCCCAGATGAGCGATCTATTTGCTTCTGGTAGGCACAGGGTAGGCTGAATAGGTGTCCTTGAGAAGCATGCAGACGTTGTCTGCGGGGCCGAAATGGGCCGGTTATGCGCGTCTCCGCCCTGCGGGCATCGATCCCTATCGCGTATGACGCTGCGCGCCAAGAAGGCCTATCCACGGACTACATGATCGCCCGGCCTCGCGATCGTTCATGCCGATCGAGCAGCGCCTGGTCGGCTTCCTCGACTGGGTGACGATCGGGGCGACGCTCGGCCAGGAAGAGCTCAAGCGGGCGCGAGGATGTCGTGAGGGCGCTGCTTGCCCGCCTGGGACGACAAGCGGCTCCATGCCGAGTTCGGCGTGGACTCGTCACCGCGCGCGCTGCTCGACCCGCGCGCCTGGCTGCCCATCCTGCGCGCGATTGCCTTTGTCCTGGCCGGGATTCTCACGGGCACGTCGTCCAGGGACCAGTGATCGTCGACATGCGCGCCGTACTTGCAGGCGATCACGCCACCGTCCGGCGCGATCAGGAAGTCCGCCGGGAGGCGAGCTTGCCGGCGTCTGACTGACAGCAGTGCTGGCACGCCGCGATCGGCGGACAAGGGCTGGTATGGCTCGCCGCAGGTCGACCGACCAGTGGTACCTCCTTGAGCCTCAAAAGTCGCGAAAACGAAATTGCTGTTTCGTGACTATAGTGCTTGATCGGGCAATTTACTTGAGTTATAGTGCCTGACGCTCCGGACGATCGGCCGTTGGCATGGTTTGCCGGAGCGCCGCTCTTTGCATCGTTCATCCGATCTCATGCCGCGCGAGCGATGCCGCTCGTGCCGGGAGGAAACTCGCGTACCTACTGGATCGGTGCCCCAACTGCTTGGGGGTCGGCTTCCGGAGGGCCACCAGGCTCTCTGTCGGAAACGCCGGAAATACCGGAAAGGTTCACAGGATTGTAACAATCAGGCACTGACTGCAGTGCATGCATCGACCGCCATGCCGTGACCCTAGACGATGCGGCTGGTCTTGTTGCCCCAGTAGCGGTCGCGCAGCAGGCGCTTGTAGAGCTTGCCGGTCGGCAGCCGCGGCAGCTCGGCCTCGTAGTCGATCGAGCGCGGCACCTTCTGGCGGGCGAGGTGCCGGCTGCAGAAGGCCAGAAGCTCGTCGGTGGTCGCCTGGTCCGGCGGGACGCCCGGCATGAGCTGGACCATGGCCTTCACCTCCTCGCCGAGATCGGGGTTGGGCACGCCCGAACACTGCGGCGTCGGCGACCTTGGGATGGGTGATCAGGAGGTTCTCGCATTCCTGCGGGTAGATGTTCACGCCGCCCGAGATGATCATGAAGGTGGCGCGGTCGGTGAGGTAGAGATAGCCGTCGCCGTCGACGTAGCCGACATCGCCCACGGTGCTCATGGTGCCGTCGGGCGAGCGCGCCTCCCTGGTCTTCTGCGGATCGTCGAAATACTCGAACGGCGTCGCCGTCTCGAACCACAAGGTGCCGGGCGTGCCGACCGGCAATTCGTTCATGTCGTCGTCCAGCACATGCAGCTTGCCCAGAAGCACGCGGCCAACCGTGCCCTTGTGCGCCAGCCACTCCTGCGAATTGCAGGCGGTGAAGCCCAGCCCCTCGGTGGCGCCGTAGTACTCGTGGATGATCGGGCCCCACCACTCGATCATCTGTTCCTTGACCTGGACCGGGCAGGGCGCCGCCGCATGGATGGCGATCTCGAGCGAGCGGAGGTCGTAGCGCTTGCGGACCTCCTCCGGCAGCTTCAGCAGGCGCGAGAACATGGTCGGCACGAGCTGGCTGTGCGTCACGCGATGCTTCTCGACCAGCTGCAGGTAATGCTCGGCGTCGAAGCGCTCCATGATGATGGCCGTGCCGCCCATGGCGATGGTGAGGTTCACCGCGGCCTGCGGTGCGGAGTGATAGAGCGGCGCCGGCGACAGGTAGATCATGCCTTCGCGGTACTGCCAGAGCTTCACCAGGAAATCGAAGATCGGCAGCTTCTGCGACGGCGGCTGGTCGGGCAGGGGCCGCAGGATGCCTTTAGGCCGGCCGGTCGTGCCCGAGGAATAGAGCATGGTGGTGCCGAGTGATTCGTCGGCGATGGGCGTTGCTGGAAAGCCTGCCGTCGTCTTGTCGAGGTTCAGGACCTTGCCGCCGTCACCTTCCCCGTCGACGATCAGGCAAAGCTCGATGCCGGGGCAGAGCGGCAGGGCGCCAAGCGCGACATCGCGCTTGGCCTCGGAGGTGATCAGCACCTTCGATTGGCTGTTGTTCAGGATGTAGGCGAGCTCCTCGGCCGTCAGGAAGGAGTTCACGCAGGTGTAGTAGTGGCCCGCGCGCTCGCCGGCGGCGCAGCACTCGACGTACCGCGCGTTGTTCTCCATGTAGATCGAGTAGTGGTCGAGCCGCCTGAGGCCGCGGGCACGCAGCAGATGCGCCAGCCGATTGCTGCGCGCCTCGAGCTCGCCGTAGGTGATAGTCTCGCCACTGGTGGCCATGATGACGGCCGGCTGCGCGACTCGCATTGCGGCATGCTTGCCCGGATACATTCTTTTTCCTCTTCCGGACCGCGCGCTTCCAGCGCGCTCATGATCATGAGCGCGCTGG
>WHTW01000117.1 GCA_009377525.1 Rhodospirillales bacterium
CGCGGTGCAGGTGGCGATGGCCGACTCCGATGCCACGCAATGCGGCTTTTGCACTCCGGGCTTCGTGATGTCGGCCTACGCCTTCGCCGCGGGCGGCGAGACGGCCGACCTCGACACCATCCACGACGCGCTGGCCGGCAATCTCTGTCGCTGCACCGGCTATCGGCCGATCGTCGCGGCCATGACCAAGGTCGCGGGCCTGCCCGTCGAGCCCGCGCCGCAACCGCCGGCCCGCGGCGGATCGGCGAGCTTCGACGACAGCTTCCATGTGCCGCGTTCGCTCGCCGAGCTTCTGGCGTTGCGCGCCAAGTACCCCGAGGCGCTGTTGCTGGCGGGCGCCACCGATCTCGGCCTCCTGGCCAGCCGGTCGCGCAAGCCGCCGGCCGCTGTCATCCATGTCGCGCATGTTCCCGAGCTCACCGCCGTCAGCGAGGCCGACAAGCAGGTCACGATCGGCGCTGCCGCAAGCTATGCGCGCGCCCTGCCGACGCTGATCGCCAACTACCGCGCGCTGAAAACCTATCTCGCGCGGCTGGGCTCGCGGCAGATCCGTACCATGGGCACACTGGGCGGCAACATCGGCACGGCCTCGCCGATCGGCGACATGCCGCCGGTGCTGATCGCGCTGGAGGCCAGGCTCAGGCTCGTCTCGACGCGCGGTGCGCGCGAGCTGCCGCTTGAGGATTTCTTCCTCGACTATCGCAAGACGGCGCTGGCCGCCGACGAGGTGATCGAGAGCATCACGGTCCCGAAGCTGTGGCGGGGTGAAGTGTTCTTTTGCGACAAGCTTTCCAAGCGCCGCGACCAGGACATCTCGACGGTCGCGGCCGGCTATCGGTTGAAGATCAAGTCCGGCCGCATAGAAGATGCGCGCATCGCCTTCGGCGGCATGGCTGCGACGCCAAAGCGCGCGACGGCCGTCGAAGCGGCGCTCACGGAGGACGGCTTTGCCGCAGCCGTCGCCGCCGTGGAGAAAGAGTTCAAGCCGATCGACGACTGGCGCGGCAGCGCGGCCTATCGCCTGCAGGCCGCCAAGAATCTCCTGCGCCGCCTCGAACTGCGCGTCGCCTCTCCCGGCCGGGCCGTGGAAGTCGAGGCGCTATGAAGGGCCAGGTCCATGCCGCGCAGCGCCACGACAGCGCCCTGAAGCACGTCACCGGGCAGGCCCTGTACATCGACGACATCGCCGAGCCGCCCGGCACGTTGCATGCCGCGTTGGTGCTGAGCCCGATTGCCAGCGGGCGCCTGAAGAAGCTCGACCTGTCGATGGCGGGATCCTCTCCCGGGGTCGTCGCCGTGTTTGCCGCAGGCGACATCCCCGGCCGCAACAACATCGCCAGCCCCGGCAAGCAGGAGCCGTTGTTCGCCGAGGACAAGGTCGAGCATGCCGGCCAACCGCTGGCCATGGTGGTGGCCCATTCCCTCGACGCGGCGCGCGCCGCCGCCGAGCACGCCAAGCTCGACATCGAGCCCACTGAAGCGATCCTCGATATCCAGACGGCGCTTCGCAAACAGGCCTACGTCCAGGCGCCGTCGACGATCCTGCGTGGCAATCCCGACGCGGCGCTGCAGACCGCGCCGCACAAGCTCACGGCCGAGTTCAGCGTCGGCGGGCAGGAGCACTTCTATCTCGAAGGCCAGGTCGCCTTCGCCCTGCCCGGCGAGGACAGCGATCTTCTGGTGCATTCGTCGACCCAGCATCCGACCGAGGTCCAGCATGTCTGCGCCCAGGTGCTGGGCTGCGACTACAACCGCGTGACCACGGTCGTGCGCCGGCTGGGCGGCGGCTTCGGCGGCAAGGAGAGCAACGCCTCGTGGGTCGCGGCGGCTGCGGCGCTCGGCGCCGCCAAGACCGGCAGGCCGGTGAAGCTCCGCCTGCCGCGCGAGATCGACATGGTCGCCACCGGCAAGCGGCACGGCTTCGACTATCGCTACACGGTGGGCTTCGACGACGAAGGCCACGTGCTGGCGCTCGACGCGGTGCTGGCAGCCGACGCCGGCTGGAGCCTCGACATGACGCCGGGCGTGGTGGCGCGCGCGCTCACCCACGTCGACAACGCCTATTGGATCCCGCACGTCCGCGCCACGGGCTACTCCTGCCGCACCAACAAGCAGTCGAACACGGCCTTCCGCGGCTTCGGCGGGCCGCAGGGCGTGTTGGTGATGGAGGATGCGATCGACCGCATCGCTCGCCATCTCGGCCGCGACGCCAACGAGATCCGCGCCCTCAACTTCTACGGCACGGCAGGCGACGAGACGCCCTATGGCCAGAAGGTCGACGAGAACCATCTGGCGCGCTGCTGGGCCGAGGTGAAGCAGGCAGGCGAGTGGGATCGCCGGCGCGCCGAGGTCGATGCCTTCAACAAGGCCAACCCGGTGCTGAAGCGTGGGCTCGGCCTGTTCCCGCTGAAGTTCGGCATCTCCTTCAACATCCCGCACATGAACCAGGCGGGCGCGCTGGTGCATGTCTATACCGACGGCTCGATCCGCCTGAACCACGGCGGCACCGAGATGGGGCAGGGGCTGTTCATCAAGGTGGCGCAGGTCGTGGCCGAGGTCTTCAAGATCGGCCTCGACCGCATCCGACCGTCGGCCACCTCGACCGCCGAGGTGCCCAATACCTCGCCGACGGCGGCCTCGACCGGCTCGGACCTCAACGGCTGGGCAGCGTGGGAGGCGGCCAACACCATCAAGCAGCGCATGATCGCCTTCGCCGCTGAGCATTTCGGCGTCGCCGCGGCCGACATCGAGTTCGCCGACGGCAACGTGCGCATCGCCCAGCACCTTAGAGGGGGGCCGGGCAGCAACCAGGTGCTGAGCTTCGGCGAGATGGCGAAGCTCTGCTACCTGGGCCGCGTCTCGCTCTCGTCCACCGGCTTCTACAAGACGCCCAAGGTCCATTGGGACGGTGTGGCGATGCGCGGCCGGCCGTTCTTCTATTTCTCCTTTGGCGCGGCCATGGCCGAGGTGGCGATCGACACCCTGACCGGCGAAAGCCGCGTGCTGCGCGCCGATCTGGTTCAGGATTGCGGCGCCTCGCTCAATCCCGCCATCGATCTCGGCCAGATCGAGGGCGCCTTCGTGCAAGGCCAGGGCTGGCTCACCTGCGAGGAGTTGTGGTGGGACAAGCAGGGCAGGCTGCGCACCGTCGGTCCCTCGACCTACAAGATCCCGGGCAGCCGCGACGTGCCCGCGGTGTTCAACGTGAAGATGTTGGATAACGCACCCTCGCGCGAGGCCACGATCTTTCGCTCCAAGGCCGTCGGCGAGCCGCCGTTGCTGCTGGCCACAGCAGTATGGACCGCGCTCAAAGATGCGATCGGCGCCGCAACGGGCAACAAGGCCGCAGTGCGCCTCGACGCGCCGGCTACGCCCGAGCGCGTCCTCGCGGCGATCGAGTCGGCACGAACAGCCGCTCGATGAAGGTTTCGAGTGCGCGATCCATGTCGCGCCGCGCCGCTTTCTCGTCCTTCGCTTCGGCGATCCAGAGTGCCGCTTCGTTGAAGGCGCCGGCCAGCAGGAAGGTCGTAGGCTCGATCCCGAGCGCATCGCCTGGACGTTGGGCCAGCATCGCCGTCACGCCCTCGCGCAGCGACCGCACGCCATGCGGCGCATCGATCTCGCGCCAGCGATGCCAGCCCAGGACAGCGGGCGCTTCGATCAGATAGATGCGCCGCACCGCCGGATCGAGGCAGGCATCGAGGAAAGCCGACGTGCCCACCTTCAGGGCCCGCAGCGGCTCGTCCATCGGCGTGACCTTGTCGATGCTGGTGGCGATGTCGCGCGCGACCTCGCTCGCCACGGCGTCGAACAGCGCCCGCTTGTCCTCGAAGTGATGGTAGAGGGCGCCGCGCGTCACCTTGGCTCGCCGCACGATCTCCTCGGTCGACGCCGCCTCGTAGCCCTGCTCGGTGAAGACGGTCCTTGCTGCCTTGAGCAGTGCCGCGCGCGTGTTGGCCAGCCGTTCGGCCTGGGTCCGGGATCTTGACATACATACAACCTGTATCTAAATTCCGTTACATACAGACAGTATGTAAATCGACACGGAGGGACAGGCAATGAAGCTGAACCAGTTCTACACCGTGCTTTGCACCGACGACGTGGCCGGCACCGCCGCCTTCTGGCAGCGCCATTTCCGCTTCACGCCGGCCTTCTGGTCCGACTGGTACGTCCATCTCACCTCGGACGTCTCGCCCTCGGCCAACCTCGCCATTCTCGACTATCGCCACGATTCGCTGCCGGCGCCGTTCCAGCGCAAGGCCCAGGGCCTGCTGGTCAACTTCGAGGTCGAGGATGTCGACGCCGAATACGCGCGGGCCGTGGCGGCGGGCTTGAAGATCCACGTCACCCTGCGGGACGAGCCGTTCGGCCAGCGGCATTTCATCACCGAGGATCCCAACGGCGTGGCGATCGACGTCATCAAGCCGATCCCGCCCACACCGGAATATGCCGCGCAGTTCACGACGCCAGAACCGTCGCGCTAGAGCGGAATCCGATCAGATGGAACCGCACGCGGTTCCATCAGATCGGATTCGCGCGCACTGGCGATGCTTGTTTCACAGGGCACAATCCGTCCAGCTGATTCCAGCTGGGCGGATTGTGCTTTAGGCGGACGGAACGTCTCGACTCCCGCGTCCCGAACGATAAGGTGTCGGCCTTCCGTGAATCGGGGAGGACGAGATGGACGTACGTATGGACGGCCGCGTGGCGGTGATCACCGGCGCGAGCACGGGTCTGGGCCTGGCGATGGCCAAGGAATTCGCGGCCTCCGGCGGCTCGGTGGCGATGCTGGCACGCAAGGCCGATGTGTTGGCTGCGGCCAAGGCCGAGGTCGTCAAGGCGGCGGGCAAGACCAACGGCAAGTTCGAGGCCTATTCCTGCGACGTGTCGAAGGCGCAGCCGATCGCCGATACCTTCAAGAAGGTCGTGGCCGATTTCGGCAAGGTCGACATCGTGGTCAACAATGCCGGCATCAGCCATGCCAAGCCGTTCGACACCGTGACCGACGAGGATTGGCAGGGCGACCTCGACCTCAAGCTGTTCGCTGCGATCCGGCTCTGCCGCGCCGCGCTGCCGGGCATGCGTGAGCGCAAATGGGGCCGCATCGTCAACGTGCTGAACATCGGCGCCAAGGCGCCCAACGCCAACTCGACGCCAACCAGCGTCAGCCGCGCCGCGGGTCTCGCGCTCACCAAGGCGCTCAGCCAGGAGAACGCGCAGCACGGCGTGCTGGTCAACGCTATGCTGGTCGGCCTGATCGAAAGCGACCAATGGCAGCGCCGTCACAAGGCGGCCAACGACGGCAAGAGCTACCAGGAGTTCACCGCCGCCATGGCCAAGGGCCGCATCCCGCTCGGCCGCATGGGCAAAGCCGAGGAGTTCGCGCGCATGGCCTGCTTCCTGTGCTCGGATGCGGGCTCGTTCATCACCGGCGTGGCGATCAACGTCGACGGCGGCGCGAGCCCGGTGGTGTAGGCGAAGATTGCCATCTTGAGCGCAGCGAGGGGCCTTTAAGGCAACAGGAAAGGTCCCTCCTGCAGCTTCGCTACGACAGGCGCTGCAGCATTGCCTCGATGGCGGCGCGTAGTTCCGGCAGCCGTTGCCTGACGGTTTCCCACACGACGGCTGTGTCGATGCCGGCATAGTCGTGTGCAATCAAGTTTCGCATGGCTTTGATCTTTGCCCACGGAATTTGGGGCGCGAGGTCGGTTACCTCGTTCGGCAGCCGCGAAACGGCCTCGCCAATGTACTGTAGGGCATGAAGAATAGCGTAGAGGGTCTTCTCGTCCGACGCACCGTTGATCGGTGCCCAGCTTCAATGCGGTCGATGAAGTCGAGGATGTCCTGCAGCAAACCGTCGAGCGGTCACGCCGCATAACGCACTTCGTCCAGGATGCGCGAGCGCAGCCGAGGCTTCAAACCTTGTGGCGTAGCGAGATCCACAGGCCGCCCGAGAATCTCTGCCAAGCGATCCCGCAGAGCAGCAAACTCGAAGAGATCCGGCGTTTTCTCAAACTCGACGAGGATGTCGACGTCGCTATCCGACCTTGCCTCGCCTCGCGCGACCGACCCATAGACGCCGAGTCGGCGCACGCCCGCGCTCGCCAATTCGTCGCGATGTGCTTCGATCCGCTTGAAGAAGTCGTCCGGTGTCATGGCAGACCAGTATACCGCGCCCATGCTCGCCAAGACAGAGCGGGCGGACGCACTTCTAACGAGGAGATCCGGCCGGCATGACGTTGAAAATCCGCCGGACCTTCTCGAGGTCCTTGTCGACCCAGTCCCACACGTTCCATTTCGGATCGAAGATGTCGACGGTCACATCGCGGCCGCGCGCCCAGGCGTGCCAGAACTCGTCGGGATCGAGGCCGCCGGTGGTGTAGCGGGCGACGTCGTTGAACTTGACGCCGAGATGGCCGTTGAAGATCACCGGCAGGATGTGGCCGCTCATGGGATTGATCGGATGCATGGCGGCGGTGAAGGTCGAGACTAGGATCTCGCCGCGCGCGCTGGTGTCGTAGCCCGAGATCACGTGCGTGGAATCGTGCGGCGTTCCGAACGTGGCATTGAGCGCCTGGGGATCGCCCGGAAACGGGTATCCGTTCTGCTTGTCGAAGTCCCACAATGCCTTGCCGAAAGTGTTTTGCGGCAAGCTGCCCAACGCCTCGTAGCGTGCCGACAGCGCCGGGTCGGCGTTGGCGCCGCTATACGGCGTGATCCACGCCACCGGGTCCATGCCCTCCGACGATCGGCTGATGACGCTGTCGAAATTCTTGCGAGTCATGTCGGCGATCACCCAGCCCAAGTGCTCGGATGCCGCCTCGACAAGTTCGGTGAGATAGTCGGCCTCGACATCGAGCGCGCGGGCATACTCGAGCACGCGCGAAAGCTTCTTCCTGTCGAGCACGCCGTCGACCAGCGCCATGACGGCGAGATATTTCACCGCCTCGCGCGCGAGTTCAGGGTCCACTCTGAGCACCGCTACGAGGTCGGACGGCTCCACCGCTGGAAGCGTTCCGATGTCCGACAGATCGCGGCGGCGCAGCAGGTAGCGTGCGGCGGCCATGATGCTTGTGGTATCGGCGTGGGTGATCGCGTGCCCGCCGGACAGCGCCACCTGGCGCATGGCGCCCAGGATGGCGTCGCTCTCGCGGCGCCCGATCTCCTGCATTCGCTACCTCCACCTCGCTCCGAGTATTTCGACTATAACTGCTGCGTTTGTGGAGCTGCAGATGAAATTCCGTAAACCCCTCAAGATAACCAGCCGTAGCTCTTCAGTGACGAATGGCTTTGTCCAGGCGATCATTCCTAACATCGAGCCGACCGCCGAGAAGAGAGCCGAAGCTCTCGCCCAGTTGGGCATGACCCCCCGAGAAGATCGAATGCATCTATTGCGGTGCCGGTGCGACCGATTGGGACCATCTTCGCCCGCTTGTCCGCGGCAAAAGACCAACCGGTTACGTCAACGAGATTCGCAATCTGGTTCCTTCGTGCGGTCCCTGCAATCAATCCAAAAGCGGCGCCGATTGGCGCCCCTGGATCGAAGGCACGGCACGCGGCTCCCCGAAAACCAGAGGTATCACCGATCTGGCTGAGCGGGTGGCACGCCTGGAAAGATATGTTGCATGGGGCAAAGTCGAACCGCTTGACCTGCGGGATTTAGCGGGGGCTGAACATTGGGAGGCGTATTGGCAGCGCTTGGCTGCCATCGAACAGCTGATGCAGGAAGCGCAGCGTCATGCGACCGCCTTATAGGAAGCCATCCGCGGAGCATTGAGTGCTCGCGAAGACGACATCTCATTTGGTGCCGCACAGACGCGTGCTGAGGAAGACGATGGCAAATGACGCCGCTAACGCAGCGGCTCGAGGATGCTCACATAGTTCGCGACGGCGGCGCCGCCCATGTTGAACACGCCGCCGATCCGCGCCTTTGGAAGCTGCAAGCCGGCCGGCGACGTGCCGGAGAGCTGCATGGCCGACATCACGTGCATGCTCACGCCCGTGGCGCCGACCGGGTGGCCCTTGGCCTTCAGCCCGCCCGAGACATTGACCGGCAGCTTGCCGTCGCGCTCGACCCAGCCCTCATGGATCGCCCGCTCGCCTTCGCCGGGTGCCGTGAGCCCCATCGCCTCGTACTCGATCAGCTCGGCCGAGGTAAAGCAGTCGTGGCTCTCGACGAAGGACAGATCGAGCAGGTCGAGCTTGGCTTCTGCCAGCGCGCGCTTCCAGGCGAGCTGCGGGCCTTCGAACTTGATGATGTCGCGCCGGCTCATCGGCAGGAAATCGTTGACATGCTCGGCCGCCCTGAAGGCGATCGCCTGCTTCATGCCGAGCGCCGTCGACACGTCGGTCAGGATCACCGCCGCCGCACCGTCGGTCACCGGCGAGCAGTCGGTGCGCTTGAGCGGTCCCGCCACGAACGGGTTCTTGTCCGACGGATTGCGGCAAAACTCGTAGGCGAATTCCTTCTGGAAGTGCGCATAGGGGTTCTTGGCGCCGTTCTTGTGCGCCTTGACCGCGATCTTGGCGAGCGCGTCGGACTTGTCGCCATAGCGCTGGAAATAAGCCGAGGTGATCTTGCCGAAGATGCCGGCGAAGCCCGCCTCGATGTCGGCCTCCTCGGCGACGTACGACGCCTTGATCAGCACGTCGCCGGCCTGGGCGCTGTTGAGCTCGGTCATCTTCTCGACGCCGACCACCAGCACGAAGCGCGCCTTGCCGGCGGCCAGCGTGTTCAGGCCCATGTGGATGGCGGCCGAGCCCGTGGCGCAGGCGTTCTCGACGCGCGTCGAGGGCTTGAAGCGCAGGTCGGGATGGGCCTGCAGGGCGAGCGAGGAATGGAACTCCTGGCGCACGAAGCCGCCGTTCATGTTGCCGACGTAGATCACGTCGACGTCCTTGGGCTCGATGCCGGCATGGGCAATGGCCTCGGTCGCCGCCTTCACGATCAGCGATTCGCTGGTCTCGCCGTCGAGCTTGCCGAACTTGCCGTGGGACCATCCGACGATGCAGGCCGTCATAAAACTCTCCTTCGCTGCTGAAGCCGACCCTAGACGCCGCGCTTCGGCGGGTCGAGACCGTCTGCTGGTGCGTGCATATACACTTATGGCGTCCGCGAGGCCATGCAAGAGGCTCCGCAGTGCCCAAATTCCGCCGCCCCCGCAGTATTGACTGCAAACTTTCCCGGGAGCCCACTTGCATCCATGGCCGAGAACGCGCCGCCGCCTGAAGAACGTCCGAGATCCCACTGGCCGCTGATTCTGGGCGGCCTGGTCGGTGGTTTCCTGCTGCTGGCCGCCGGCCTCGCGCTGGGCTGGTACCTGTTCTATCGCCCGATCGTGAATGTCGCGGTGCAGTTGCCCGCGCCGCCACCGCCGCCCGCCCCGCCGGGGCCCGACCAGGCGCTGGTCAAGGGGCTGGAAGAGCAGATCGAGAAGCAGAAGGCCGCCAACAAGCAGATCGAAGACCAGATCGCGCTCCTGAAGGAGCGGCTGAAGGCCGATGTCTGCACCATCAAGGATCCGCTCGGGAAGGGCGGGCCCGCCTCGCCGGCGCCGGCTGGCGCGCTGCCCGAGCGCAAGACCGAGGCGCCGCCCGGCCCCGGAAAGGTCACGCCAGCGGCGGCGTCGATCGATCTGCCGCAGACCGGCGCCAAGGTCGGCAAGATGGCGCCGGCGAGCCTGGCACAAACACTCGAGCAAGCCACCGTCCTGGTGGTGTCGACCGGAGGCAATAGCGGCTCCGGCTTTTTTGTTGCCCCCAACTACGTGGTGACCAACCACCATGTCGTGGGCCGCGCCGCGCCGGGCAGCGAGGCGTTGGTGCTGAGCAAGCATCTCAAGACCGGCTACATCGGCACCGTCGTTGCCACGTCGCAGACCGGCCAGGGGACCGAGGCAGATTTTGCAGTGATCAAGGTCGACGACGTGCCGGCCGGCAACGTGCGGCCTCTGCCGCTAGCCGCCGAGCCGACGGCGCTGAGCGACGTGATCGCTGCAGGCTATCCGTCGATCGCCATTGCCCAGGACCGCAATCTGCGACGGCTGCTGGCGGGCGACCTCAAGGCCGCGCCAGAGGTCGTGCTGACCCGAGGCACGGTGAGTGCGGTGCAGAACAAGGAGCGCAACACGCCCATGGTGCTGCATTCGGCCGACATTTCGGCCGGCAACTCGGGCGGGCCGCTGATCGATTCCTGCGGCCGCGTCGTCGGCATCAACACCTACATCGTCACCAGCCGGCAGACGACCAAGGCGAATTATGCATTGGGCAGCTCGTGGTTGGCGGCCTTTTTGCGCGGCGCCAAGACACCGTTCGACTGGCGTGCCGACAGCTGTGCGTGAGCGGGGAAAAGAATCATTTGCTCAACACAAGATGTAGCTTCAATCTAACCCCGCTGCATAATCATTGGTGCGGGCGGGGGCGTGAAGCAGGCAGTCGTTACAGTACGTTCCGCGGCGATCACACTGCTGGCCCTCCTGGCCGGCGGCTGCGACCGCATGGTCGTCCTCAATCCCAAAGGCCCGATCGCCGACGCTGAACGCGGCCTGATGATCGACGCCTTCACCGTCATGATGATCGTGGTCGTGCCAGTCATCGTCATGGCGCTTTGGTTCGCCTTGCGATATCGCGAGGGGCGCAACGCCCACTATGAGCCGAGCTGGGCCTATTCGGCCAAGGTCGATGCGGTGGTCTGGCTGATTCCGGCGCTGATCGTCATCGCCGTCGCCGTGCTGCTGTGGCGCAGCACCCACAAGCTCGATCCCTATCGCGAGATCGCCTCCAGCACCCCGCCGCTTGACGTCCAGGTCGTGGCCCAGGACTGGAAGTGGCTGTTCATCTATCCTGAGCAGGGCGTGGCGTCGGTGAACCAGCTCGCCATCCCGGCCGGCCGGCCTGTCAGCCTGCGCATCACCTCCGACACGGTGATGAACTCCTTCTATGTGCCCGCACTGGCCGGCCAGATCTACGCCATGGCCGGCATGCAGACCCGCCTGCAGCTTCTGGCCGACCAGCCCGGCAAGTTCGTCGGCCGCAACACGCAGTACTCGGGCGGCGGCTTCTCCGACCAGTTCTTCGAGGTGGTAGCGATGAGCCAGGCCGATTTCGACGCCTGGGTGACGCAGGCCAAGCAGGCGCCCGGCAAGCTCGATCCGCCGACCTATGCCAAGCTCGCCGAGCGGAGCCGGCTCAACCCGATCGTCCAGTACTCGGCGGTCGAGCCCAGGCTCTTCGACTCCATCATCGAGAAGTACACGGGCGGCCATCAGGCGCATGGCCAGGCGCCGACGGCGCCGGCGCGGAGATAGAGCTCATGTTCGGAAGACTGACCATCGAGGCCCTGCCGCTCTACAGCGCCATTGCCGCCGGCGGGGCGGCGGTGACGGTGGGCGGCGCGCTGCTGGTCGCCATCGTCATCACCTGGCTCAAGGGCTGGCTCTATCTGTGGAACGAGTGGCTGACCAGCGTCGACCACAAGCGCATCGGCGTCATGTACATCGTCCTGGCGCTGATCATGCTGCTGCGCGGCTTCGTCGACGCCATCATGATGCGTACCCAGCAGGCGATGGCGCTCAACAACGAGGGCTATCTGCCGCCCGAGCATTTCGACCAGATCTTCAGCTCCCATGGCACGATCATGATCTTCTTCATGGCCATGCCGTTCATGACCGGGCTGCTGAACATCGCCGTGCCCCTGCAGATCGGCACGCGCGACGTCGCCTTCCCGTTCCTGAACTCGCTCAGCCTGTGGCTCGCCGCCTCGGGTGCCGGCCTGGTCATGGTGTCGCTGGTGATCGGCAAGTTCTCGACCGCCGGCTGGACGGGCTATCCACCCTACTCGGGCATCCAGTACACCCCGGGAGTCGGCGTCGACTACTGGATCTGGGCGCTCTTGATCAGCGGCGTCGGCTCGACACTGTCGGGCATAAACTTCGTCGTCACCATCATCAAGCGGCGCGCGCCGGGCATGACCCTGATGCGCATGACGCCGTTCGTGTGGACGGCGCTTTGCACCTCCGTCCTGATGACCTTTGCCTTCCCCGCGCTCACCGTGGCGTGCGGCCTGCTGGCGCTCGATCGCCTGCTCGGCATGCACTTCTTCACCAACGCGCTGGGCGGCAACATGATGAACTACGCCAACCTGTTCTGGATCTGGGGCCATCCGGAGGTCTACATCCTGATCCTGCCGGCGTTCGGCGTGTTCTCCGAGGTCGTGGCGACCTTCTCCAGGAAGCGGCTGTTCGGTTACGAATCGCTGGTCTACGCCACGGCGGCGATCGCCATCCTCTCCTTCACCGTCTGGCTGCACCATTTCTTCACCATGGGCTCGAGCGCCAACGTCAACGCGTTCTTTGGCGTGACGACCATGGTGATCGCCGTGCCCACCGGCGTGAAGGTGTTCAACTGGCTGCTGACGATGTATCGCGGCCGCATCACCTTCCATCCCTCGATGCTGTGGACGGTGGGCTTCATCGCCACCTTCGTGATCGGCGGCATGACGGGCGTGCTGCTGGCGGTGCCGCCCGTCGACTTTTTGATGCACAACACGACCTTCCTGGTCGCGCACTTCCACAACATGATCATCCCCGGCGTGCTGTTCGGCTACCTCGCCGGCTACATGTACTGGTTCCCCAAGGCGTTCGGCTTCAAGATCAACGAGCCGTGGGGCACCGCGGCCTTCTGGTTCTGGATCGTCGGCTTCTACCTCGCCTTCATGCCGCTCTATGTGCTGGGCCTGATGGGCATGCCGCGGCGCATGGAGCAGTACAACGATCCCTCCTGGCAGCCCTGGCTGATCGCGGCCTCGATGGGCGCCGTGCTGATCCTGATCGGCATCGCCTGCCTGGTCATGCAGATCGTCGCCTCGATCCGAGACCGCAAGCTCAGCGGCGACGTCACAGGCGACCCATACGACGGCCGGACCCTTGAATGGGCGACCGCCTCGCCGCCGCCGGCCTACAACTTCGCGGTGCTGCCCGAGGTGCGCGATCGCGAGCCGCTGCTCGACATGAAGGAGCGCGGCGTGACCCATGCCCCGCCGCCCGCCTACCAGGACATCGAGATCCCCAAGAACTCAGCCGCGGGCGTCATCATGGGCGGGCTCGCCTTCGTGTTCGGCTTCGCCATGGTGTGGTGGATCTGGTGGCTGGCTATACTGTGCGGTCTTGCCATGTGGGCCACCATGATTTGGCGCTCGTCGGACGACGACACCGAGTTCGTGCTGGTCGCCGAGGAGGTCGAGCGCCTGGAGAAGGCGCGCTACCGCACGCTCGAGGCGGCGAAGGCGGCCAACCCATGAACGCCAATGTAACGGCTGTTCCCGGCTATCCCCATTCCGAGGCGCCTCATTCCGAAGCGGAGGCGGTCCACGAGCAGCGCGAGCTGGGCTTCTGGCTCTACCTGATGAGCGACGCCATCATCTTCGCCCTGCTGTTCATGACCTACGGCATCATGGTCGGCAACACGGCGGGCGGCCCTGCGGGAAAGCAGCTCTTCAGCCTGAACAATGCCGCGCTCGAGACGGCGCTGCTGCTGATCAGCAGCACGACCTTCGGCTTTGCTTCCCTGTCGTCACGGCAGGGCAATCGCTCGGCGGTGCTGGGCTGGCTTGCCGTCACCTTCCTGCTGGGGGCGGGCTTCGTGTTCCTCGAGATCCGCGAGTTTCTCGGCATGATCCGTGCCGGCGCCGGGCCCGACCGCAGCGGCTTCCTGTCAGCTTTCTTCACCCTGGTCGGCACCCACGGCACCCATGTCAGTGTCGGCCTGATTTGGATCCTGATCCTGAGCGGCCAGATGGCGATCAAGGGCTTGACCCTGCCGGTGACCTCGCGCCTGTTCCGGCTCGGCCTGTTCTGGCACTTCCTCGACATCGCCTGGGTCGGCATCTTCTCCGTCGTTTATCTGCCAGGGCTCCTGTGATGGAACGGCACGGTCTTGCCTCCTACCTGATTGGCTTCGCGCTGGCCGTCATCCTGACGGCGATCCCGTTCTGGCTGGTCTACACCCACACCCTGCCGCCCTCGCGCATCATGTGGATCATCGCGGTCGCGGCGGTGCTGCAGATCCTGGTGCATCTGCGCTTCTTCCTGCACGTCAACTTCACGACCACGCCGAAGGAGAACCTGCTGGCGATCTCCTTCGCCGCCGTCCTGATCTTCCTGATGGTGGGCGGCAGCCTCTGGATCATGATCGACCTGCATCAGAGGATGGCGATCTAGCCGCGTGGTGTTTCAACACGTGCCAAGCGAGAAGTTTGGCCTCTGATCTCGCTGCATTTTTGATGCGGTTAGTCACCGGTTCAGCGCGATATTCCTGGCAATTCTTCAGCGCGCCGACGTTTCACTGGGCGCGGGTGTCCAAGGGGTTCGTAGTTGGGTATGGGCGAGGCTGCCAAGCTTCCTTTCAGTCTGTTCGCCACGGAACATTTGCGGCCACGCGATCAGTTCGATGCCTGGCACGAAAGCATCTCGGTCATCTTCGACATGGCCCGGCCGGCCGATCACCGGCCGGACAGCGGCTTCGCGGCGACCGTGCGCGGCTGGTACCTGGGCGGCCTGCTGATCTCCGCGGTCGATTTCGACAGCCAGCGCTTCGTGCGCGACCGGCGCAAGACCATCGCCGACGGGCTCGACCACTATCTCGTGCAGCTCTATGCAACGGGCGGCCTGGTCGGCGAAGCCGGCGACCGCGGGCGCGCGCTGCACGCCGGCGACGTCCAGATCCTCGACCTCAGCCAGTCGAACGTCACGCGGGCCGCGCCGTCCGGTACCGTCGCCATCGTCGTGCCGCGCGAGACGCTCGACCAAGCCGTGCCGGCGTCGGGTAACCTGCACGGCCTGATCCTGCGTGGGAACAGCGTCGTGGGCGGCCTGCTCGCCGACTACATGCGCTCGCTGGTGGCGCGCGCCGACGCCTTCGCGCTCGCCGAGGCGCCGCTGGTAGCGCAGGCCGCGACCGACATGATCGCCGCCTGTTTCCAGTCGACCGCCGAGACGGCCGCGCGCGCGCGGGATGCGATCGAGAAGACGATGCGCCAGCTCATCCAGCACCATATCGTGGCCAACCTCGAGTCGCCGGCGCTCCAAGCCGAGGCGCTCTGTGCCCAGTTCCGGATCTCGCGCAGCCAGCTCTATCGGCTGTTCGGGCCGGTGGGCGGCGTCGCGCACTACATCCAGGAGCAGCGGCTCACGCGCGCCTGCGCCGAGCTGCGCAATCCGGCCCATGACCATCGGCGCATCTACGAGATCGCCTTCGCGCTGGGCTTCTCGAGCGAGGCGCATTTCAGCCGCGTCTTCCGCACGACCTTCGGGCTGAGCCCAAGCGACGTGCGGGCCCGCGCGCAAGCGACGCGCGTCGACGTAAACCGGCCGGAAACGGCCATCGTCGCAAACGGCGGCTACGAGGATTGGGTCCGCGAACTGAAATGACGCACGCTACTTCGGTAGCGCGTCGAGGGCCTTCTTGGCGTCGGCGTCGTTCTGCGCCGCCGCTTGCTGCAGCCATGTCTTCGCCTTCGCCGGGTCGGCCGGTAGTCCGCCGCCGCCCTTGGCGAGCAGCAGGCCGAGCTTGCGCTGCGCCTCGGCCGAGCCTGCGAGTGCTGCGCGCTCGTACCAGTCGGCGGCGCGCGGCCCGTCGGGCGCGAAGCCCGCCTTCGCCGGCGTCGAGAGCGGATCATAGAACGCGGCGAGCTCGAGCTGGGCCGGCGCGTTGCCGGTCTCGGCGGCGCGGCGGAACACCAGGAAGGCTGCACCCATCTCGCCTGCCTTGGCGTAGTCGCGCGCCTTGGCCAGCATCGCCTCGGGTGAAGGCTTGGTGGCGAGATACTCGCCGACGATATCGCGCACCGACTTGCCCGGCTCGTTCGCGGCGGGAACGGGGGCGGGCGCGGGCGCGGGCGTTGCCGCGGCAACCACGGGCTCGGGCTTTGGGAAATAGGTCGTGTAGACGTGATAGCCGCCGCCCACGACGGCCACGAGCACCAGGGCCGCGATCAGCCAGCCGGTGCGGCTCGACCGTTCCGGCGGCCCGCGATCGAGCGCGCGCGAGGCGCGCAGCTCAGGTCGCGGTGGCGGCGGCGTGAAGGGCGGGGCCGGCGGTTCGGGCGCGGGCTCGGGCGGCGGGGCGGGAGCCGCCTTCGGCTGGGCGCGGCGCAGGCGCACCGTCTCGTCGTCCAGCCGGCGCGACGGATCGAGCGCGCCCGAGGTCAGCATGGCCGGCCAGGCGACGACGGTCGTACCGACGACGCCGATGTCGGGCTCCTTCACGCGCACGCGCACCGTGGCGATGCCGGCCAGACGGTCGCAGATCTCAGGGCCGAGATGGAACTCCAGCGCATCGCGCCGGCGCTCGACACGCCCAGGCAACAGCCAGGCCTCGGTGCGCCGCCAGCCGTCGTCGGCGAGATGCGAATCGGGACCCTGCTGGCGCTGGATCGACAGCGCCAGGCCATCGGGCGCGGCGTCGAGCTCGCTCACGCGCAGGATGGCGTGACCGGGTTCGGCCAAGGCTTCGACGGTGGCGCGTACAGGCATCGAAGGATCAGGCCGGCACGGCGCGCAGGATGGCGCCCAGCCGGTCGTTCTGCTCAGGTGAGATCTCGCGGCCGCCTTCGTAGCCGACGTTGTCCATGGCGAGCTGCAGGAAGGCACGCATCCAGTCCTTGCAATAGTCGGCATAGATCGGCTGCGGGTTCTCCGAGAGAACCGGCATCCCGTTGACCACCGCCGGCCCCTCGAACACGCGCCGCGTCGGCGAATTGGGCGGCAGGCCCGGCCGCTGGTCGAGCGGCAGATGGTCGAAGCCCAGCGCGCTGACGTAGCCGTTCAGCGCCGAGGAGGCGGTGCGCACCTGGCGCTCGGCGATCTCTTCCCACTTGGCGTTGGCGGCATTCTCCAGCTCGCGCACCTCGTGGCTGAGCTGGTCGATGAGCTTCAGGCGATGGGCGCCGACGATCAGCTCGTCAATCAGCCAGCCGAGATGCTGGCGGTCGACGCCGAAATGCGACAGCGCCTTCTCGTCGGCGCCGACGCGGCGCATGTTCTCCAGCCAGTAGTCGGCGGCTTCGCGGGCGAAGCGCTCGGCGCGGTCCTCCAGCACGCCCGACGGCGGCGCCGGGCGGCCGGCCTCCTCGCCGAAGACGTCAGCGAAGATCGCGCCGAGATCGACGGCGGCGCCGGTCGATTGCGAGACCTGGGCCGGCGGCTTTCCGTTGCGGCCATTGGCTTCGTCGGAGGGACGCGCCGTGGAAATGCGGAAATAGATCTCGCGCAGCGCCGAATCGGCGATCTGCAGGGCTGCCATCAGCTCGCCGAACAGCTGCTGCTGGATGCAGCTCGCCAGCCCGCGCAGCACGGTGTGCACCAGGTCGCGCTTCTTGGCGCGGGCATCGCCGTCGGCGGCGCTGTGGAAGCCGGCCAGGCGGTCGACCAGGCGATGGATCTGAACCTCGAGCTGGCCACGCACCTGGGCGCGCTTGATCGCCGGATCGCATACCGGGATCAGGCTCTTCACCAGATAGGAGACGCCGCCGTCATTGGCCTTGAAGGCTTCGTCCCAGGCGCGCGCTGGATCGGCGAAGTGGCGGCGCACCTCGGCATTGGCGACGAAATGGCCGCGCAGCTCGCGGGCCCGATCTGCGAAGCTCCCGGCGATGCCCCGCTCGCGGCCGTCGTCGTAATCCATCAGCCGCTCGTCGATGACGGTGGGATTCCTGAGCCAGAAGGTGTTGTCGAACGGTTTGCCGTCCCAGTTGGCCGGCCATTCGCCGCGGAAGTTGTTGACCAGCGAGTTGTTGAGCCGGGCCGACCAGCGCAGCTTGCGCGATTCCTCGGTCTCGCCCGCCTTCTGCTCGAACTCGCGATCCATCTTGGTCAGCACCAGGAACAGCGCGTTCTTCTGCTTGGCGCGGTCGGCCGGCGTGGCGCCGATCGTCTGGTCGATCCAGGCCGACATCATGTCGGAGAGGTCGCGGACCTCCTGGTTGCCGTCGGGAATGCAGAGCAGGATGGCCGACAGCTCGCGCTCCGCCGAGTAGCGCTGGAAGAGATAGGCGACCTTGCCGCGCAGCAGGAGCTCGCGCAGCGGGTTGGCGCCTTCGGCGACACCCTTGGCCTTGGCGACGTCGCCGAGGTTCGCGAGCTTCAGTCGCGAGCGTGCGCCCGGGAAGTCCAGAAGGTCGGTGTGATCGAAGAAGTCCCACGGCTTCTCGGCGATGGCGACGGAAAGCTCGGCCGTCAGCGCGCAGATCAGCGAGCGCGGCAGATCGGCGTCGGGCAGGGCGCGGCCGTCGGCCTGCTTGGGCCGCACCAGCAAGGTGTCGGCGTCATCGGCGCCCAGGCGATCGAGCGTGAGGACGTCGACGATGCTCTTCTCGCGCGGGATCAGGGCATCCATGCCGAGCGACGCCTCGGGCGCGAAGGAGAGCTTCTGCAGGCCGTCGTACAGCGTCAGGTAGAGGTCGGTGAAGGGCTGGAAGTCGTACCACAGCACCGACCACAGCCGGGCGCGATCATGGCCAGACAAGCGTGGCGCGAGATCGATCGCCTCGCGCCAGAAGTCCGTGCGCAATTCGGCGGTGACGCCGGCGAAGAAAGTATCGAAATATTCGATCAGGTCGAGCACGTCGTCCGAATCGAGGTCGCCATAGGGCTGTGCCGCCGCCCGGCCGCGCAGCTCGGCCAAGCGCTTGCGGATGGCGGCACCGTCCGGTCGCTCGAAGGCTGCCTTCTGATGGTCGAAGTCGAGCAGGAAGGAGTTGCCCAGGATCTTCACGATGTCGGTCTGCGTCAGCAGCCGCACGCGCACCGGGAACTCCTTGTCGCCGGCGCTCAGCCCCAGGCCGAAGCGCGTGACCAGGCCGGTCGATTCGCGATTGCCCGGCGGATTGATCTCGCGCAGGAAGTCGTAGCTCTTGTCGCCGAAGCGCGCCTGCATCGGCCGGCCGTCGCGGCTGGCCAGGATGGAGACAAGATAGGACTTGCCGGCCTGGCTGGGCCCGAACACGCCCACGCACATGCGCCGCCGCGCGGCGCGGGTGAGCTTGCGGCTCTGGTTGCGGACCTTCTGCAGCTCGCTGATCAGCGACGGCGCCTGCTGCGCCACCGTGGGCGATTCTGCGGCGGCGCCTTTCAGCCACGTCACGCCTTCGCTGGCGGAAACCGCCAGCGCCTCGCAGTCCTGGGCCAGTTTGAGATCGACGGTATCCATACGCCTTACCCGGTCTTGAGCATGCCCGTGTCGAGCCAGTAGCCCTCTCGACGCGGCAGGGTTTGCAGACGAAGCGTCAGGCGATCGAGCGCGACGGCTCGGCCGTCGCGGTTGGTCACCTGGCGCAGGCGGAAGCGCTCGACGTCACCCGAATCCTTGTCCTTGGGCTTCACCCGGGCCAGCGCGATCTTGAACGGCGTCTCGCGGGCATGACGCTCGGCATATTCCGGCTTGGCGAACTCCAGCGCATAGAGCCGCGCCGCCGGCCAGCGCACCAGGTCGAGCTGGCGGGCCCCGAGCCACATGGGTCCGCGGAACTCGAAGGCGATCTCCGGCAGCTCGTACTCGCGATTGTCGAGATCGACGTCGCGGTAGACCAGGTCCTCGCGCTGCAGGCGGCCGCCGCCATCGAGCTTGCCGATGAACTTGGCGATACTCTTGGAGCGCAGGAGGTCGGAGCGGAAGGAGAAGTCGGGAAGCTGAGACTGCGCCAATGCGGCGATCATCGCACCCACCGCCACCGTGGTCTTGGGATCCTCCACGCGCAACCGGGCATCGCGGAAGGGATACCAGGCGCCGACCCTATATTCGTGCAGCGAGATCACGCGTTCGGGCGGCAGCGGCAGAAGCTCCATCACCAGGGATCGGATGCCTGGCAGGCGCGACGGCCGGCCCGACAGCAGCAGGACGTCGCAATCGTAGGCATGGACGATCTCGGCCAGCGGCGCCAGCACACGGCCCATCTCGGCGCGCACCGTCTTGTCGAGACCCGGCAGCTCGACCGGGAACACCGTGGCCTTGAGGTCGAAGCCCTTGGCGCCGCGCTTGCGTGCCGCCTCGTTGACGAAGGTGACGACTTCCTCGGAAGGCTTGGAGCCATTGGGGAAGAACGACTCATAGGGCCGCGGCTCGGCCGCGACCACACCGGAGGTCGGGTCGTAATCCTCGGCAGCGCGCATGAATTCGAGCGCGATGGGATGGGCGACCTGCAGGGCGAACTGCTGGCGCAGGTTGCGCTGGATCACGTCCTCGCCGCCGCGGTCGCCGCCCAAAAGCTCGGCCATCAGGTCGGTGGGATTGGCGATGCCGGCGGTCCGCATCGCCGACTCGATCGGCGGCAGGACATGCGCCTGCACGACGCGCAGCAGGATGTCGTCGCCTGCGACGTTGAAGCCCTCGCGGAACTTCTGCTCGGGGAACAGCGTGACCGACGTTCCCGCACCCTCGAGGCCGTAGGCGTTGATTATGAGGTCGGTCGTGCCGCCGCCGACGTCGATGCTGGCGATCGAAAGCTTGCCGTCGAACACCTTGCCGCGCGGCTTGGCGGTGACCTGGAAGAATCGGCGGGCGTCGCCGCCGAAATTGCGCGCCACCTCGGTGTAGAGATAGACGAGCTGGGTGCAGCTTGCCTCGTCCCAGTCGGTCAGCACGCGCGGCGCCGGGGCCGCCGGATCGTCGAGCTTCCAGCCCAGCATCATCCAGACCAGGTCGCGTGCCGCCTCGGCGCGCTTGCGGAAGATCAGGCGCTCGGCCAGCGGCATGCCGGTGGGCAGCGTGAGCACGATGCGGCGCAGCCGGCGCGGCGTCTCGGCGTGGGCACGCCGGCCGCGCTGCTGCGGCGAGTTCATCAAGGTCAGCGCCTGCAGCAGGACCTCCGACAGCACGAAGGTCATGATCGAGGAGCGCGAATAGAGCGGCTCGAACACCGGCAGATGATCGGCGCTGTCGGCCTCGGGCTCGACCAGGTGCAGCGGCTCGCCCTTCTGGTTGACGAGCTGGGCCATCGGGCCGGCCGCGGCGGGCATCGCCGTCTGGTCCTGGGCATAGGCGATGTTGAAGCGCCACTCGCGCGCCTGCGGTTCCTCGTCCCACAGGTAGCGCTTGGGGCTCGACATGCCGGTGTTGCCCTCGGTGCCGCGGCGGCGCGCGGCAAGGCGCGTGGCCTCGGGGCCGACGCGCGTCATGGTCGGCCAGACGAAAGCGTCGGCGCGTCCGCCCAGCCGCGACAGGTGATTTTTGCCGAACCAGGCCTGGGCGAACTCGACGCGCGATTCGAACGGCTTGGCGTGGACGACCTCGGGATGCGAGAGATCGCGCAGCGCGAGCTCGTAGGAATCGTTCAGGTTGACGCCAAGCTCGCCCGCCGCCTCGATCAGCAGGCCGCAGGTGCGCGAGTTGCCGACGTCGAGCACGAGGTCGACCTCGATGGCGCCGCGGCCCGGGCGCTCGGCGTCACCGACGAGCTTGATCGGCGGGAAGTGAACGGCATCGGCCAGCAGGCCGAGGAAGGCGAGGTAGCGGGCGACGGCTTCCTGCGGCTTCTGCTTGATGTCGCCTTCGATCTCCTCGAGCGTGGCGCGCGGATGCAGCTCGCGGAACAGCTCCTCCAGCCACTGCGTCATCCAGCTCTGGCGCAGCAACCAGTGATTGGCGCGCTGCTGGGGAGCGAGCGCGAACAGCGCGCCCGACGTCACGTCCTTCGGCGAGGGGGCGAGGTAGGCGCGGCCCTCGGCCTCGGCGATCAGGCCGGTGTCGAAGGCGAGCACGCAGCGATAGCGATGGCCCTGCTCGTCGCGATAGCCCGCGCCGTAGCGCGCCTCGAGATCGACCACGCGCACGCGCGCCCAGTCGGCCGGGCCTTCGCGGAACTGGTTGTTGGGCCGCATCTGCAGGAAGGGCACCGGCATCCACTTGTCGAGGAAGGGCGCCAGCGCATCCTTTGCAGTGACCACGAGGTTGGGCTCGGCGGCGCGGCGGCGGCCGCTCTCAACCACCTCGTACTGGCCGCGCACCTCGTCGAAGTCGAGCTGCACCAGGTCGTCGACGGCCTTGCTGGCCGTGGCGTCATGGAAGCCCCATTCGCGCACTTTCAGGCGCACGGGATCGAAGCCGAAGTCGAGGAACTGGATGCCCGAACGGGCGATCAGCGTCGTCGGGCTGGGATAGCTCGGCAGGCGGGCAAGGTCGCTCATGTCAGGTCAAAGTGTGGCACAAATCCGAGGAGTCAACGGCCGAACTGGACGTTGTAGCTGCGCTTGTCACCCGGTTGACTTCCGGTGCATTTGGCCACGCCGTCCTGGCCGACCTCGCAGTTTACCGTATTGCGGGCGTAGGTCTTGCCGTCGGCGCACTTGGGATTGGCCTTTTCCTCGATGACGAGCTTGGCGCCGTCCCAGCGCGCTTCGGCCGGCGCCTCGCAGGTCGTGCCGTTCTTCTGCACGAAGGTGACCTTGCCCTTGCCCTTGTCGTCCAGCGTGTAGTTGGGCCTGAGGTTGCGCTCGCCGGTGGCCGTGGCGAGCGCGGTGCGCGAGCGCCAGTCGCCCTTGAGGAAGGCGAGATCCTGCTTCTGCTTGGACTCGGGCGGCACAACCATGGGCTTGGGCTCTTCCTTGGCGGCTGCGTTCTTGTCGTTGCCTTTGTCCTGGCCGCCCTTATCCTGGGGATCCGGACCTTTCGTGTTGCCCTTGTCGACGTCCTTCTCGTCGGGGCCCGGCTGGTCCTTGCCAGCCCCCTTGTCAGCCATGTTGGCATCAGGCACGGCCGCCAGCGCATCCGGCGCGGCCCCGCGCTCGATCGGCGCGGTGGTGGAGTCGGCGACAATGACACCGCCCGGCACGACGACGGCAGCGGCGCAATCGGCGCCGCGGCGCGCCGCCTCGTCGGTCAGACGGGCGAGCTCGAGCCGCAGGTTCTCATTGTCCTGCTGCAGCGTGTCGACGCGCGCCTTCTGAAGCTCGAGCGGTTGGCGCACGGCGAGGCTGAGCGCACGGTCGCGCGCCTCGGCCTCGAGCCAGGGTTCGAGGCGCGGCAGATAGGGCCGGACCAGCCAGGCGAGCAGCGCCAGCAACAGCAGCAGCAGCACGGCGAGCAACAGCCATTGCCACCACACCGAGCGCGTGCCGGCAGCGACTGCAGGTGCCGAGGCCATCACGGCTTCGGGCATCGGCTGCGGACGAACGGCGGGCCGCGGCGTGACGGGCGGGCGGGCAAGGAAGACGCCGGGCAGGTTGGCGTCGGCCGAGAAGCCCCAGAAGGTCATGACGGGCTTGCCGTCGACGACGTAGAGCGTGTCCTCGCCCGGCGCGGTGAGCGCGTGACGCAGCAGGCGGGCGAAGTTGCGTTCGGCGGTCGAGCGCTGCGGCTCGTCCATCGAATCGGCCAGGCCGGTGATCTCGCTGTGCAGGCGATGGACTTCGTTCAGGATCGCCTGGCGCTCGCCCTCGTCGAGCTCGGAGAGCTTGCGCGCATGGCCTTCGAAGGGCGCGTACCAGTCGATGCGCCGGCCGGTCGGATCGACCTCGGGAGTGGCGAGCAGGTCGGCGTGCTTGCGCGACAGGCGCTGGGCGATGGCCGTGCGCAATTGTCCTGCGGCGCGCCACACCGGGTCGCCCGCCAGACCCAGCGCGCGGTAGCGCTGTAGCGGTTCACTGACGAGAAGGGGACCAGCAGCCATCTTGGATCCTCAACACCCTTTTCTCAACGAGGGCAGACCATGGCGTACGTCCAGCGCGTGCCCCACATCTGCCCTGTTACGATGACGTCGACCGAATAATCCCCGGGGACCGGCCTCCACTCGAAGCCGAAGCCGCCGCGTCCGCTGCGCGGCCCGCCGGTTCCGGCGATGTTCTGGCCACGATACATCACCCTGATGTCGTCGGGCTTCACATACAGGTTGTAGTTGATGGCCACGAAGCCGGGCCTGTCACCCAAATAGTGTCGGTTGCGCGTGACGCCCTCGCCGCCCGAATCGCCCGACCAGTTGCAGGGCAGCTGGCCCCGCGGCGGCCGGTTGGGCGGCGGCGCGGGCGGCGCCTGCGGCACGGCGGCCTGCCGTTGCGGCGGCGGCGGTGG
>WHTW01000118.1 GCA_009377525.1 Rhodospirillales bacterium
AATCATCCCTCCGAGTCAACCTGTCACACCCTTAAGATGTGTCCACTCCGTAGCAACGCAGTTGGGGAGGAAGCTCAGACGGCGAACCGCTTCTTCGCGTCCTCGCGCAGCTCGGCCTTGCGGATCTTGCCCGATTCGGTCATCGGGAAGGCGTCGATGAACACCACGTGGCGCGGCAGCTTGAAGCTCGCGATCTTGCCGCGGCAATGGCCCAGCACCTCCTCGGCGCCGATCGCGGCATCCACCCTGCACTGGACATAGGCCACCGCGACCTCGCCCAGGCGCTCGTCGGGCAGGCCGACCACGGCGACCTGCTGGACGGCGGGATGCTCCAGCAGCAGGCCCTCGGTCTCCATCGGATCGACGTTTTCGCCGCCGACCTTCAGCATGTCCTTGTAGCGGCCGAGGAAGCGCAGGCAGCCATCGGCCAGCCACATCGCCGCGTCGCCGGTGCGGAACCAGCCGTCGGGGGTGAAGGCGGAGGCGGTCTCGGCGGGCTTGCGGTAATACTCCGTCATCACCGTCCCGCCACGTACCTGCAGTTCGCCGGCGACGCCCGGCCCCAGCACGGCGTCGCTGCCGTCGTCGACGATGCGCAGCTCGAAGCCCGGTCCCGGCCAGCCCGACGCCTCGCTGCGATGCGCCTCATCGTCGTCGAGCGAGGACAGCGCCACGCCCAGCCAGGTCTCGGTCATGCCGAAGCCCGAGAGGTTTTTCAGCGGCGCAAGCGCCCGCATGCCGCGGCGCACGACGGGCGTGGCGCTCAGCATGCCGGCGGCGAAGATCCCCGTGCGCAGGCTCATAAGATCGCGCGGCCGCGCCTCTTGCGCCTCGGCCAGGCCCTTCATGTGCGCTTCGAAGCCATGGATGACGGTGACACGCTCCTTCTCGATCAGGTCGAGGCTCTCGTCGGGATCGAAGCCCTGGGTCACGATCTGCCGGGCACCGGTGACCAGCGACATCCACGCCCCCTCCGACAGGCCGAAGGCATGGAACAGCGGCAGGTAGTTCAGGATCGTGTCGTCGGCCGTGATGGCCATCAGGCCGGCGCGTTCCTCGACATTGTCGATCAGCGCGTGCGTGCGCACCACCCCCTTGGGAAAGCCGGTCGTGCCCGAGGTGTACATGATGAAGGCGGTGGCGGCGGGGTCGACGGTGCGGGCGCGCGCGGCCAGATCGTCGGCTGGGACCCCGGCCGCTGCCCCGGCTAGCGCGGCCCAGTCAACGGTTCCAGCTTGCGGCGACTCACCCAGCAGGATCACGTACCGCAACAGCGGAAAGCGCGGGTCGCGCACGGCGTCACCGGTCGCGGGCAAGTCCACGGCCTCGCGCACCAGAGCGGCATAGTCGACGGGGCCGGAGCGATCGTGCGTGATCAGGAAGCCGCTGTCGGATTGCGCCAGCACATAAGCGAGATCGCGCGAGCGGAACCGGGTGTTGATCGGCACCAGTACCGCGCCGATCTTCTGGACGGCGAAGGCGATGAAGATCCAGTCGTCGCAGTTGTTGAGCCACAGGGCGACGTGCTCGCCCTGCCCGACCCCGGCCGCGATCAGGCGGCGCGCCGCCTCGTCGATGCGCGCCGCGACCTCGCGGAAGGTATGGCGCGAGGCGCCGAACACGAGGCCCTCGCGGTCCGGCAGCCGGGCCGCGATGTCGTCCGCGAGATCGCCGAAGCGGCGTTGCTGGGCCGTCATGGCACGTGGGCTCCTCTCCCTTCCCGAAGTCTGTCGCCGGGCGCGCAGGATCGCCACTGGCAAGTAAGCATCGGTGACGTCAGAGTCCGCATAGCAGCGCGCCGTGCTCACAGGAGAAACGAGATGTCCGATGCAGCACGCCATCTCAACCCACCGGGTCTGATGGACTCCCGCCGATTCTTCAGCCAGGCGGTAATTGCGCCCAGCGGCACGACGGTGTACGTCGCCGGCCAGACCGGGTTTCGCGTCGACCGGTCGATCGCGCCCACCAAGGAAGGCCAGATGGCCCAGGCCTTCGAGAACGTGAAGATCGCGCTCGAAGCCGCGCAGGCGCGCATGGACCAGGTGGTGTCGATGACCGTCTACATCGTGGGCTACACGGAGGCCGACCTGGAGCCGCTGGCGCGCTGCACGGCGGCCCACTTCCCGGCGGATCGCCTGCCGGCGAGCACCCTCGTACCGGTCCCCCGACTCGCCCGCGACGAGCTGCTGTTCGAGGTTTCCATGACGGCCGTAATCCCTGGCCCGTGACGGGCCAGCCTCCGGGGCGCACTACGTCCCTGGTGCCGAAGTTTTCGACCAGCCCGCAATGGACCGACGACATGATGCGCCTCTATGGCGACTATCTCGAGGGGCACTTCCAGTGGGCGGCGGAGACGCGGTGCTGGATCCTGCTGACACGGTCCAATCCCGACCTGCCGACCAGCCAAAGCCAGGGTCATATGTGACGGCTGCGGTCAGCGTCGTTGCATCAAGGTTCCTCACCTCCTGCTGAGGCAAGACCCCCCTCTCGCCTCCCCATCACGCCCTGGCGATGGGGAGGTTTCTGCTCGGTGAACCAGCGTCAGCCGACGGGCAGGAGCTTGATGTAGCGCTTCGACGGACCGTCATAGCGGAACGCATACTTGCGGCCGAGATCGAAGTTCTGCTCCGGCGCGGCGTAACCGCGCAAAGTCTCCGTCTCGGTGTATTTCGCGCCCGACCGGCTGTCGGAGTCGTACCTCAGCTGGAAATCGGGCGACCGGTTCTCGTTCGGCCGGTCGTACTTGTGCGACCACCAGTGCTTTGCGCCCGCCGCGAGTGTCAACTTTTTCCACTCGGGGCTGCTCCAACGCCACTCCAGGAAGATGTTCGCCTGGGTGTCGTTGCTGATGCTGATCACGGAGTAGCGATTGGTGGCGGATGCCGCACTCGGCACCACCGCAAGGGCTGTCGCGGCAACCAGGGCCTGACGGCGGGTAATGGACGATGCCATGACTTCCTCCTACGAGAAGTCGCACCCCTCCTTTTTTCTCATGGTTGCAACCGTCGACGGCCTTCCAATGATGCAAAAGAGGTATTTCTGTGGCTCTTGCTACCATTGCGTGTACCATTGCTGTCCAAGGTCGCCATGACAGCTCACCAGCCGCTGCGCTGCAGCTCCTCCCTGAGCATCTCCAGCTCCAGCCATTCTGTCTCGGCAGCCTCGAGCTCGGCCTGCGCCGTGGCCAGGCGTGCGGTCCTGGCGGCAAAGGCCCGGGCGTCGCGGCTGTAGAGCTCGGGATCGGCCAAGGCGGTATTGAGCGCGGACATCTCGGCCTGTAGGGCCTCGATCGTTCGAGGCAGCTCGGCGAGCGCGCGCTCGCGCTTGTAGCCCAGCCGCTGCCTCGGCGCGTTGTCACGCACCGGTGCGACCTTGTCCTTGCGTGCGGGCGCGGCAGCCGGCGACTCGCGCAGACCGCGCTGCAGGACGTAGTCGCTGTAACCGCCGGCATACTCGATGGCCGTGCCGTCGCCTTCGAGCGCAATCGTCGAGGTCACCAGCCGGTCGAGGAAGTCACGGTCGTGGCTCACGAGCAGGACGGTGCCGTCGTAGTCCGACAGCGCCTCCTGCAACAGGTCGAGCGTGTCGGCGTCGAGGTCGTTGGTCGGCTCGTCGAGCACCAGCAGGTTCGACGGTGCGGCCAACGCCTTGGCCAGCAGCAGGCGGTTGCGCTCGCCGCCCGACAGGGTGCGCACGGGCTGGCGGGCCTGCTCGTCGCGGAACAGATATTCGCGCAGGTAGCTCATGACGTGCATCTGGCGGCCGCGCACCAGCAGGTGGTCGTTGCGGTCGGCCAGGATCTCCCACGGCGTCTTATCGGGATCGAGCGCGGCGCGGCGTTGGTCGATGACCACCGGCACCAGGTTGGCGCCGAGCTTCACCGAGCCAGTGTCGGGCTCGAGCTCGCCGATCAGCATGTGCAGCAGCGTGGTCTTGCCCGCGCCATTGGGGCCGATCAGGCCGATGCGGTCGCGGCGGAAGATGCGGGTCGAGAAGTTGTCGACGATGCTGCGCTCAGCCCAGCGCTTGGAGATGTTGCGCGCGGTGATGGCGAGCGCACCCGACTGCTCGGCCGGTCCGGCCTCGATGGTGGCGCGGCCGGTCGGGCCGATCTGCTGGCGGCGTTCCTTCCTGAGCTCGTTGAGCTGGCGCAGGCGGCCCTCGTTGCGCGTGCGGCGCGCGCGGATGCTCTTGCCCGCCCACTCGGTCTCGCGTTCGATCAGGCGGTCGAGCTTGTGCCGCTCGGTCGCCTCGCGCTCGAGGATGGACGTCGCCCATCCCTCGAACTCGGCATAGCCCCTGTCGAGGCGGCGCACGATGCCGCGGTCGAGCCACAGCACGGCGCGGGAGAGATGGCTGAGGAAGCGCCGGTCGTGGCTCACCAGCACGTAGGCACCCTTCCACGCGGAAAGCTTGTCCTCCAGCCATTCGATGGTCGGCAGGTCGAGATGGTTGGTGGGCTCGTCGAGCAGCAGCACGTCGGGCTCGGCCACCAGGACGCGGGCGAGCGCCGCGCGGCGCGCCTCGCCGCCCGACAGCTCGGCGGGATTCTTGGCACCGTCGAGCTTGATCTCGGCCAGGAGGGCCGCGACGCGGTAGTCCGAGGGGCCCAGCGAATCGGCAAGTGCGGCCGCGACGTAGTGGGCAACGGTCGGATGGCCGGAAAAGCCCGGCTCCTGCGGCAGGGTCGCCACGGTGGCGCCGGGCTGGGCGAAGCGCGTGCCGGAATCGGCGATCGGCTCGCCCGCCAGGATTTTCAGCAGGGTCGATTTGCCGGCGCCGTTGCGGCCGACCAGGCTCAGCCGCTCGCCGGGCGCGATGCCGAGCTCAACGCCGTCGAGGATGGTCTGGTCGCCCAGGTGATAGCGGATGCCGGCGAGGGCCAGGAGGGGTGGTTCAGCCATTTTCATGAAAAGCGGGGTGAGCCGGGCTACATGGCCGAAGCTGTCCACATCGGCAAGGATAACTCACAGGGGTAGAATTGCCCATGTTACGGGCCGTGGGGGAGCCGAGGCGGATCGAGCGCGCCATCAAGCGGCTGCAGGGCGCCTTGAAGGGGATTCCCTCACGCGGCGTGCGGCTCACTTGGCGCGGCGGTGAATTGCGCACCACCATCCACTGGGCGCGCGACGACGCCTATTGGTGGGCGTTCGAGCCCAGGCCGGCGCGCGATGCCTTGCTGTTGGGCCACGCCCCCGACGCGCCGACCAAGCGCGAGAGCATCACCTGCGAGATCAACCTGCCGCGGGCCGGCGCCGACCGGAAGGTCGCGGGGATCATCGCGGCCGACGATCGCGGTGCGCTCTATCTCTGCCACTCCGGGCGCATGGGCGGCACGCGGCCGGGCCAGCGCAAGTCGGGCTTCCGCGAGTTTTTAGCCGACGGCGTATGGCGCAGGCTTGCCTGGCCCGACCGCGAGGAGACCGAGGCGCTGGTCATCGCACCGCTCGACAGCCCGCGGCTCACCCGCCTGCTCGGCCAGTTCGTCAACACGGTGCGACGTTTCAAGGCGGGCGAGCCGCCGACCGCGCGCACCGGGCTCTGCGTCGAACCCTCGATCGTCGATTCGGCGATGGCGGCGTGCGATCGACGGCTGGTCGACGTGGCGCTACACGAGGAGCTCGCCAGGCGCGGCCTGTTCGGCGACGCTCGGGATCTCTTCTCGCTGCGCGGCGAGCGACCGCAGCCGCTGTTCGCCCTGGTGGCCGACGGCGGGCCCGAGGAGCTTGCCATGGCGGTGGGCTCGCTGTCGCTCGCCTCGGCGCGCGGCGGCTCCGACGTGCGGCCGATCCTGGTGGCGCCGGCGGCGCTCGCCGACCCCGATTCCGACGCCCTGCAGGCCCTGCCCTTCGCCTTCGTGCGTTTCCGCTGGCGCGGCGCGCGCGCCGTCTTCGATGGACTGGACGACGCTTTGGAGTAGACACTGCGTCGATGGTGATGGGCCTGACGACCGGACTGTGGGTGAGCGCGCAGGTGCGCCTGTGCGACCGCGCCTTCGTTCCGGCGACCGTGGTGCGGCGCGGCGATCCCGATGCCGGCACGGTGCTCCTGAAGCTCAACCGTTTCGAAGCGGGCGTGACGGTCTACACACAGGCGAGCTCGATGGATGACGGTCCCGCGTGGAGCCGCGGCACGGGGCCGAGCCCGGTGGCGGAAACCGACGCCGACGCCTACATCGCCCGCCAGGTCGCGCGCGATCCCGACGTCTGGGTGCTCGAGATCGAGGACCGCAAGGGCCAGTACAAGCTCGACGGGAAGGTCGTCTGAGGCGTGGCAGCCGGCCGCTATTGCGCCGGCAGCACCGTCATCGGATCGACGGTCTTGCTGCCGCCGCGGCGGACCTCGAAGTGCAGGCGTGGGCTGGCCGCACCACCGGAGTTGCCGGCCTTGGCGATCGTCTGGCCCTTCTTCACGGCGTCGCCCTTCTTGACCAGCAGCGCCTCGTTGTTGCCGTAGGCGGTAATGTAGCCGCCCGGATGCTGCACCAGGAGCAGGTTGCCGAGATGGGCGACGTCGCTGCCGGCATAGATCACGGTGCCGCCATCGGCCGCCTTCACGGGCTCGCCGGTGGTGGCCTGGATGTCGATGCCGTCGTTCTTCTGGCCACCCTGGCCCGTGCCGTAGGACGTCAGGATCTTGCCATGCAGCGGCCACACGAAGCGCCGCGGCGGCGGGGTCGCCGCAACGGTCGCTTCGGTCTTGCTCGCCTCGGCCTTGCTCGCTTCGACGGCAGACGGGCTGAGCGGCGTCGGCTGGCCGGAAGCGGCCTTGTGCTCGGTGGGCTCGCTCTTGGCACCGGGCGGCGGCAGGTCATCGCGCTTCACGGGGCCGGGCGCCGTGGCCGCGGCCGCCTGGGTTGCGCCGCCCGTGTTGTCAGCGACGAAGCGGGCCCCCGGCAACTCGAGATACTGGCCCACCTTCAGCGTGTAGGGAGATTTGAGCTTGTTGCGGTCGATGATGGTCTGCGAGGGCACGCCGTAGCGCTGCGAGATGCTGTCGACCGTGTCCTTTTCGTTGACGACATAGACGGCGACGGCGTTGGGACCAGCGCCGGAGCCGGGATATTCCATGGTTCCGCCGCGGGGGCCGAACATATTCGAACAGGCGCCGAGCGCGACCGAGAGCGCCGCCGTTGTACCCAGCGTGCGCATCCAGCCGGCCCATCGCGAGGGGTAGCGAGGGGCTCTTCTCATGGGACTATTCTACTGCATCAGGACTGCGGCGGGAATCGGACTCTCAGCACTTTCATATTCCTCTCCCCCGCTAGGGAGAGGTTGGGTGAGGGGGTTGCAAGAGCTGTCGATGCCCCCTCACCCAGCCTCTCCCCCCTAGCGGACCCGCTAGGGGGGCCCTAGCGGGGGAGAGAAGCCTGAGGGTTCAACCCTCCAACAGGATCGACAACGCCTGCTGGTAGGCGACCTCGGCCCGAACCTTGAGCTCGGGGAGCGTGCAGCTGCCGATCGGGTGCTGGACCTTGGTGAAGGGATAGTCGGGAATGCCCAGCACCCGGGCGATGTTCTTGGCCGTCACCTCGAAGGGCGTGGTGCAGATCACCACCGCGCGCTTGCCGAGCTGCTCGAAGCTGATGCCGTCGTGCAGACTGCACGTCGAGCAGGAGCCTCAATCCCCCAGGCCGGTTATCAGGAAATCGACGTCGGGCGCCACCTGCACCAGCGTGTTGGCGGGCGCCGGCGCGCTGGCGTTCTTCTTCGAGGCCAGCTTGACGACCGTGCAGCCACGGCGCTGAACGAAGAGCTGGGCCACCTCGTTCAACATCTCCTCGGCATTGAGCTTGCCGTTCTCCAGGATGCCGATGCGCGCACCGTCGAGCTTGGCGAGCGCCGGCGCGCGCGTACGCTTGCGCATGGCCGTGGTCGAGGTGGGAGCGTAGAGCTGCATGGAACGGACTCCTCAGGTAGGTCGTATTCTTCTCATGCCCCTCTCCCCCAAGGGGCCCCCAAGGGGGAGAGGAACATGAGAGGCGAACGGCCGGATGGCGGCATGCTGCATGATCGAGCCGCGGCCGCGACTCCACGACGGAAGAAAGCACGAATGGCCGCCAGCGTCACCGCCGCCCAGGGTGATCAGCATGTCGTCGGGCACAAGGCCGCGATGCAGGAACCCTTGTTCTGCGAGCGCGTGGGCGCCGTCGCCGTGCTGGGTGTCGTACTCGCGGTCGCGGAACTTGCCGACGCCCTTCATGCCGTCGATCGAGCGCTTGGCATGGGTGAACAGGAAATTCTGCGCGTCCTTTCGCGACCAGCCGGCGTCGGCCACGATCTGCATGTGCTCGGGCGCCAGGACCACCACGCTCTGGCCGAGCGTGATGCAGCCGAAGTTGGCCATGGCGTCGGCCACCGATCCCAGGACCTGCTCGGGCGTGTTGCCGCCGTGGTTCTCGACATTGCAGAAGCCGCCGGCCGCGTAGACCGTGACGCTGGAGACGCCCGGCGCGTAGCCCTGCTCCTGGCAGAGCAATGGCCAGGGGTTGCCGCGGGCGCGCTCGGCGACGCACAGGCTGTACTTGCCCGGGTTGCCCTGCGTCGACTTGTCGGAGATGCCCGGCAGCATCTGGAAGACGTTGCGCAGGATCAGCCGCGTCGCGCGGCCGATCGTGGCGTTGGGCCGGTTGCCGGGCCCGAACAGGTTCACGTCGGAGTTCATGCCGATGTCGTCGGCCAACGGGCCGCTCACCAGCACGAGCGGTGCGGAGCCGCCGGTGCTGGCGGTCGAGCCATGGAAGTTGAAGTCCGGCCGGTCCATGGCCTCGAAGGCCGCGACCAGCACCGGGAAGTACGCCGGCAGGCAGCCCGCCATGACGGCGTTGACCGCGGCGGCGTGCAGCGACAGTTCGAGGCCGGTCGCGGGATGCTTCGCGATGACGGCGTCGGCCGGGCGGTCGTCGGCGGCCAGCATCCCATGCACGCGATCGACCACCGGCGGCACGACCGGCAGGCCGTCGGTCCAGCCCTGGTCGTAGCAGTAGTCGATGGCGGCGAGCAGGTCGTCCGGCACCTCATGGATGCGCGGTGAGGCTGCTGGCATCGCGTGGTCTCCTCGATGTTGCGGGTGAAATCCTATGCGCTGGGGACGCGCCACTCCAGTGGCGCGTCATGCTCTTCCGGAGCGCGGACCTCCAGGTCCGCTCATATCTGTCGTCCTGACATGAAGCGGACCTGGAGGTCCGCGCTCCATGACGCGCGACTGGAGTCGCGCGCGCCCAGCTTACCCCTGCCCCAGCACCGGCAGGGCGCCGGCGACCAGCGGCACGAAACGCACGGGCATCAGCGTGTCGCGCTGCAGGCCGTTCTCGCTCTTGATGATGCGCTCGACGACCTGCGCGGTTGGATCGCGGCCGACGGGCACGATCAGGATGCCGCCGACGGCGAGCTGGTCGATCAGGGCCTGCGGGCGCTCCTCGGCAGCGGCGGTGACGATGATGCGGTCGAACGGCGCCTGGCCCGGCCAGCCCTTGGTGCCATCGCCGATATCGAACACGACGTTGTAGATGCCGAGATCGATCAAAAGCTTCTCGGCTTCACGAGAGAGCGGCTTGAATCGCTCGACGGTGTAGACGCGCCGCGCCAGCCTGGCGAGCACGGCGGCCTGATAGCCCGAGCCGGTGCCGACCTCGAGCACCTTCATGCGCGGGCCGACGCGCAGCGCCTCGGTCATGGCCGCGACCACCAGCGGCTGGCTGATGGTCTGGCCGAAGGCGATGGGCAGCGCCGTGTTCTCCCAGGCGCGCTCGGCGAAGGCGGGCGTCACGAAGCGCTCGCGATCGACGTTGGCGATGGCAGCCAGGACCCTTTCGTCGGCGATGCCCGACTGCCGCAGCTCGGCGATCAGGCGTTGCATGGCCGGGACGTTCACGGCCGCTACCTTCCCTCAGTCCGTCTCAAGACTGGCGGCGAACTGCGCGGCAAGCTTGCGGCGCGTCGCCTCATGGGTCAGATCCAGGTGCAGCGGCGTCACCGAGACGTAGCCCGAGCGCACCGACGTGAGGTCGCTTTCGTCGTCATGCTCGTGCTCGCCCGGTGCGTAGGCGATCCAGTAGTAGGTGCCGCCGCGCGGATCGGTGCGCTCGACGATATGACCGCCGAAGCCGCGCACGCCCTGACGCGTCACACGCACGCCCTTGACGTTGGCCGCCGCCACGTCGGGGAAGTTGACGTTGATGAGGACGTTGCGCGGAATGCTCATGCCGAGCACGCGCCGCGCCACGTCGGCGCCGAACTGCGTGGCCGTATCCCACTTCACCGGATGGGGATGGGTGTAGGTCTGGCTGAAGGCGATCGAGGGGATGCCGAGCAGGCAGCCTTCCATGGCGCCGGCGATGGTGCCCGAATAGGTCACGTCGTCGGACATGTTGCCGCCGCGGTTGACCCCCGACAGCACGATATCGGGCTTGCGATCCTTGAGCAGATGCTTGACGGCGAACAGCACGCAGTCGGTCGGCGTGCCTTCCAGCGCGTACTTGGTCTCGGTGATCTGGCGGGCGCGCACCGGGTGGGTGAGCGACAGCGAATGGCCGGCGCCGCTCTGGTTGTACTCGGGCGCCACCACCCAGACATCCCGGGAGAGCTGGGTGGCGATGTCGATCATGACCTCCAGGCCGGGCGCATTGATGCCGTCGTCATTGGTGACGAGGATGCGCCTGCGCGCGATTTCGGCGGGCGTCACTTGCGCTTGCCCGCGGCTGCGCCGACAGGCGCCGGCAGCGCCGTCAGCCCGCCCATGTAGGGCCGCAGCGCCTCGGGGATGGTCACCGAGCCATCCTCGTTCTGGTAGTTCTCCAGGATCGCGATCAGGGTGCGGCCGACCGCCAGGCCAGAGCCGTTCAGCGTGTGCACGAAGCGCGTGCCACCCCCCTTGCCTTTTGGGCCTTGCTTCGGCCGGTAGCGCGCGCCCATGCGGCGCGCCTGGTACTCGCCGCAGTTCGAGCAGCTGGAAATCTCGCGATAGGCGTTCTGGCCGGGCAGCCAGACTTCTATGTCGAAGGTCTTACGCGAGGCCGGGCCCATGTCGCCGCCGCACAGCACGATGGTGCGGAACGGCAGCCCAAGCCTTTTAAGCACCTCCTCGGCGCGGCCCGTCATGCGCTGGTGCTCGGCGTCGGACTGCTCGGGCGTGGTGATGCTGACCAGCTCGACCTTGGGGAACTGGTGCTGGCGGATCATGCCGCGCGTGTCCTTGCCGGCGGCGCCCGCCTCGGAGCGGAAGCACGGCGTCCAGGCGGTGAAGCGCAGCGGCAGGTCCTTCTCGTCGACGATGGTATCGTTCACCAGGTTGGTGAGCGGCACCTCGGCCGTCGGGATCAACCAGAAGCCGTTGTCGGTGTGGAACATGTCCTCGGCGAACTTCGGCAACTGGCCGACGCCATAGGCGGCGTTGTCGCGCACCAGGAACGGCGGATTGATCTCGGTGTAGCCACCCTCCTCGCTGGTATGCAGGTCGAGCATGAACTGGGCGATGGCGCGTTCGAGGCGGGCGAGGTGCTTCTTCAGGAACACGAAGCGCGCGCCGGAGATCTTGGCCGCGGCGGCGAAGTCCATCTCGCCGGTGGCCTCGCCCAGCGCCACATGGTCCTTGGGCTGAAAGGAGAAGTTGCGTTGGCTGCCGACGCGGCGGATTTCTACGTTGCCGGTCTCGTCCGCGCCGTCCGGCACGTCGTCGAACGGCAGGTTGGGCAGCACCTCCAGGCGATGCGTCAGCTCCTCGTCGAGCCGTGTGGCCTCGGCCTCGCCCTTCTTCAGGGTCTCCTCGAGGGCGGCGACCTCGGCCATCAGCGTCTCGGCCGGCTCGCCCTTGGCCTTGGCCATGCCGATCTGGCGGCTCAGCGCCTTGCGTTTGGCTTGCGCGGCCTCGCTTTCGGAGATGGCGGCGCGGCGGCGCTTGTCGATCTCGAGCAGCTCGGCCGACAACGGCGCCAGGTTGCGCTTCTTCAGGCCGGCGTCGAACGCAGCGGGGTCCTCCCGGATGAAACGGATGTCATGCATGGTCAGCTGCTGCCGGCGTCGGCCTTGTTCTCTTCTTCCTCGGCCTTCCTGTCCGCCTCCGCGCGCTTCCTCTCCATCCAGACACCGATCAGGATGCTGATCTCGTAGAAGCCGATCAGGGGCACGGCGAGGGCGATCTGGCTCACGACGTCCGGCGGCGCCAGGACGGCGGCGATGACGAAGCAAACCACTATGGCGTAGCGCCGCTTGGAGCGCAGGCCGTCGGCGCTGACGATGCCGACCCGCAGCAGGAGCGTCAGCAACACCGGCATCTCGAAGGCGAAACCGAAGGCGAAGACGAGTTGCAGGACGCGCTCGAGATAGTCCGACGAGCGCAGCGTCTTCTCGATGTCGGGCGGCACGTACTGCGTGAGCATGAAATTGATCACGTACGGCATCACGATGTAGTACATGACCACGCAGCCGGCATAGAACATGAACGGCGTGGCGATCAGGAACGGCAGGAAGGCCCGTTTCTCCTGGCGATAGAGGCCGGGCGCCACGAACAGCCAGATCTGCACGGCGATCAGCGGGAAGCCGACGATCAGCGACACGAAGGCCGACAGCTTCACGGTGACGAAGAAGAACTCGAAGATGTCGAGGACGACGACCTTGTAGCCGTCGGTCATCGCCGGCTGGATGAGGAACGAGAAGATCGGCTTGGCGAAATAGAAGGTGACGAAGAAGACCAGGAAGAAGCCCAGCAGGCCATAGATCAGCCGCTTGCGCAGCTCGATCAGGTGATCGAGCAGCGGCATCGGCTTGTCGTCTTCGGGTCCGTCGTGAACTTGGGTCAAGGGAGGTCTTCGCGGCGTCGGTGCCGCGTTATGCCGCCCTTTGGCGGGCAATTCAAAGCGCTAATTGGCCGCCGTCATCCCGAGCGGAGCCGCTCACTGCGCTCGGCTCCGGTCGGGATGACGGGGTGGGTGTTAGCCGGCCGCCACGGCCTTGGCGGGCTTCTCTTCGGCTGCAACCGGCGGCGTTTCGGCAGCGGGGGCCGGCTCGGGCAGCGGCTCGCTGGCGGGGGCCGATTCGGCGACCGCGGGCTGCTGGTCGGCAGCGATCTGCGGCGCCGATTCGGGTTCGGCCAGCGGATTGTCGAATGTGCTCTTGGCCTCGTTGAAGGCCTTCTCGCCCTCGGCCATGCCTTCCTGGATGGCGCCCTTGATCTGCTTGGTCGGGTCGAGCGACTGCAGGTCGAGGCCCGGCGCGGCTTCGAGCTGCTTCTTCACCTCGTCGAGCTCGGACTGGCGCACCATCTCGTCGACATGGCCGCGGAACTCCGAGGCCATGCCGCGCATCTTGGCCATCCACTTGCCCCAGTTGCGCAGCATGTTCGGCAGCTCCTTGGGACCGATCACGACCAGTGCGACGATCGCGATGATCAGGAGCTCAGGACTGTCGATACCGAACATCGCCGTTCATGCCCTGCCGCGAACCGACGAGCGGCACTAGACCTTGGCGGCGCTGTCCTGGTGGGCCTGACTGCCCGACGGCGGCGTGGTGGTGGCCTGGGCCGAGATCGGCTTGGCCGCGTCGCCCGGCTGACCGGCCTGGGCCGGCGGGGTTTCTTCCTGCGCGCCCACGCCCTTCTTGAAGGCCGAGAGGCCCTTGCCGAAGTCGCCCATGAGCTGCGAGATCTTTCCGCGACCGCCGAACAGCAGCAGTACGACGGCCAGCACGATTAGCCAGTGCCATACGCTCAAGCTACCCATATCGAAATGCTCCCAATGCGTTTGCAGTCGGCGTCGGACCGATTATGGCACCCCGCCGGAAGGCCCGGCAACAAGTCGAATAAGGCCGTTTAGGGGCTCCCCGCGCCCGCTCAGCGGCCCGTTTCGTCGACAGCCAGTGGCTCGTCGGCCTCGTCCTCGCCCGGTTCGAGCGGCAGGTCGGGCTCTTCAGGTCGGAATATGGGCGGTTGCGAGCGCGGGTCCAAGAGCCCTGCGGCTTTAAGTTCCTCGTGGCCCGGCAGGTCGTCGAGGCTGGGCAGCCCGAAATGCTCCAGGAAGAACTCGCTGGTACCCCAGGTCGCGGGCTTGCCCGGCGCGCGGCGGCGGCCCATCGGACGGATCCAGTTCTGCTCGAACAACAGATCGAGCGTGCCCTTGCTCAGCCCGACGCCGCGCACCTGCTCGATCTCGGCGCGCGTCACCGGCTGGTGATAGGCGATGATGGCCAGCGTCTCGACCGCGGCGCGCGACAGCTTGCGCGTCACCGGGCGCTCGATCTTGAGCTTCTCCGACAGATCGGGCGCGGTGCGGAAGGCCCAGCCGCCCGCGACCTGCACCAGATTGACGCCGCGGCCGGCATACATCTCGGTGAGATCGGCGATCAGGCGCTTCACGTCGGCGTCGTTGGGCAGCCGATCGGCCAGCTCCTTCTCGTCGAGCGCCTGGGTGCCGGCGAAGATCAGCGCCTCGAGGAGTCGCAGATGCTGGGCATGGTCGGGGGAGACGACGTCGGTCACTTTTTCTTCTGTCTCGGTCATGGAGAGCACCGTCACCGTTGCTCGGTACGTTTACGCAAATAGATCGGGCCGAAGCGCTCGGTCTGGCGCAGCTCGAGCTGGCCGTCCTTGGCAAGCTGCAGGCCGGCGACGAAGGTCGAGGCCACCGCCGAGCGGCGCTTGGTCGGATCGGTGAGACCGGCCGGCAGGAACGCCTCGAGCGTCTGCCAGTCGATGGCGATGCCCAGCATGCGACCCAAGCGCTCGGCCGCTTCCTCGACCGAGAAGAACTGCATGGGCTCGATCTGATAGGTGTCGGCGTCCTTCGGCCGCACCTGGTGGCCATAGGCTGCAAGCAGGTCGTAGAGCTTCACATCCCAGACGGCGCGGCGCACGACGACGACACCTTCGGGCTGCCCGCGGGAGAAGATGTCCTTGCCGAGCTGCGGGCGGGCCATCAGGCGGACGCCCGCCTCCTGCATGGCCTCCAGCCGGCGCAACTGCCACTGCAGGGCGTCGGCCATCTCCTGGCCCGACGGCTCCTCGCCGGCCGGCGGCTCGGGCAGCAGCAGGCGCGACTTCAGGTAGGCGAGCCAGGCCGCCATGACGAGATAGTCGGCGGCGAGCTCCAGCCTGAGCCGGCGGGCCTGCGCCACATGCGCCAGGTACTGGTCGACCAGGGCCACCATGGAGATGCGGCGCAGGTCGACCTTCTGGTCGCGCGCCAGGCTGAGCAGCAGGTCGAGCGGGCCCTCGAAGCCTTCCAGGTTGACGATCAGCTCGCCCTCGCCGGGCGCGATCACGTCCGGACCGGCGTTGGCGAAGTCGTCGTTGGGTTGGCTTTCAGCGTCACTCATGTGAGACCGGTTTATGCCATCGGTGCCGTGCACCGCCACAGGATTTGGCCCCGCCTTATCCCCACTCCGGCAGCAGGGCCGCCAGTTTCCGGCCGGCGTCGGCGAGGCCCGCCTTGCCGGCAGGATTGCGATGGCGGGCAAGGAAGGAACGACCGGCCGCGAACCGCGCTGCCGCGTTGTCGGTCATGGCGCCGGTGCGGCCCGCGATCCCGATCATCTCGTCCATGCGGCCGTTGCAGTGCAGGGCGATGTCGCAGCCGGCGGCCAGGGACCGTTCGGCGCGCTCGGCCAGCGAGCCGCCCAGCGCCTGCATGGAAAGGTCGTCGGACAGGAGCAGGCCGTCGAAGCCGATATGGCCACGGATGATCTCCTTCACGCCCCGTGCCGATACCGTGATGGCGGCGGCGGGATCGATCGCGTCGAACAGCAGATGGCCGGTCATCGCCCAGGGCAGGTCGGCCAGAAGCTTGAACGGCAAGAAGTCGGCGCGCTCCAGCTCCTCGCGCGAGGCCGTCACGCGCGGCAGCGATTCGTGGCTGTCGACGGTGGCGCGGCCGTGGCCGGGGATGTGCTTGATCACCGGCATGACGCCTTCGACCAGAAGGCCCTCGGCAGCGGCGCGGCCCAAGGCTGCGACCGGCGCGGGCCGGTCGGCGTAGGCGCGGTCGCCGATCACGGCATGGGTTTGGGGAAAGGCGATGTCGAGCACCGGCAGGCAGTCGACGTCGACGCCGATCGATGCGATGTCGGCCGCAAGGAGCCGCGAGTTGAGACGCGTCGCCTCCAGCCCGCGTTCGGGATTGCGGGCATAGAGCTCACCCAGAAGGCGCGCCGGCGGCGCCTTGCGCCAATGCGGCGGGCGCAGGCGCGCGACGCGGCCGCCTTCCTGGTCGATCAGCACCGGCGCGTCGGCGCGGCCCACCGACGATCGCAGGTCGTCGACCAGCCGGCGCGTGCGCTCGGGCATGTCGACGTTGCGCGCGAACAGGATGAAACCCAGCGGATCAGCGTCGCGAAAGAACGCGCGCTCGTCGTCGCTGAGATCGGGGCCGGTGCAGCCGAAGATGACGGCGCGTGGTGTAGTCATGTCATGCTCTTCCGGACCGCGCGCATCCTGCGCGCTCTTGATCATGAGCGCGCAGGATGCGCGCGGTCCAAAAGAGCATGATCAGCGTGCCGGCGGGACCAGCACGCAGTCGGCCCTGCGGCTCTTCAGCGTGCTGCAGACACTCTGCGCCTGCTTCTCGTCGAGCGGGCCACCCTGGACGCGATACCACACGCCTTTGTCGCCGAGATCGACGCGCACGGCCTGCATGCGCAGGTTGGCCATCACGTCGCCATGCGCGCTCTGCAGACGCGCCCAAGTCGACTTGGCGACGTCCTCGTTCTTCACCGACGCGACCTGCACGCGCCAGCCGCCGACCGGACCCGACATGTTGTCGATCAGGCTGGCGATGCTGGGGCCGCTCTCGGTCGCGGCGGGCTTGGTCTCGGTCACCGCCGGTGCCGGCGTCGGCGCAGGTGTGGGGCCGCTGCCCGGCGTCACCGCGGCCGGCGTCGCGACCTGCAGGGGCGTCGGGGTCCTGGTCGCGACCTCGGCATCGGGCGGCTTGGGCGCGGCCGGCGTGGGCAGTATCCCGCCCGCCGGCAACTCGGGATTGGTCGGACCGGGCAGCAGCTTCTCGGGCTGGAGCGGCACGGTGTTGGGCTGCAGGCGGTTGAAGACTTCCTTGTCCTGGTTCGGCACCGTGAGCCCGCCGGCATTCTCCGGCTTGACCCGCGAAGGCGTAGCCGGCGCCTGGACGACCAGGGGTTCCAGCCCCCTGCCGCCCGCCTTCACATCCTGGTTGTGCGCCCACCACACGACCGAGCCGAAGCTCGCGATGGCGGCAATCGAGACCATGATGGTGAGGATCTGGCCACGGCGTCGGTTCACCCGCATGAGCAGGGATTCCCGCGGCGGCGGCGGAATCGAATCAGGTTCGTGCGCGACGGGCCGGGCCGGCGGATCGAGCCGTACAGACGCTACCGACTCGCTCGGCCGGTAGATGGTTGGACCGTCGCCGGAGGGGGACCGGCGGATGTGCATTTTCCTTATCTCATTTCTTCGACGGGTGTTACGCCGAAGACCTTTAATCCCGATCCTATCACAAATCCGATTCCCTGTACCAACGCCAGACGCGCCCGCGTCAGTTCGGCATCGCCCTCCACCACGAAGCGCAGGCTCGGCTCCTCCCGCCCTCGGGTCCAATGAGCATGGAAGGCGGCGGCCAGTTCATAGAGGTAGAAAGCAACACGATGCGGTTCGTGGGCGGCGGCGGCTGCCTCGACCTGGCGCGGCCACTGGGCGATCAGGCGGATGAGGGCCAGCTCGCCGGCGTCGCCCAGACGATCGATTGGAGCGCTGTCCAGCCCATCGATCGCGACGCCGGCGGCGGCTGCCTGCCGCAGCACGGAGCGAGTCCGTGCATGCCCATACTGGACGTACCAGACCATGTTATCGCGTGACTGTTCTGTGGCCTTTGCCACATCGAAGTCGAAGGGCGCGTCGTTCTTGCGTGTCAGCATGGTGAAACGCACGACATCTGGTCCGACCTCGTCGAGGAGGTCGCGCAATGTAACAAATGTACCGGCGCGCTTGGACATGCGGACCAGTTCGCCGTTCTTCATGACGCGCACGATCTGGCAGAGCTTCACGTCGAGCTCGCCCTTGCCCTCGGTGATGGCGCGGACCGCCGACTTCTGACGCTTGACGTAGCCGCTGTGGTCGGCGCCCCAGACGTCGATCATGTCGGCAAAGCCGCGGCGGAACTTGTCGTAGTGATAGGCGATGTCGTTGGCGAAGTAGGTCCAGGTGCCGTCGGATTTTTTCAGCGGCCGATCCACGTCATCGCCGAACTTGGTCGCCCGGAAGAGCGTCTGCTCGCGATCCTCCCAGTCGTCGGGCTTCTGCCCCTTGGGTGGATCGAGGCGGCCGGTGTAGATCAGGCCCTGGCGGCTCAGCTCCTGGAACACGCGATCGACCGCGCCGGCATCGACCAGCGCGCGCTCGGACGAATAGACGTCCATGTGCACACCCATCGTCTCGAGGTCGGTCTTGATCTCGGCCATCAGCATGTCGATGGCGAAGTCGCGCATCACCGGCAGCCAGTCGGACTGCGGCTTGTCGATCCAGCGCGCGCCGTCGCGCCTGGTGATCGCGGCGCCGACCTCCTTCAGATACTCGCCGGGATAAAAGCCCTCGGGGATGTCGCCGATATGATCGCCCAGCGCCTCCTTGTAGCGCAGGAAGGTCGACTGCCCGAGCTTCTCGACCTGCGCACCGGCGTCGTTGATGTAGTACTCCTTGGTGACGGCATAGCCCGCCTTGGCGAGCAGGTTGGCGAGCGCATCGCCCACCACCGCGCCGCGCGCATGCCCCACGGTCAAGGGACCGGTCGGGTTGGCCGAGACGTACTCGACATCGACCTTGGCGCCCTTCCCCATCGGCGAATCGCCGTAGGCAATGCCGGCCTTGAGGCAGTCGCGCAGCCGGTCACGCCAGAAGGTGTCCGAGATCTTGAGGTTGATGAAGCCCGGCCCCGCGACCGCGCCGTCGACCACGTCGGGGTTGGCTTTCAAGCGGGCGAGCAGCGGCTCGGCGATGTCGCGCGGCTTCTTGGCGGCAGCCTTGGCCAGCACCATGGCGGCGTTGGTGGCGATGTCGCCGTGCGCGGCATCGCGCGGCGGCTCGGCCGTGATGGCGGAGAAATCGAGCTCAGGCGGCAATTCGCCGGCCGCCTGCATGGCTTTCAGCGCGGCCTCGATCTCGCCGATGAAATGACGGTAGGGGTTCATGGGCGCGTGTTTAGAAGATTAAGCGCCCGTTGCCCACCCTTCGAGACGCGGTCCTGCGGACCGCTCCTCAGGGTGAGGTAAGCCTCATGCTGAGGAGGCCGCGGAGCGGCCTAGGCGCATTCACATGCGCCCTGCTCGAAGCATGGCAACGCGACGGGCTAGTTGTACAGATCGAACAGCCTTCGGTGCTCGTCCAGCGCGTAGCGGTCCGTCATGCCGGCGATGTAGTCGGCGACGATGCGGGCGCGGGCGGCGCGTTCGGCGGCCTCGGCGCGCTCGCGCCAGGGCGGCGGCAGGCAGTTGGGCTCGGCGAAGAGCAGGCCGAACAGGTCCATGACCACGCGGCGCGCCTTGGAGTGCGAGCGGTTGAGATGCCAGTGCTCGTACATGCGGCCATAGAGAAACTTCTTCACCGTGCGGTCGGTCTCGGCCATGCGCTCGGAGAAGGCCACGACCGGCCGGCCGAGAGCGCGGATGTCGGCGACCGACTTGGGGTTCGCGTCGGCCAACCGCCGGCGGGTCTCGGCCATCACGTCCTCGACCATGGCGTTGATCACCCGCCGCACCGCCTCGTGGACCAGGCGGCTCTCGCCGAGACCGGGATACTTCTTCGACACCAGCGCAAACATGTCGCCGACCAGAGGCAGGTCCATCAGGTCGGCGACGCCGAACAGTCCAGCGCGCAATCCGTCGTCTATGTCGTGGTTGTTGTAGGCGATGTCGTCGCTGAGTGCGGCGACCTGTGCTTCAGCGCCGGCATGGCCTTCGAGCTCGAGATCGTGGTCCTGGCAGTATTCGACGATGGCGGCCGGCAGATCCGACAGGGTGCGCTCATCCTCGAGCAATGGGCCATTGTGCTTGACCGCGCCTTCCAGCGTTTCCCAGGTGAGGTTGAGCCCGTTGAACTCGGCGTAGCGCTCCTCGAGCTTGGTGAGGATGCGCAAGGTCTGGGCGTTGTGGTCGAAGCCGCCGAACGGCTTCATCGCCGCGTGCAGCGCCTCCTCGCCGGCATGGCCGAACGGCGTGTGGCCGAGATCGTGGGCGAGCGCCACCGCCTCGCCGAGGTCCTCGTCGAGCCGCAGCGTACGGCAGATGGTGCGCGCGATCTGCGCCACCTCCAGCGAATGCGTCAGCCGCGTGCGATAGTGATCGCCCTCGTGATAGACGAAGACCTGGGTCTTGTGCTTCAGGCGGCGGAACGCCGTCGAATGGATGATGCGATCGCGGTCGCGCTGGAATGGGCTGCGGGAAGGATCCTCGCCCTCGGCATGCAGGCGGCTGCGGCTCTGCCACGGCAGGGTGGCGTACGGCGCCAGGGCCTCGCGTCGCCACAACTGCTCCGCCACTCGACCTCCTCAAGCGTGCGGCGCGGTTTTACGCCTTCCGGGGCGCAGCAACAACCGAGGCTATTTCACCAATGTAACGGGCACTTTGACGTGGGCGATCACGTCCTGGGCGACCGAGCCCAGCAGCACGCCGGCGAGGCCGGTGTGGCCACGCGTGCCGATGACGACCAGGCCCGCCTCCAGCTTGGTGACGAAGTCGCTCACCACCTCGCCCTGTCGGCCGACGCCGATATGGGTCTTGGCCGCGACGCCGGCCCTCTTGGCGATCTCGATCGCCGTGGCCAGCGCCTTCTCGCCCTCCTCGCGATGGTAGGAGTCGATCTGCTCCTTCGAGACGAAGGTCGAGATGGCTCCGCCCAGATTGGGCTGGGCGTTGAGCAGATGCAGCTCGGCGGCGAGGCCGGCGGTGAGCAGATCGCAGGCATGGCGCACCGCGCGGTCGGACGTGCCCGAGCCGTCGACGGCGACGAGAATGGCCTTCGTCTTCGCCATGGCTCCTACTCCTTCCGCGCTTCGGCCGCGAGATCGACCGGTTCGACGTGTTTCTTCGCCCTGGCGCGGCGCTGCAGCCAGTAGCCAACGATGACGGTCAGCACCGCGCCGCCGACCTCGAAGATCGTCTTGGCGTGCGGCAGCATCGCCGCGAGCTTCTCGGCGTAGGCCGGGTCGGTCGCAATCACCTCGCCGGCGATGTAGCCGAGCAGACCGCCGCCGGCGATGACGATGATCGGGAAGCGGTTCAGCAGGATCATGATCAGGGTGGCGCCGAAGATGATCAGCGGGATGCTGATCAGCAGGCCGACGATGATCAGCACCGTGTCGCCCTTGGCGGCGGCGGCGATCGCGATGGCGTTGTCCAGGCTCATCACCGCGTCGGCGATGACGATGGTGCGGATCGCGCCCCACAGCGAACCCGCTGCCTTCACACCGTCGCCGTGCTCTTCCTCGCCCTGAACCAGCTTGACGCCGATCCACAAGAGCAGCAGGCCGCCGATCAGCTTGAGATAGCCGATCTTCAGGAGCTGATCGACGATCAGCACGAAGATGATACGCAAGATGATGGCGCCGGCGCTGCCCGCCAGGATGGCCGGCTTCTGGTGGCGCTTCTCGAGGCTGCGACAGGCCAGCGCGATGACCAGGGCGTTGTCGCCGGACAGCACGATATTGACCAGGATGATCTGACCGAGGCCGCTCCAGAAGGCCGGCGTTAGTTCAAATCCCATGTTCTCGCGAACTCCGTCCCTGTTGTTCCCGGGCCGCCCTGTGACTGGTCTTGCGCGACCATCGACTGATCTTCATTGCGCCGGCCGAAGGTGTTAGTTCAGCGTCTGCCGGGGAGCAAGCCAAACCGGACAGGGCGGGAGACGAAATCGCATGGCGAGCAGTGCGGGCTACAACAAGATGTTCCCCGTCTCATGGGCGGAGTTGCACCGCGATGCACGGGCCCTGGCCTGGCGATTGGCCGATCTCGGACCGTTCAAGGGGCTGGTGGCGATCACCCGCGGCGGGCTGGTGCCGGCCGCCATCGTCGCCCGCGAGCTGAACCTGCGGCTGATCGACACCGTTTGCTGCTCGACCTACGACCGTATGGAACGGGGGGCCAAGGTCGAGCTTTTGAAGGGTACCCTGGCCGAGAAGGACACCGGCGAGGGCTGGCTGATCGTCGACGACCTGGTCGATACCGGCGTCACCGCACGGGCTGTGCGCGCGATCCTGCCGAAAGCGCATTTCGCCACGGTCTACGCCAAGCCGGCGGGGCGGCCGACGGTCGACAGCTTCATCACCGAGGTCAGCCAGGACACCTGGATCCTGTTCCCCTGGGACCAGGAGGCGGTGATGGCCAAGACGATCATCGAGCTGAAGGGCAGCCAGTGAAGGGACACAAGTGATGAAGTGCTACGTCATCCCGTCGCCCAAGGGCATCGATTCGCTGATGCTGGCTGAACGGCCGGATCCCGCGCCGGGGCCGCGCCAGGTCCTGGCGCGGGTGCGCGCCACCTCGCTCAACTACCGCGACCTGATCACCGTCGAAGGCAACTACGCGCGCGCCGCGCCCAAGCCCGACCTGATCCCCCTGTCGGATGGCGCGGGCGAGGTGGTCGCGGTCGGCGCCGGCGTGACACGGGTCAAGGTCGGTGATCGTGTCGCCGGCTGCTTCATGCAGAGATGGGTCGGCGGCGCGATCGACGATGCAGCCTTCGGCTCGGCGATGGGCGGCGCCATCGACGGCATGCTGACCGAGTTCGCCGTGCTGGAAGAGGATGGCGTCGTGCGCCTGCCTCAGCACCTCAGCTTCGAGGAAGGCGCCACCCTGCCCTGCGCCGCCGTCACCGCCTGGCATGCGCTGGTCGAGATCGGCGGCATCAAGGCGGGCGACACGGTGCTGGTGCTGGGTTCGGGCGGCGTGTCGATCTTCGCCCTGCAGTTCGCCAGGATGTTCGGCGCGCGCGTGATCGCGACGTCGAGCTCGAAGGCCAAGGCCGAGCGGCTGAAGACGATGGGCGCTGAGGCGGTGGTCGACTATCGCGTCACGCCCGAGTGGGACCAGGAGGTCACGAAGCTGACCGGTGGCCGCGGCGTGGACATCACGGTCGAGGTCGGCGGCGCCGGCACCCTGCCGCGCTCTCTCATGGCGACGCGCATCGCCGGATGCATCGCGGTGATCGGCCTGCTGACCGGCCCGGGCGCGCAGCTCGATCCCATGCCGATCCTGCGGCGCAACCTGCGCGTCCAGGGCCTCTATGTCGGCAACAGGCAGATGTTCGAGGCCATGAACCGCGCCATCGAGGCGGGCGGTCTCAAGCCTGTCATAGACAAGGTATTTCCTTTCGCCGAGGCGAAGGACGCCTACCGGCATCTCAAGAGCCAGAACCACTTCGGCAAAGTCGTGATCTCACATGGCTAGAGCCATACAAACACCACCTCACCCTTATATGAGCGATAAGGAGTCAAGTGTGGGTTTGGCTTTTTTTGTC
>WHTW01000119.1 GCA_009377525.1 Rhodospirillales bacterium
CCGGAAAACCCAGATTCCACGCGACTCTACACCTTTCGAGACAGAAACTAGCTAGCGCGCGATGCCGCCGGTCAGGACGCGCATCAGCTCGTCGGCGACATCGTCAGGGCTTTTGGCGCCGGCCGGGTCGTACCACTCGGCGGCCCAGGTGAGCGCGCCTATGGCCAGCATGCGCACCACCGGAAGGTCGAAGCCCGGCCGCAGCAGGCCCTTCCTCTGCGCTTCCTTGAGCAGGCCGGCGAAGACGGCGGCATATTCGCGTTCCTGCTTCATGTGATGGTCACGCAGGCGCTTGGGCAGCCGGCGGATCTCCTTCATCCGCGACGAGAAGTGCCGCCGCAGGGTGTACTTGAAATGTGCGCTCAGCGCCGCCCGAAACCGTTCCAGAGGCGAGCAGTCGGGACCGGCTTTCGCGATCGCCTGCATGACCTCCTCATGAGCACCGCCGACGCCGCTCTCCAGCACCGCCCGCATGATCTCGTCGCGGGAAGCGAAATGATAGTAGATGCTGCCAGCCTCGATCTTGGCAGCCGCCGCAATGCGACGGACAGTGACTTCACCCGATCCGTGTTCTTGGAACAGGCGGGTGGCGACTTCGATCAGGCGCGCTCTGGTCTTGTCCGCCTTGGTGATCTTCGCCTTCGCAGACGGTGGCATCAGATGATGATTCAAATGATGATAGTGAGTTTGCCGGGGTAGAGCATGTCCATGTCGAGGATAGAGCGCTTGGCCTTGATTTTCCAGGGTTGGACGGCGCAATCGATCCGATAGACGTGCTTGCCGTAATAGGTGTCGACGACGCCGCGCTTGGCACGGTAGGTGACGAAGTTGGCCGTCACGTCGGCCACGCCGCCGGTCATGCCGGTGATGCGAACGTTGCTGATCATGTGGCGCTGGCGGGAGCGCGGAAACTCCGAATGCGCCTCCTTCTTGGTCAACCGCGTGATGCGCTCACGCAGGCGCACATAGTCGTCGGCGATATAGAACAGCGACGTCGCGGGATCGGTCTCGCTGCCGTCCCCGGTCGGTGGCACCTCATAAGTGGCGCCCTCGGCGAACATCGCGAACCATTCCTCGATGCGCCATTCGTCGAGCAGGCCGGCCTCGAGATAGAGGAAGTCCTCGATGCGGGCGCGCAGGCCGGGATCATCCTTGGCGAGGCCGTGCGACAGGCCGGCGTCGGCGTTCATTTGCCACCCGCCGTGCGATCGGCCATGCGATCGCGCCATTGTCGCCAGAAGCAGCGCATCTGCTCCTCGTCGTCGTTCATCGGCGGGCCGACGCGCGGCATGCCCTTGGAGATGTCATTCCAGCCGACCTCGCGCAGGTTCTTGTAGCCGCGCTGGCAGTTCTCCATCGCCTCCTGGTCGTCGGGCGTGGCAAAGCCGCCCGGCCCGAGGAACTCGAGAAAGTTGAACAGCCTCAGTTTGCGCAGTTCCTCGTCCTCGCCGCGGGCGCCCAGCGCCCAGGCGCTGACCGTCATGCGATTGGGGGCGTCGGGCATGAAGGTGCGAACGGTGATCGCCATGATGTCGTTGATCACCAGATTGGGGAAAATCAGCATGTTGCGGCTGGTTTCGGCGATGCGGATGCCGCGCTCCTGCCCGAAGCGCTGGACCAACCCTTGGCGCAGCCGTTCGACCAGTTCGCGCTTCTCCTCGCCCCACGACGGCACCCAGCGCGCGATAGGGCGACCCCAGGGCGAGGCGTACTCGATGACGGCGTGGCCATTGCCGAGGCTGGTCATGCCACGCGCCGTGAAGTCGGAGTTGCCCGATTCCATGCGCAGGCTGCCGATGTTCTTCAGATAGTCGAAGTAGGTGCTGTGAACCGGGAAGCCATGGAAGGCGTCGATGCTGTTCTCGGCCAGCAGCTTCCAGTTGGCGTTGATCACATACTGCTGCCCCGCGCCCACGATCTCCATCCCGGCCTCGGTCTGGTCAGCGACCAGGTCGATGTATTCTTTCGCGCCGGCCAGGTAATCGGAGAGCGACATGGCGTTGCGGTCGAAGTTCACGAACCAGAAGTCGCGGTAGCTCTCCAGCCGCGGCACCTGCGCCAAGTCGGCGCAGCCGCCGCCATAATGCTCCTTGCCGTAATTGCCTTCGTCGAAGCGCGAGGCGAAGCGGCCGTTCACGTTGAACGACCAGCCGTGATAGAAGCAGCGAAACGCCAGCGCATTGCCCTTTTTCTCGCGCACCACCATGGAGCCGCGGTGCGGACAGGTGTTGAGGAAGGCATGGACGACGCCGGCGCGGTCACGATTGAAGATCAGCTCGCGGCCGCCAACGGGGCGAGTGATGAAGTCGCAGTTGTTGGTGATTTCTGAACTGTGCCCGACATAGAGCCAGCAGCGGTCGAAAATGTTGCTGCGTTCCTCCTCGAGGACGGCATCGTCGGTGAAGGCGCGCCGCGCCACCCGGAACAGGTGCCGGTCGCGATCCTCGACGACCATGCCGGAAAGGCTGTGCGGCAGCGGATTAAGCAGCGTGTCCATGAACTCCTCCCTAGGGACGCCTGGCCGAGGCGGGCGCCGCGCAGTTATCTAACGCTTGTTCGAAAGCGTATATCCCCCTATATGCCGCGGTCAATCGCAACTGGAGGCACATGGCGGCAGTCGAGTCACTTGTCGTGATCGGAGCGGGGCACGCCGCGGGGCAGCTCGTGGCGTGTCTGGCGCAGGACGGCTTCGCGGGTGCCATCACCCTGGTCGGCGACGAGCCCCACCCGCCCTATCAACGTCCGCCGCTGTCGAAGAAGTTCCTGGCCGGCGAGATGGACGCCGATCGCCTCTATCTCAAGCCCGCCGCGTTCTATGACAAATATGGCGCCAAACTGCTGCTCGGCAGGCGCGTCACCCGGATCGATCGGCAGGCGCGGACGGCCGTACTGGAGGATGGATCGCAGCTGGAGTACTCGGCCCTGGTCATCGCCACCGGCAGCCGGCCGCGCAGGCTCGCCCTGCCGGGCGCCGAACTGGACGGCGTGTTCTATCTGCGCGGGATCGACGACGTGATGACGATCCGTGGGCGCTTCGCTGCGGGAAAGTCCCTCGTGGTGGTGGGCGGTGGTTATATCGGCCTGGAGCTGGCCGCCGTCGCCGTCAGGCAGGGCCTGCGCGTCAGCGTCCTGGAGCAGGCGCCGCGCTTGATGGCACGCGGCGTGGGCGCCATCGTCTCGCGATTCTACGAGCGCCTTCATCGCGAGGAGGGCGTCGTCCTCCACACCGGGGCGGCTGTGCTGGGCTTTGAGGGCCGGAACGCGGTCGAGCACGTCGTCTGCGGAAACGACCGTGTGGTCGCCGATATCGTCGTCATCGGCGCCGGCGCCGTGCCCAATGTCGAGCTGGCTCAAGAGGCGGGCCTCACGGTCGAGAACGGCATCGTCGTCAACGAGCGGTGCCTGACCGGGGATCCGGCCATCTACGCGATCGGCGACTGCACCAACCAGTTTCATCCGCTGTTCGACCGACGGCTCCGATTCGAATCGGTCCACAACGCACTCGAGCAAGCCCGCATGGTCGCCGCCGCGATCTGCGGGCGGGCCCTCCCCGCCATCCAGGTCCCGTGGTTCTGGTCCGATCAGTACGACGTGAAACTGCAAATGGCCGGCCTGCCGGACAAGCATACTGAGAGTGTCGTCCGCGGCAATCCGGACCATGGCAGGTGCTTTTCGGTGTTCTATCTTGCCGACGGCGCCTTGATTGCCGTCGAAGCGGTCAACCGCGCCGCGGACTTCATGATGTCCAAGGTCCTGATCGCCGAACGGGCACACGTCGACCGCGCCAAGCTTGCCGACGAGCGCGTGGCCGTGAAGGACAGCCGGCTGGTGTAGGAGAGACATGGCGAAGATCACGTTCGAGACCGCCGACGGCAAGGAGCAGACCTTGGAAATCGCCAATGGCCTATCGGTCATGGAAGGAGCGGTGAAAGGCATGGTGACCGGCATCGACGCCGATTGCGGCGGCGCCTGTTCGTGCGCCACCTGCATGGTTTACGTCTCGCCGGAGTGGAGCGAACGCCTGCCGCCGCAAAGCTCGGACGAGAAGGCGATGCTGGAGTTCTCTCCGCATGTCGCCGAAACCTCGCGCCTGTCCTGCCAAATCAAGGTCGTCGACGAGCTGGACGGGCTACGCGTCAAGGTTCCCGCGAGCCAGCACTAGAGACCGGCCGCTAGATCATCGCCATACCGCCGCTGACGCCGATGTGCTGGCCGGTAACGAACGACGCCTCGGGCGCCCCGAAATAGGCCACGGCCGACGCCACTTCCGTCGGATGCGACAGCCGGCCCATGCTGATGCCGCGTGAGCCGACGAGTTTTGCCAGCTCCTGCATGACGTCGGGTCCGGTCCAGCTCGGGTCGCGATAGCTCGTCCTGACGGGCGCCGGATCGCCATCGGCTTCGCTCTCGATGCTGCCCGGCGAGACGCAGTTGACGGTGATGCCCTGGTCGATCACCTCGCCTGCCAAGGTTACCGTGAGCCCGACCATCGAGCCCTTGCCGACGCCGGCCAGCAGGGTGTGAAAGGGAAAGCCGGTGCGCCACGCCTCGCCGCCGATGTTGACGATGCGGCCGTAACGCCGCTCGATCATGTGGGGCAACACCGCCTTGCAGCAGCGCAGCGTGTTCCACACGTTGCCGTCGACCGCCTGCTGCAGGAGTTCCTCGGTGAAATCGACCAGGCGCATGCGAATCAGCGCCGCGGCGTTGTTGACCAGCGTGTCGACGCGGCCGAACTCGCCGAGCGCGCGGGCCATCATCTCGTCGGCCACGCCGGGCTGGCTGAGATCGCCGCCCAGGCCAAGGAAGCGCTGGCCGGTCTCTTCCTGCAGGAGCTCGGCGGTACGCTTGACCCGTTCCTCCTGGATGTCAGCGACCACGACCTCGGCGCCCTCCTCGGCCAGCCGCCGTGCGATCACGCGCCCAAGGCCCTGTGCCGCGCCCGTTACGATGGCGACGCGGCCCTGGTAGCGGCGGCACTCCGTCTTGACGGCATGGGCTTGGGTCTTGGCCTCGCTCATGCTGTTTCGCCGAGGAAGCGCCGAGCGTTGCCCGACAGCAAGAGTTCCTGATCCGCCGGCTCGAGGCCGAGCGTCTCGACGGCACCGACCGGATCGCGCTCCTCGATCAGGAAGGGATGGTCGGTGCCGACGCAGAGCTGCGTCTTGCCGAAGCGCTCGATCAGAAATCCTAAAGTGTCTTTGTCGTAGACCAGCGTGTCGTAGAACAGGCGGCGCGCCTGCGTGGCGGGCGCCTCGGGCACCTTCTCCTTCATGCCGGGCATCAGCTTCCAGCCGTGCATCAGGCGCGGCAGGACGAGCGCGAACACGCCGCCGCCGTGGCTGAAGGCGATACGCAGCTTGGGATGCCGGCCGATGATGCCGCCCATGATCAGCGAGGCGATGGCCGTCGCCGTCTCGCAGGGAAACAGGACCAGCGCCGGCGGCGCCGGCCCGATCAGCCGGTCGGTCGCCGCGGGATGCAGGGCATGGACGAAGATCGCGGCATCCAGCGCCTCGGCGGCCTGGAAGAACGGCGCGAAGCGCGGATCGGCGATCGAGACGCCATTGACGTTGGTGCCGATCTCGACCCCGCGGAATCCACCCGATTTCATCAGATGTTCGAGTTCCCGCACGGCAAGGTCGGGATCCTGCAGAGGCACCATACCCAAACCGGAAAAGCGGCCGGCGCCGTCAGCCACCATCGCTGCGATGGTATCGTTGACGTGTCGGCCGAGCGTCTGCGCGTCCTCGGGTTCGAGCCAGTAGGACAACAGCTCGGGCATGGGCGACAGCACCTGACAGCCGACGCGCGACGCCTCCATAACCTCGAGCCGGCGCTCGATGCTCCAGCATTCATCGCTCACCGTGCGGAACACCTTGCCGGCGATCATCACGTTGCCATGCCGGCAGTCGTGCCCCGGCGCCATGGACGGCCAGCGCACGTTGGCATGGCGCCCAGCATAGGCCGGGAAGCTTACTGGAACGATATGGGTGTGAATGTCGACCGCGCCTGTCGCCATCGATAGCGATCCTCTCCTTAGGTCATTCTGTTGTATCCTGACGCCGCACATCGCCGAAAGCAAAGAGGTCGCATGAAGCTCAAGGACAAGGTGGCGCTGGTCACCGGCACCAGCCCCAACATCGGCGGCGGTATCGCCGAAGGCCTGGCAGCCGAAGGTGCGAGCCTGGTATGCGTCGACGCCTCGATTGCCAATGCGACTGACTGCGCGAAGTACATCGCCAGCACCGGCAGAAAGGCGATCGGCATTACCTGCGACGTCACCGACGAAGCCCAGGTCGCGGCGGCGGTGAAGAAAGCCTGCGAGGCGTTCGGGCGGATCGACGTGCTGGTCAACAACGCCGTCATCTTCAACAAGAAGGGCGTCCTCAACATGCCGCTCGATCAGTGGCGCAAGCAAATCGACGTCATCCTGACCGGCGCCTTCCTGTTCACCAAATACGCAGCCCAATCGATGATCGAGCGCAAGGCGCGAGGCAGCATCATCAACATCGTCTCGACGGCAGGCCACCAGGGCGAGCCGAACAACATTGCCTACTCGACGGCCAAGTGCGGGCTGCTCAATTTCACCCGTTCGGCCGCCATGGAGCTTGTGCATCACGGCATCCGGGTCAACAGCCTGACGCCCACCGCGACCGACCCGTCTGAGTCGTCCGAGCGCGCCCAGCGCTGGGGCCGCGCACCGCTCGATCTCGCTGCGGCCAAGCCGATCTTCGAGATGTACCGCACGCGCATTCCCATGCAGAAGCTGCCCAGCCCCAGCGACTACGGCCGGGCTGCGGCCTTCATCGCCTCGTCGGAGGCCGACATGATGACGGGCACCGACCTGCGCATCGATGCCGGCGCCATAGCGCGCTACTGGCCGTGGGATCCGTCGCAACGGTGACCGGCGCGCCCCAGCCCAAGCCAAAACCGAAGCCGATCAAGCGGCGCGCCTTCGAGGAGATCTGCGAGCGCATCCGCGACCAGCTTGCGGCGGGCGAACTTAGGCCCGGCGACAAGCTGCCGGCCGAGCGCGAACTCGCCGAGCAGCTCGGCGTCGGCCGCAGCGCGCTCCGCGAGGCGCTGCGCAGCCTGGAAATCGCCGGCATCATCACACTGAAGAAGGGCGTCAAGGGCGGCGCCTTCGTGCACTCGGGCGATCCCGCCAACATGACGCGAGTCATTCAGGACCTGGTCCATCTCGGCGCCATCTCGTTGTCCGACCTGACCGAGGCGCGCCTGCTGATCCAGAGCGGCATGGTGCGACTGGCCTGCGAACGCGCGACCGATGCCGATATCGAAGCGATCGGCCGCAATATCGACCGCACCGAGGAGATGTCGCGGCTCGGACGCGGCGACGAGCGGCGGGCCGCCATCGCCGAGTTCTACCGGCTCCTCGCACTCGCCACGCGCAACGAGATCCTGACCATCCTGGTCGACGGCATCACCGAGATTCTGATGCGCTTCCTGAGCCGACTGTCGGAGGATATCGAACTGCCCGGCCTGATCGCCCATCGCCGCCGCTTCTTCCGCCACCTCAAGGCACGCGACGCCGACAAGGCGACAAGGGAGCTGGCAACCCACCTGAGCAAGCTGCATCGGCTGCTGGCAGCGCGGAGTCGACATCAAATGGTCTGACCATTACAATCCCAGCCAAAAGGGGAAGGAAACATGCTGAAACGGGCACTTCTCGGGCTCGCGGTCCTGGCAGTTGGGTTGGCGACCGGAGCACCGCTGCAGGCGCAGACCTACCCCGATCGTCCGGTGAAGATCGTGCTCGGCGTGCCGCCGGGCGGCGGACTGGACGTCCTGGTGCGCGGCGTCGCGCAGGAACTCTCGGCCAAGTGGGGCAAGTCGGTCGTGGTCGAGAACCGGCCGGGTGCCAGCGGCCTGATCGCCGCCGAAGGCATCGCCAACGCCGCCCCCGACGGCTACTCGCTGCTGGCGACGACCGACCAGATCTACATGGGCAATCGCTACGCCTTCAAGAATCTGCCGTACAATCCCGACACCAGCTTCGCCAACATCGTCATCATGGCGCGCGCCGAGCAGTTCCTGCTGGCCAGTCCCGAGGTGCCGGCGAAGAACCTGCCCGAGCTGATCGCCGTCGAGAAGCAGAAGCCCGGCTCGCTGGCCTACGGCACCTGGGGCGAAGGCAGCCCGCCGCATCTCGTCTACGAGACGCTGAACAAGAATACCGGCACCAAGTTCCTGCATGTGCCCTACAAGGGCGTGGCGCCCGTCCTGAATGCGCTGACCAGCAATGAGATCCAGCTTTCCGTCGGCAGCAGCGGCGTGGCAGGCCAGCTTCTGAAGGCCGGCAAAGTGAAGGCGCTAGCGTTCGCCGCCAGGGAGCGCTCACCGCTGTTCCCCGACGTGCCGACCACGGCGGAACTGGGTTTCCCGGCCATCCAGGCCTTCCTCTGGTTCGGTCTCGCCGCACCTGCCGGCACACCCCAAGCAATCATCGACAAGATCAGCGCCGACGTACGCGACGTCATCCGACAGCCGGCTTTCACCGAGCGCTTCATCACCGTGCCCGGCTGGAAGGTGATCGCCAGCACGCCGGCCGAAACCGACCAGATCATCAAGAACGAACTGCCGATCATCCGCGACATGAGCGCCGCGGCCGGCGTGAAGCCGCAGTAGGCGCAGGGCTCGAAAGGAGAAGACCATGATGAACGGTCACAAGGCCTCATCGCAGGAACTCAGCCGACTGGTCATCGACGACCGCCGCGATGCCCGCTTCAAGGTCCATCGCAGCGCCTTCGTCTCCGACGAGATCCTGGCGCTGGAGCGCGAGCGCGTGTTCGGCAAATGCTGGCTTTATCTCGGCCACAGCTCCGAGCTGAAGCAGCCCGGTGACTTCATCTCCCGTCGCGTCGGCGGCCGGCCGCTCCTGTACACGCGCGACCGCGACAACAAGTTGAACGCGCTCTACAACACCTGCGCGCACCGCGGTGCTCTGGTGTGCCGCGAGCGCTCGGGCAACCGCCGCGCCTTCACCTGCGGCTACCACGCCTGGACGTTCGACGAGAAAGGCCGCTTCGTCGGCATGCCGGGCCGCGAGGCCCTGCCGCCCGACGCAACCGACAACTGCAAACTCGACCTTATCCATGTCGAGCGCCTGGAGGAGTTCAAGGGCTTCGTCTTCGTCTGCTACGACAAGAACGCCATGTCGCTCCCCGACTATCTGGCGGGTGCCGGCGAGTATCTCGCCTACGTCGCCGACCAGGGCGCCGGCGGCATGGAGATCGTGACCGGCACGCAGGACTACTGTGTGGGCGCCAACTGGAAGTTGCTGCAGGAGAACAGCGCCGACGGCTATCACGGCGTGCCGACCCATTCGACCTACTTCGATTACCTGCGCTCACGCGACAGCACGAACTTCGCAACCATGAACTCCCGGGGCTGGGTGAAGAACCTCGGCAACGGCCATGCCGTCTCCGAATCAATCGGTCTTTTGCCGTGGGGCCGCCCCTACGCGCGCTGGGTGCCTGGCTGGGGCGAGGCCGCCAAGGTAGAGGTCGAGGCTCTCAACAAGGAGATCATGGAGCGGCTCGGCCCCGAGCGCGGCAATGTCGTAGCCAATGGCGACCGCAACCTGCTGATCTTTCCCAACCTCGTGGTCAATGACGTGATGGCCACCACCATCCGCACCTTCTATCCCGTGAAGCCGGACCACATGGAAGTGAGCGCCTGGTGCATCGCGCCGGCGGGCGAAAGCGCCACCTCACGTGACCGCCGGCTGCGCAACTTCGTCGAGTTCCTGGGCCCGGCCGGCTTCGCCACGCCCGACGACGTCGAGATGCTGGAACTCTGCCAGCGCGGCTACGCCAATCTGGAAGCTGCGCCCTACAACGACATATCGCGCGGCATGCTGTCCAACGCGCCGACCAAGACGGACGAGCTGCAGATGCGCACCTTCTGGCGGCGTTGGCGCCAGCTCGTCTCGGGCGATCCCTCGCTCGAACTGGTGGGCCCATGACCATGCAGCTCAGCCGCTCCGATGCCGAGGATTTCCTCATCAAGGAGGCAGCCTTGCTCGACGCCTGGAAGCTCGAGGAATGGGCCGAACTGTTCACCGAGGACGGCGAATACCTCGTGCCGGCGACCGACGACCCGGACGGCAAGCCCGGCGCCTCGCTGTTCCTGATCTACGACGACCGCCACCGCCTGGGCGAACGCGCCAAGCGGCTCCTGAAGAAGACCGCGCACGCCGAGTCGCCGCACTCGCGCACGCGCCACATGACCAGCAATGTCGCGGTCGGCGATAGCAGCAACGGCACCATAGCGGTGTCGTGCAATTTCGTCGTCTTCCGCAGCCGCATGGAAGTGACCAACATCTATCCCGGCCATGCCGAATACCTGCTGATCAGCAACGGCAGCGGCCTCAGGATCAGGAGCAAGAAAGCCGTTCTCGACGTCGACGCATTGCGCCCGCACGGTAAGATAAGCATCATCCTCTGACGGCCGCTCGAAGGGAGTACGCCATGGAAGGCTACGAGAAGCTGGGTTACGTCGCGCTGAACGTCAGCGATGTCGCGAAGTCGCGTGACTTCTACGAAAAGCAAGTCGGCCTGCAGAGAAGCGGCGACCTCGACGACGGTACCGCTTTCCTGCGCTGCAGCGAGGACCATCATTCGATCGCGCTCTATCGCAGCGGAAAGCCCGGATTGAAACGCGCTGGCTTCGAAATGAAGAGCGAGCGGGCGCTCGATCAGCTCGCCAGCCGTCTCGCCGGCCAGGGCATCGCTGTCCACGAGGTCTCCGCTGCCGAGCGCAAAGACCTGGGCCTGGGACGCGCCTTCCGCATCAGCGAGCCCAGCACCGGCGCCACCTACGAATTCTATGCCAACATGCGGCAGTGGGGCGGCAAGCCCTTCAAGCCGACCGTGGCCAGGATCCAGCGGATCGGTCACTTCGTCCTGAAAGTCGCTGACTTCGACGCGGCCTGCCGTTTCCACACGGAGGTACTGGGCTTCTGCGTCTCCGACATGATCGACGGCACGATCTGTTTTATGCGCTGCCATCCCAACCCGTATCACCACGGCGTTGGGCTGGGCCGCGCCAGCGAGGACCAGCTACACCACGTCAACTTCATGGTGACGGAGGTCGACGATATCGGCCGCGGCATCTCGCGCTTCAACAAGGCGCAGGTGCCGATCGTCAACGGCCCGGGTCGCCATCCGCCCTCGGGCAGCATGTTCCTGTATTACCTCGACCCTGATGGCATCACCGTCGAGTACAGTTTCGGCATGGAGGAGTTTCCCGCCGAAGGCGCACGCAAGCCGCGCGTCATGGAGCCGATCAAGGCGTCGATCGATTACTGGGACAGTTTCCTCGATCCTCGTAAGGCGACCGTGGGCGCGATCGAAGGTCTCGATACAACGGTAGCGAAACGGATCGCTGCGGAATAGACCTGCGCCTACCACGACGCAGAGGCGTCCCATGCATGCTGGCTCATCGCAAGCATGCTCTAAGTGGCTTGTATACAAGAGAAGGCCAAGCGTGAGTTGGCCATCCGCCCCATCAGTACGAAAAGAACATTTTGTACTGATGGGGCGGATGGCCACCTTCCGACATCGAAGTGCCAAGATGGTGGTTGTCGAGATCACCAACTTAGGGAACCAGGGACGAAGACACCTTGGCCGATAGCTCAATGACGCAAGGAGAAGTCCGCGCGCTACTGTGATGTTTGCACTGCACGAGCTGACGACTATTTGACGTGGCGCGCGCAAGGCCGAAAGCTCGGCACTCACGTGTCGTTTGAGGCTGGGGGCTGTAGATGGGCCGTGCCGCCCGGCGGCTGACCTTCGAGCCAATCACGAGCGGTGGAGAGTTTGCGGAAAATCTTCACGGGACGATCAGCCTCTGCCAGGACGGCGAACATTCGAGCCTGCCAATAACTCTCATCGGACGTTGCGGCGATTGCCAGCGGGCCGATGGGGCCTAAAGCGATGTAGGCGCGAATACGCGCACCGAGCGTCATCATTTCGGTATCACTGAGTGCGATCGAGGCCGCTGTCGTGTCGAAGAGCTTGCGATAGGGCAACGCTTCTGCAACCATTACTGCATCGAGATAGGCCTCAATGTCTTTCAGGCCGACTTCGCCCTTGGCTAACGCGACCACCAAGCGGGTCGGGTGCGAGATTGTCCAAGTAACTGGCATTTGAATGTCTATTAACTAAACTTCAGAAAGCGAAGAGCCGGACAACGATCGCCGTCGTGACAGCCCTTCTAAGTTCACTACTGACCCTCAATTACAGTCTTGGAGTCTTGATGGCTGCACTAGCATCCGACTAAAAACGTGTGTTGCTGCTGGACAGGTTGATGATTGCCGCTCGAAGGCAGCGTCCCCGGCGAGTGAAAAGCATGGCCATTTCTGCTCTCGGTAGCTAGGTCACGGGCTTGGTGGCGGCGGAGGCCGTCCCGACGGCAGCCTCAGTCTTTTCGACTGGGAAGACGTATGGGCCAAGGATGACCATCAGCGCGCTCGCGAGCACGAGCAAGCCGACGTAACCGAACAGTGCGTAATTGTAGGAATGGAACCTGTCGAAACAAATGCCCAGCACGTAAGGGCCGAGGCCAGCCCCTACCGCGAAGATCGCGAAGATGTAGCCGTAGAGCTCGCCGAAGCGCCGAAGTCCGAAATAGCGCGACGTCAGGAAGCCCATCATGTCGACTTCCGTTCCCGCCGCGAGCCCCAGGAAGATGATCCCACACAGCGGCGCCAATCCGCCGGCGCCGCTGATGATCAGGCCGATGCCCACACAGCCCAACAAGAAGAAAATGGCGGCGATGTAGGGGGCAAAGAAACGATCGACGAGGTAACCGGACAGGAGCCGGCCGGCCAGTGTGCCCAAGCCAAAGGCGCCCAACATCGACGTCGCGACAGCCAGTGACAGACCTCGATCCGTCAACAACGGTACGATGTGCACGGCAGTACCGTTGACTACGGTAGATACGCAAAGCACAGAGAGTGCAAGCACCCAGAACCGCGATCCAGTCAATACTTCGCGGACACTAAGGCCGGGTAAAACGACGTCGGCGGCCTGCGAAAGCCGATGGCGCCGGCGTGCAAAGCCCTCCTCGGGCTCACGAACGAACAACACTAGGCTGGGAAAGGCGACAAGGAACATCAACCCGCCCAATCCGACATAAGCGGTGCGCCAGCCATATTCCTGTATCATGAACCTCACGATCTGCGGGACGATCATGACCCCAATGCCGATGCCTGCCATGGCGATGCCCAGCGCCAGCCCGCGCCGTTCGTCGAACCAGGCAGAGATCGACTTGACGTATGGGAGCGGCCCTTGTCCGGCCCCCGCTATGCCCGTCACGGCGTAGAGTGTCATGAAAACCACAGCCGATGCTGTCGTCAGGGAAAGCGCGGCGATCGACAGGCCGTACAGCGCAACGATGGGGAGCATGACGCGCTTGATGCCCCAACGGTCGATCATTATGCCGACGATCGGCACACAGATCGCCGAGAACAGGGTCGCCAAACCGTGAGCGCCGGTCATGGTGCCGCGGTCCCAGCCGAACTCGCTGCTCACCGGCTTCAAGAACACGCCGAAGCTGAACAGGCTGACTGGTCCATTCCCAACGACAAGTGCAAGCGTCGAGCCCACGACGATCCACCACGGATTTTCGAACAGACGCCGTCCAGTCATCGATTGATCCTCCCCAATTGTCGCGCCAGCTATTACGTCCGCCGCCGCTTTCTTTATTAGGTGCGTCCTACTAGGCTGCACCCGCGATCTTGTAGGGGACGATCTCACCGACCGCTGTCATGCGCGGATCGCGGGAGGAACCCCAGGAATCGATATTGAGCGGCACCGGTTCCAGCCGGCGCGGTGCACGCGCGTCCACTTCCGGGAACTCCTCCATGCCGTAGCTGTATTCCAGCGTCAGTCCGTCAGGGTCCAAGAAGTAGAGAAACACACTGGTCGAGGCCGGATGGCGTCCAGGCCCAAACACAATGGGGACGTTCCTGACCTTGAAGCGGGCAAGGCCACGACCGACATCGTCGATCTCCGTAACCATGAAGTTGAGATGATGGAACTGATTACGCTGTCCTCGGCCAACGCCGATCCCATGGTGATAGGGGTTGGGAAAGGCACGGAAGAAAGTGATGCCGTCGCCGATGCTGTCGGACGCCGCGAAGTTGAGAACGTCTCGGAAGAAGGCAATGGCCTTGTCGTAGTGGGGTGTCGTCCACACGACGTGCCCTAGCCGCTGGATCTTGGCGATCGTCGGCTCAAAGGGCTGTGGCTTGGCGCCGTCGGGCGGGAGGTAGAATTCGAGCGTCGCGCCGGTATTCAGCTCGACTGTGCGCGTGGCGCGTCCCAAGCCGCGCGCCTTGCATTCTGCCGCGCCGAGCTGCTCGAACGCGACGCCGGCGTCCTTCAATCGCCGGTGCAGGGTTTCGAACTGCCGTTCATCCTCAACCATCCAGCCGCCGCGCTTGAAGCCAGGCTGGTCCGCCTTGTGCAAGGCGACGGCATAGGGGTCCTCGGAGCAGCGGAAACGTCGTTCGCCGTCGGGGCCGTCACCAGCCGGCTCGAGGCCGACGACGTTGCGATAGAAGTCGGTGGAGCGATCGAGGTCGGTCACCGTCAGCTCGACATAGCCGAGTTTCTTGTATCGGATCATCGCTTTTCCCTCCGATTCAACGAGTGCTCTGCTAAAGAATGAAGCTGAGCTTGCCGTGCGGACGCAGCGTCTCGAGATCGAGAACAGCCCGACGCTCACGGAACATCAGCCCGCTGCTTGGCCCGCGCACCAGCACGTGGATGTAGCGGCCGACATAGCAGTCGGTCGCCTCGTGCTGGAAGCGCCAGACCGCGAAGTTCGCCGTCACCTTCACCCAGTCCTCCGCCTGCTCGAGGATGCGCACGTTGGTGACCAAGCGGCGGGTGCGCGAGTGCGGCGTCTCTGCCCAGCTCGTGCGGCCCAAGAGCTGCTTGACGCGCGAGGCCACGTTGCGCCGGTCGTCGGAGATCAGAAACAGCGCCGTCCGATGATCTGAATCGGGCGTATCGAGCGAGGGAATTAGATATCGGCCATCCTCGGCCACCAGCGCCAGCCACTCGTCGAGTTTCCACTCGTCGAGAAGCGCGGCCTCGTGGATCAGAAACTCCTCAATCTCGGCCCTCGTCACAGCGGGATCGAGGGAACGTACGGGTGCCACGCGGGCGAGGTCTTGGGTTGCCATGGTTCACCTCACTCCGCGGCCAGGCGGCGTTCAGGGCGGTCGGCGCAGTCGCTCGGCCCGCGCCGGCCGTGCATCAGCGCATCCCAGCGCCGCCAGAAGGCGCGCATCTGCAGTTCGTCCTGGCTCGACGGCTCCTCGCGCCCCATGCCGCGCGAGATATCGGACCACGGCAGCTCGCGCATGGTGGCAAACCCGCGTTGGCAGCCTTCCAGCCCCGACACGTCGTCCGGCGTGGCGAAGCCGCCCGGTCCGAGGAAGGACAGGAAGTTGTCCATCCGCTTCTGGCGTAGCTGCTGGCTGTCGTTCTTGGGGAACAGCGCCCAGGCGTCGACCTCCATATAGTCCGGGCGAAGCGGATAGAACGTCCGCACCGTATGCCAGAGCGAGATCAGGATCAGGTTCGGGAAGATGAACAGGTTGCGCGTATAATCCGCGATGCGGTGCGCCCTGTCCGGCCCGTGTTTTTCGACCAGCCGAGCCCGGATGGCATCGAGTTCGACCTTGGCGCTGCTGGTGAGCGGGGTCGGCCGCTGCGGCGACTCGACCATGGCGTGGCCGCCGCCCAAGCTAACGCCCCTGCCCATCGTCCGGTTGGCGCCCGCCCAAGCCGCCGGATCCATGCCGATGTCCGGTAGGTACTGGTGGAAGTAGCGGTGGTGGGTCGACAGCGCGTGGTAGCCGTCCATGCTGTTCTCGACCAGCAGCTTCCAGTTGGCCTTCATGCTATAGGCTTGGGCGCCTTGCACGATCTCGACTTCATCGCCACCGAAATCGATCATGTAGTCGAGATACTCGCGGGCGTTGCCGAGATAGCTCTCCAGGCTCTCTATGCCGGCGTCGTAGCTGATAAAAATCATTCCACGGTAGTTTTCCATCCGCGGCACCGACTTCAGCCCCATCTCTTCGCGCTTGAAGGCCGGCGTGTAGGCCTCGGCATCCGGCACGCCGAGCAGCTTGCCCGAAAGGTCGAAGCTCCAGGCGTGATAGAAGCAGGTCAGCGCCCGCGCCGACCCCGACTTCTCAAGACAGACAAGGTTGCCGCGGTGCGGGCAGCTGTTCAGGAAGACATGGGGTTTGCCTGAAGCGTCGCAGGTCACGATGACGGGGCGTCCGCCGACCCGGCGCGTGACGAAGGCGCCGGGCTTGGCGACTTCGGAAACATGCGCGGCGTAAAGCCAGGTGCGGTCGAAGATCTCGCGGCGCTCGACGTCGAGAATCTCCGGATCGGTAAATGCCTGACGGTTGATACGGAATATGCCGTTTCCCCGGTCGTCGATGATGAACTCTTTCAGTTCGATCTTTTCCATGCCTGTCCTCCTGTCCTTAGCGCCCGCAGCGACATCGCCCTCAGGCGTGTCCCTCCTGCACGATCGGGTTACGCAGTAAGCCAACCGCCTCGATTTCGACTTCACACACATCACCCGGCTTCATGAATAGCTGCGGATTGCGCGCCGCCCCGACGCCGCCGGGCGTACCCATCACAAGGAGGTCGCCGGGCTCCAGCGTCATGCACTCCGACAAGATCACCACCGTTTCGGCAACGTTGAACACCATGTCTGAAGTGTTGGCGCTCTGTACCTTCTGGCCGTTGAGCCGAGTCTCGATCTTCAGCCCTGCTGCGCCCGGCGGCAACCGATCGGCCGCCACGAAGGCCGGGCCGAACCCACCGGTGCCGTCGAAGTTCTTGCCGACTGTCCATTGCGACGTACGTGTCTGGTAGTCGCGGATCGAGGCATCGTTGAACACCGAATAGCCGCCGATCACCGACAACGCGTCCTCGCGAGAGATGTGACGCGCCCGCCGGCTGACGAAGGCCACGAGCTCACCCTCGTAGTCGAGCTTGTCCGAGCAGTTCGGCCGCACGATCGGCTGGCCGTCGGCGACGAATGAGGAAGCACCCCGAAAGAACACGATCGGATAGTCTGGCCGCGTCCGTCCCGCTTCGGCGGCATGGTCGACATAGTTTAATCCAAGACAGATGACCTTGCCGGGCGTGGCGGCCGGGGGCAGCAGTTTCAGTCCTGCAGCGGGTATGTGCGCCGCGCGGGATGCAGACGTCGCCGCATCGCGGACCGCCTGCATGGTCGCTGGTCCCTGACGCAGCACCTCGCAGACGTCGGTCGGCAGGTTCGACACGACGGCATTGAGATCCACCACCTCGTCGCCTTCGCGGACACCGAGCCGCGCCTTGCCATTGCGTTCGAACCGTAGGATTTGCACCGCTCCCTCCTTCCGTCCTCTGGGTGAACCCGTGACTCTAAACTGGCCGTGCCGATGGGGATCAGGAGGCCGATGGGAACCGATTACCTGCCGTCTGATTTCGCGAGCTGAATGCTGTGGTAAGCGTCGGCCGGCGATGCCGGTCCGCTGCTATGAGGCGCCATCGCGCCGAGCTTGCTCTCGGTCTCGGTAACCCCGGCCCGTAGCCCATCGCAGCGCGCGCTGAACGCCTTGTCGCGTGCATTGCCTTCCTCCATCACGCCGGGCATCGTTCTTTCGCCTGAGTCCGATTTCTTCATCAGATAATATCGATATTTTAGTCATAGAATAGTAGAAAATCGATAATTCTGCCGCACCGCGAACCGACGACCTACAGCATCGCCATGCCGCCACTCACCCCCAAATGCTGTCCAGTGACGAAGGACGATTCCGGCGCGCCGAAGAACGCTACCGCTGCCGCCACCTCCGTGGGGTGGGCCGGTCGACCTATGCTCACACCACGCGCGGCCGCCAACTTCGCCAGCTCCTTCATGACGTCGGAGCCGGTCCAGCTCGGATCCCGGTGGCTCACTTTGCTCGGGCTAGGATCGCCGTCGGCCTCGGTCTCCATGCCGCCGGGTGAGACGCAATTAACGGTGATGCCTTGGCCGATCACTTCGCCCGCCAGCGTCACCGTGAGTCCGACCATCGAGCCCTTGCCAACACCGGCCAGCAGCGTGTGAAACGGAGCACCGGTGCGCCAAGCCTCGCCGCCGATATTCACGATCCGCCCGTAGCGTCGCTCGATCATGTGCGGCACCACGGCTTTGCAGCAGCGCAACGTATTCCACACGTTCCAGTTCACCGCCTTTTGGAGCAACTCCTCGGTGAAATCGACCAGCCGCATGCGAATTAGAGCGGCAGCGTTGTTCACCAGCGTGTCGACCTGGCCGAACTCGCGAACCGTGCGCGCAACCACCTCGTCGGCCACGCCAGGCAAGCTGAGGTCGCCGCCCAATCCGAGGACCGGCTTTCCCGTTTCATCCTGGAGCTGCTGCGCCGTGCGCTTCACCCGCTCCTCCTGGATGTCGACAATGACGACGCTTGCGCCCTCCTCGGCTATACGGCGAGCAATGACGCGACCCAGACTCTGGGCCGCACCGGTGACGATCGCGACGCGACCCTCGTAGCGGCGACACTCGGTTCTGACTGCGAAAGCCTGCGTCTTGGCCACATGCAGTGCCGATTGCTGGCTCATGATCGTTCTCCGAGAAATCTTGAGGCGTTACCGAACAGCAGGAGATCGCACTCGCTCGCGCTTAGTCCGAGCGCTTCGATGGCGCCGACCGGATCGGGCTCCTGGATCAGGAAAGGATGATCGGTACCGACGCAAAGCTGCGTGACGCCGAACCGCTCGATCAGGAAGGCGAGAGTGGCAGTGTCGTAAACGAGAGTGTCGTAGAAGAGTTTGCGCACCTGTTCGGCCGGCGACTGGCGGATATGCTCGCCCAGCTCGGGGATCGTCTTCCAGCCGTACATGAGACGCGGCAAGACGAGTCCAAACACCCCGCCGCCATGGCTAAAGGCAATTTTTAGTTTCGGGCGTCGGGTCAGAATCCCGCCAGTAATCAGCGAGGCAATTGCGAAGGCAGTTTCACAGGGGAATGCTACGAGGGCAGCGAGTCCGGCTGGCCCAACTAGCCGATCCATACCGGCCGGGTGAAGCGCATGCACGAAAATCGCCGCGCCAAGCTCTTCGGCTGCCTGAAAAAAAGACTCGAAGCGCGCATCACCAATCGCAACGCCATTGACATTGGTGCCAATCTCAACGCCGCAGAACTTGCCCGAATGCATCAGCCGCTCGAGTTCGCGCGTAGCCAGATCGGGATCCTGGAGTGGCACGGTACCGAGTCCCGCAAAGCGACCACCTCCCTCGGCGATCATATCGGCGATCGTGTCGTTGATGTGCCGGCCGAGCGCCAGCGCATCCTCGGGCTCGAGCCAGTAGGAGAGAAGTTCGGGCATCGGCGAGAGGATCTGGCGCGCCACGCGCGACGCGACCATCGCCTCGAGACGGCGCTCGATGCTCCAGCACTCGTCGCTCACCGTCCGGAAGACCTTGCCGGCGATCATGACGTTGCAGTGCCGACAATCCGATCCGGCGGCCATCTGCGGCCAGCGCACATTGGCGTGCCGGCCAGCGTAAGCGGGAAAGCTGGCCGGCACGATGTGCGTATGGATGTCGACGGCGCCAGGTGCCATAGTTACACACCTCCCAAAATCTCGACGATTGAGGTCAGTTATGAGAAAAATCGACAAAACGTGTTGCGATCCTGCCTTTCACGCGATAATCATGCAAAAGTAAATCGATGAGCTTTTCGTTACGCGAGATTGAGTCCGGCACGTTGGCGTCGACTGTGTACGAGCAGTTGCGCCGCGAGATCGTATCTGCGCGTTTGGCTCCGGGCGAGAAATTGCGCATCGAGGCGCTGCGGGCGCGCTACGGCGTGGGCGGCAGTCCGGTGCGTGAGGCGCTCAACCGCCTGTCGGCCGAAGGTTTGGTTTGGCAACAGGACCAGAAGGGATTCCGCGTCTCGCCGGTGAGCGAGGAAGAGCTTCTTGAGCTCACGCGCACGCGCTGTTGGATCAACGAGATCGCGCTGCGCGAATCGATCCAACACGGCGACGCCGCATGGGAAGAGGCCATCATCCTAGCGTTCCACCGCCTATCGCGCACGCCGACTCGCCTGGAAGACGGCTCCGGCATGCTCGACCCCGTGTGGGAGCAGCAGCACCGGGCATTTCATGCCTCGCTGATCGCTGCCTGTCGCTCGCGCTGGCTGCTGAATTTCGCCGAAATGCTCTTCGACTGTGCCGACCGCTATCGCCACCTCTCGGGAAAGGTCATTCCGCGCACGCCGCGCAACGTGGTCGAGGAGCACCGCGCTATCCTCGAGGCGACCATCAACCACAAGGCCGACCAGGCAATCGCCCTCCTGAATGCACATCTCAGCAAAACCGCCGAATTGGTCCAGAGGTCGGGAATTGCCATGCCATCGACCGCTACTTCTGATCGCAAAACCGTCACACGCGGCGACACAAGGCTCCGGCCGCAATAGGGCTGATCGCGGCGTTCTTGGCCGATTACGTCACAGCAGCGGCGACCTGTCCGATGGGCACTGCCGTCACGCGAAGCGAAGCTTCAGCGTCGCCGACATCAGCGCTGTCCCTACTGAAAATCTTATCCAGACGGTCAACGGTCTTCTAGTCGGATACGCTTACAGGAATGGCGCCCGATTCGAGCGCCCGCAGAAATTGCGAAGTAATTCGACGGCTCGTTTAGGCCACAAGTCTCTGCCTCTGATCCGCGCTCATTCTTGAGCAAAAGGGAGTACATCGGGCAACAACTTTGAAGCACCGTTTTTGCGAGAGTTTTGCCAGAATGACGGGCGCGCCTTCCAGATTGACCTGAGTCGCGTTTTTCATTCAATCGTAAATAGGATCCGTTCGTCGTTTGGCCCCGTCCCGCCCGGCGTTGCAACAACCTCAGGGGGCGAAACCCGTGATTTAGGTCTCGATGCACCGGCGCCGGCTTTGACGGCCGGCCTCTCTCAGCTACTGCCGATTAGGCCACGACAGCGTCGTGATGGGACAGAGTGAATCCCTCGTAGCCTTTGGTGGCGACCTCGTCGCAGCGCCGCTTGTAGCGGTCGAAGCCGCCGACATAGGGCATGAACACGCGCGGCTTGCCGGGAATGTTGGCGCCCATGTACCAGGAATTGGCCAGCGGATAGAGCGTGCTGTAGGCGACCGTATTGACGTGGCTAACCCACTCGATCTCGGCCTGCAGGGTCGGTTCGATGCCGTCGAGGCCCTTGGCGCGCATGTGGGCAAGGCAGCCGGCGATCCAGTCGACGTGCTGCTCGATCGAGGCGATCATCTGGGTCTTCACGCCGGGGCTGCCGGGGCCGGTGATCACGAACATGTTGGGAAAGCCCGCCACCATCAGGCCGAGATAGGTGAGTGGACCGCCGTCCCACTTGTCGGCCAGCACCGCGCCATCGGTGGTGCGGATGTCGATCTCGCGCAACGCGCCCGTCATGGCATCGAAGCCGGTGGCGAAGACGATGGCGTCGAGCTCGAACTCCCGCTTGCCCGTGCGCAGGCCGGTCGCGGTGATCTCCTGGATCGGATCGCTGCGCACATCGACCAGCGTGACGTTGTCGCGATTGTAGGTCTCGTAGTAGCCGGTATCGAGGCAGAGCCGCTTGGTGCCGATCGGATGATCCTTCGGCGCCAACAGCTCGGCCGTCTTGCGGTCCTTCACGATGTCGCGGATCTTGTTGCGCACGAACTCCGAGGCCGTATCGTTGGCTTGCTTGTTCACTAGTAGATCGGTGTAGGCGTAGAGGTAGGAAATGCTGCCGCCTTCCTGCCACTTGGCCTCATAGGCGGCCTGACGTTCCTCGGGCGAGGCCTCGAGCGCGGATTTCGTCGGCCTCGGGTATCCGCCGATGGCAAAGGGCGTGTCGTAGGCGGCGCGGCGGCGGGCGGGATAGTCGGCCTTGTGGTTGCGCTCACGCTCCGGCTCCATCGGCCCGTTGCGCGCCGGCAGGCTGAAATTGGCGGTGCGCTGGAAGACGGTGAGATGCTTGGCCTGGCGCGCGATCAGCGGAATCATCTGGACGCCGGACGAGCCGGTGCCGACCACGCCGACCCTGAGTTCGGTGAAATCCACGCCGTCATGGGGCCACAGGCCGGAGTGGTACCACTTGCCCTTGAAGTCATGGATGCCCTTGAAATCGGGCACCCGCGGCGTGGAGAGGTTACCTGACGCCATGACGCAATAGCGCGCGCGGATTTCCTCGCCCTTGTCGGTCGTCACCGTCCATCCGCCGGCTTTGGAGTCGAACACGGCCGACATCACGCGCGTGTTGAGCTGGACGTCGCGACGGAGATCGAAGCGGTCGGCGACATGGTTGATGTACTGCAGTATCTCCGGCTGGTTGCCGTAGCGCTCCGGCCACTTCCACTCCTGCTGCAGTTCGTCGGAGAAGGCGTAGGAGTATTCCAGGCTTTCGACGTCGCAGCGCGCGCCGGGATAGCGGTTCCAGAACCAGGTGCCGCCGACGCCCGATCCCGCCTCGTAGGCGCGGACCGTCAAGCCCATGCCGCGCAGGCGGTGGATGGCGTAGAGTCCGGCAAGGCCCGCGCCGACGATGACAACGTCGAGCTGCCGCGGGGCGGGGTTGTGGAAGGAATCAGGCATGGCGGTTCTTCCCGGACGGGTTTTGCTGTGCGAATAGTGTCGCATTCACTGCGGAAGCCGCGCAGCGTCAACCGGGCCGGGGAATTTGGCAAGAGTTAACCTCGGCACCAGCGCGGGGTAGGCCGCCGCATTCTGGCGCAAGGCCGCGAGCGCGGTCACACGATCCGCGGGCAAACGCGCGACGCGACCAAGCTTGCGGGCCAGCCGCCGGGTATCGAGGTGGGCGCCGTAAATCCGACCGATGCGGGCGCGTTGCGTACACTCGTTGCCGGGCAGCAGGCAGTGGTCTTTTCGCTCGGCACCGCTCTCGGACGATTCATCGTACTTGGCCGATATCGAGCTGGGGACGATGATCAGCGCAAAAATGTGAGTAATTGAAAGCTTCACCAGACGCATACTCGTACAACAAGGGAAGGAAAAGTTCGCCACCGATCCCTTCTTGATCGCTACGGCAGAGGCGCACGCCTACTCACC